>NZ_LT964739.1:377596-686184 GCF_900240265.1 Galactobacillus timonensis
GTCAGACGCGAAACCAGTCCGATCATGCACACATCGTTGGTTTCCTTGAGCCCCAGCATCTGCTGCAGCGCAAGCTTGTTGGCCTTCTTGCCCGATACCCACGTACGAAGATCATAGTTCTTGGCAAGACGCGGATCCTTCTTCGGATTCCAGGTATTGGTATCGATGCCGTTGACAATACCGACAAGATCATCGCGGCGGTAACGCAAAATGCTGTCCATACGCTCGCCGAAGCTCGCCGTCAGAATCTCCTGCGCATAAGTCGGAGAAACAGTCGTCACCTTATCGGCATAGACGATGCCGGCCTTCATGAACGAAATGCCGGAATCGAACTTGATCGAACCATTGTCGAAATAGTAGTAATCCAGTCCCAGGCAGCTCGGCAACATATCAACTCCGAAATTTCCCTGGAATGCCAGATTGTGAATCGTAAAGATATGGCGAATGTTCTGATACCGCTGATCATCCGCATAGCACGCATGGCAAAGCAGCGGAATCATGCCGCACTGCCAGTCATTGGACTGAATGATGTTGGGCCACCAGTCAATGAAATAGATCATGTCCAGAACCGCACGCTGGAAGAACGCAAACCGCTCCCCGTCATCGTCATAGCCATAGAAGCCGTCACGCTCAAAGTAGCCCTGATGCTCAATGAAGTAGTAAACAACGCCATCGACCGTCGCCGTATAGTAGGTCGCCGGCTGATCGATCCAGCCCGAATGTACCTGAATCGTACCCAGACGCGTCAGCTCATCATAGTGCTTCTCAATGACACTCTTATACAGAGGCAGAACGACACGCACATCGTGGCCCCGTTTTGCCAGAGTTTTCGGAAGGGAGCCGATGACGTCCGCAAGGCCGCCGGTTTTGCAGAAGGGAAGCCCCTCCGAAGCCGCAAATAGAATGGATCTGCCCATAGCTATATCTCCTGTCGAATTGAATCAGATACGGTCCCGACGCCCGACATACACAGGCTTCTCATCGGTACCTTCCAGCTTTTTGATATGGTGAACCATCGCATACTTATCAACGATCACATGATCCAGCTTCACATTATCGTCGATGAACGAATGCGGAAGAATGATACTGTCAGTAACGACAGCGCCCTTGCCGACATGCACATCACGGCTGATGATCGAACCCGTCACCGTACCATCGATCTCCGCACCGTTTGCGATAAATGAATTGGAAACCGAACTGTCAGGCGAAAAACGCGTCGGACATGAGTCGTGCGTCTTCGTATACACCGGCCATCCTTTGCGGAACAGCTGCTGAGCCGTCTTGAGATCACGCAGCTCCATCGAAATACGATAGTACTCCGACAGCGAATTGATGCAGCCGACGAAGCCGCGGACACCGTAGCCCTTCATGTCAAGATCCTTCACCTTGTCATGCAGAATGTCCTTGAACCAGTACAGAGACGAAACTTCTGCCGCCTCCTTGACCAGCGAAATGAACAGATCCTTGCGCATCACATAAGCTTCCATCGAAATGGTCTCATTCTTGCGCGAGCCACGGTTCTTGCCGAACGCCGTGATGCTGTGCGTCTTATCCATTTCCAGCGTATCGCAGCCCAGGAACGCCCGCTTACCGTCATTAGTCGACGTATAAAGAATGGTCACATCCGCTTTGGATTCAACATGCTGCTTCAGCACATCATTGAAATCAATGGAATAAACAAAGTAGCTCGGCGCAATAACGACATAGGGATTTGGATCCAGCTCAATGTACTGCATATTGAGCAGATAGTTCGCCACATCATGGTTGTATACCTCCGACGAGAACGACTTCTCGCCATACAGAATCCGTAACATGCCGCGCTTCGAGTTGATGTTGTAATGACTGCCGTCACCGAGATGCTCAAACAGATTCCGCGGCTTCTCTTTGCAGTAGACCTGCACCGAGTCAATGCCGGAATTCGTCATATTGCTCAGGATGAAGTCGATGATCCGGTAACGTCCCATGAACGAAATTGCCGGTACCGGACGATAATCGCCGAGACCTTCAATCGTAGCTGTATTATCTTCAAAAGTAACGATTCCAAGTGCCTGCATATCCGTCTCCCTTACGCCTCCCTGTCACATGCGACCAGTTCGATGTGTTCGCTGTTCTTTGAGCCGACGGAGGAACCTGCCTTGACGACAACGTCATCCGCAACGATGCAGCGCGTAACCGTCGCATTGTCCTCAATGATTGCGTCCGGCATAATGACAGAATCAATGACCTTCGCGCCCTTGCCGATCCGGCAGTTGGTACCGATCACCGAATTCTCCACCGAACCCTCAATGACAGCACCCTGCGTAATGTAGCAGTTGCTCACCTTCGCATCCGGACCGATGTATTGCGGAAGGGCGTTCACATCCTCCGTATAGATGCGCCAGTTCTTGTCCGAAAGATCCAGATCACTGTCCTCCTTGATCAGATCCATGTTGGCTTCCCAGAGCGAATCAATCGTTCCGACATCCATCCAGTACCCCTTGAACTGGAAGGCCGCCAGACGGCGCTTATCATTCAGATATGCCGGAATGATATCCTTGCCGAAGTCATGATGACTCTCCGGATTCTTCATATCCGCAATCAGATACTTCCGCAGCAGCTTATAGGTGAAAATATAGACACCCATCGACGCAAGATTGCTCTTGGGATGTTCCGGCTTCTCCTCAAACTCCGTAATCATCCCGTTGGCATCCGTATTCATGATGCCGAAACGGCTCGCCTCACGCAGCGGAACCGGACGAACCGCAATCGTCAGATCCGCCTGCTTCTCCAGATGGAACTGCAGCATCTTCTCGTAGTTCATCTTGTAGATGTGATCGCCCGAAAGAATCAGCACATAATCCGGATTCATCGAATCCAGAAAATCAATGTTCTGACTGATCGCATCCGCCGTACCCCGGTATTCCTCCAGGCCGACTTCACTTCTCTCACGAGGCGTAAGCACGTAAACACCGCCATCATTCGTGTCAAGACCCCAGGAATGATCGCGGGCTACATAGGAGTTCAGAAGAACCGATTCATATTGTGTTAATACGCCAACACTTTTGATATTGGAATTGGCGCAGTTGCTGAGTGGAAAGTCAATGATCCGGTAACGACCGCCGAAGTGGACTGCCGGCTTAGCGATTTTCTTCGTCAGGTCGTGCAGACGAGAACCGCGGCCGCCCGCAAGGATCATAGCTACCATGTTATTCATAACAAGTCACTCTCCCCGGGTTGATTATCCCCTGATGTAAGATCATTATAACTTGAAAAGATAGGGCGAAACACAAAAAACACCGCCCATGCCCGTATATACATGCATACATCACGGCAGATCCGGAATCTGCCAGTCCATCGGTTCCTTCCCGTGCGTGCTCAGAAACTCATTTGTCCTCATAAAATGACCGCACCCGAAGAAGCCGTGATACGCACTCAGAGGTGAAGGATGGGCCGCCTCCAGCACCAGATGGCGCGAACGATCAATCATCCCCGCCTTATTGCGCGCATTGCGCCCCCACAGAAGAAACACGACCGGATCCTCTTTCTCATTGATCTTCATGATCGCATGATCCGTAAACGTCTCCCAGCCGTGTCCCGCATGCGAATTGGCTCTGCCCTCTTCCACGGTCATCACGGTGTTGAGCAGAAAGCATCCCTGCTTCGCCCACGGCATCAGATAGCCGTTGTTGGGCATCCGGCAGCCAAGCTCATTGTGCAGCTCCGTAAAGATATTGACCAGCGAAGGGGGAAGCGGGGTCCCGGGCAGCACGGAAAAGCACATCCCGTGGGCCTGATGAGGCTCATGATAAGGATCCTGACCCAGAATCACCACCTTGATATCCTTGTATTCACATGCCTCAAACGCCGAAAACACCTTTGCCTTCGGCGGATAGACAACCTTTGTCGCATACTGCTCATGCACAAAGGCCGAAAGCTCTCTGAAGTAGGGCTGCTGCCACTCCTGCTGCAGCCAGGGCCACCAGTCATTATGAACCATCAAGATTTCCTCCCGCCTATCGTAGTTGTACCGGAATCCTTTTTCTCTATCTGGCTTGGAAGATCCTCGCCATCGAGCCATGCCGCAATGTCAGCCGCCACAGTACTCATCGACCCGTCCTCATCCGTAAACGAATCATAGGAAGCCATCTCCGTATACCGCTTCGTCCCCTGATCCCACGCATCATAGATTGCTTCATCATCGCTCAGCACCAGCCGCCGATAGCTTCCCGATACCAATAATGAAGAACTCAGCAGCGAATTCCACTCGTTCCAATAGGACAGAGGATACTCCCCAACCAGAGCCTTCAGATCCGGTTCTTCCGCTTCCAGAGCCGCACGCGCCTCCAAAACCGTATCCTCATCCAGCCCGTAATAGGAGCCGAACAACGAAAGACCATCGTCCGCGTAGGGTACATCCATGAGCACCAGTCCCTTGGTCATCTCATAATGCTCATTCATCTCACCAAAGCCAAGTCCCCCGCTGACACCGCAGCCAACATAGAAGATATTCGTCGCATCCACCGCGTACTGATCCAGATGATGTATCGTCCAGGCAAGATCCTGATTCATCAGAAGATCCAGCGACCATCCGTCTTCTTCCGTCAATAACGGATCCTCATAGCTGCGCATATCATAGCGGATGGTCGCTACACCGGCCGACGCCAGCGCATGTGCCAGCTGCCGCCGGAAGGCAGGATCACTGCCCGACGCATCCATCCCGTCACTGAGGCCTGCGGGCATCAATATGCCAATATAGGGATAATCATGATTCTTCGGCAGGGTCAGAATCCCGTTAACCGCCGGATCACGGCCAGCCTTCACCGCCACTTCCGTATAATCATCCGTCTCTTCCACTTCAGGCACTGCCGGCAGTTTTTCAAAGTACAGCGACAGCACTTCACGATTCTCGTCCATGCGCACCCGCAGACGCACCTGCGTATCACCGGCACCGACCGTCGCAAAGCCCGTAATCAGATCGCCATCCATCCGTGCACAGTCATCAATGACCCGGTCTCCGTTCACGCCGTCAGACGCAGAGAGAAACGCATCCTGAAGCTGCGAAGGCGAATGGTTCTGCCAAGAGGATGACGCAAAGAAAGCACTGATCGCATCCCAGTCATTCTGCACGACATAGCGCGCAAGAGTCTCTGCCCGGGCAGCGACCGAGTGAAAATCCGTCACTACCGGTACGGGCGAAGAAGCAGGTGTCGCAGACGCGGATGTAGATGATGAAGCAGACGAATAATCACTTCCGCACCCCGACAGCAGCACCGCCGCCATCACAACAGAAGAAACAACTTTTTTTAAACGCAGTCCCATAAACACCAGTATACGCTAAAACCCGCAGGGCAATCCCCCGCGGGCATAATTAACAATGATTTCAAAGCGGCCGGCGCTCAATCACCGAACGGATCATCCCGATGATACGAACGCTGCGCAATGAACGCCAGAATCGCGATCGCAACAGCCACACCGATCAGAATATCAACGCCATACCGTTCCAGGAAGGAACTGCCGCCGGACGTACTGCTGTTACTGTTACCGCCATCAGCGGCACCTGCGGTGCTGGTGCCTGTGCTGCCTTTAATGTAGTTTTCCACATCCTTATCAAGCTGCTCGAATGTACGTGCACCGCCTGTTAACAGCACCGTATTGAACTCAACCGCATCGTAGGAAGAGCCAAGCGCATCCTCCGCCTCCTGCTGGTAGGTAAGGAACTTTGCCATCCCGTAGCCGTAGGGCAGAATGACTCCCGGCTGCGACACGACGAAGTCATAGAGCGACTGCGCCGAGTCACTGTTCAGCCCCAGCTGATCCAGCCAATCCGCAAGGTCTTCAACCGTATAGCCAAGACCGTTCACCGCCAGATCCGCCGCCGCATCCATCGTATAGCCAAGTGTCGTATTGATCTTCTGCATCTCGGCGACGTTGGCACTCAGAGAACTGTGCGCGAACTGGTTGACTTCCGCATACATCGCCCAGCCCTCGGTATAACCGATCTCGCTGATCGCCGCATGAATCGGATTCGGATTCGTGTTGAGGAACCACGTCGTCTGATACAGATGCCCCGGGAAGCCCTCATGCGCCAGCGTCCCGTACAGCTCATTGGTATCACTGATATTGCTTCCGTTGATCTTGATCACATTGTCGGTCGGATCATCGATCGGCGGATTCACATAGTAGGCCATGATCGAATCATTGGCCACACTCGGATCCAGATACGAAGCCGTATAGGTCACATCCGGACCGGCCGGATAATCCTGCAGATTGTTCTGAAGCTGATTGAGAATATCCTCCGGCGAAGTCACATCCACCGTCTCGGAATCAAACTCATCGTAGATATTGGGATCCTTGCGATAGAGATTGATCATCTCTGTCACCTGATCACTGATAAAGCTGTTCAGGAAATCAAACTGCTCCTGCACCGAAAGCGACGTCGAAGACTTTGACCGCGCCAGTGCCTCGTAGTATTCCTTGCCCCCGTTGGAATAATTGCAAAGTCCGCCCTCATAGTTCGCCGATCCCCGCAGCTTCTCCAGTTCTTCGCCCGCTTTCGCATAGGCCGGAATATAGGAATTCAGCACCAGATCACGGTTCTTCGCCTTGTAGTCCGCACGCTGCTCATCCGTAAGGAAATCGGCCGCATCCATCGCCTCATCGAAGATCACGATCAGCTGATTATCATCCGTCTTCTCCGTAAACTTCGAAATGTCGCTTTCCGTATCATCCAGCTGCGAATCACTCAGAAAGAACCCCTGGGCCGCCTGCTGCTTTGTCAGTTCCAGCGCCTGATCAATGTAATCCGGAACCGTTGCCAGAACCGCCAGATAATCATCCACATCCTCCTGCCGGTAGAACACGAACTCCGTAAAGTTCGTAAGCAGATTGTTGATGATGCCGCTGGACGAATTGAACAGAGAATCCAGCATCGGATAGCTGTTGAGATCAATGGTCTCCTGCAGCGAAGCCTTGTAGGTATCGTAGTCCGTCTTCTGCCTGTCACTGAGAGAATCGTAGTCAAAAGCCTTGAGCTTCTTCAGTGACTCCTCGGCGGACTGCTTCGCATCATCGTAGCTTTCTTTGCTTGCATCCCCGATCGTGAGATCCGGCTTCTCGATGCCATAGGATTCATAGTCCTTCACCGCAAAGTGCATGGACATATAATCCGATTCCATCGCCTCTACGAATTCCTGCGTCAGGAAATCATCAAAGTCCGCATTGTCCGCATTCTCTTCGCCATACACCGGCACAAGGCCACCCAGGCCAATGGCCCCGGCCATCAGGAACGCCGCAGATTTATACAGCAGTTTCTTCATCTTTTCTCTCCAACGGTTTCTTCAGCACCAGCACCGAACACATCGGCACCGTCACATCATTATACAGGTTTTCCCCCGATTCCCCGTTTTCATCCAGCAGGAACGCCATCGGCGCATCCAGATGATACGAATGCGCATTCCAGTCACCGTTGACGATCACCAGCACCTCGGCGGCACCGATTTCCTCATCCGGAACATCGATCTGATAGAAGACAACCGCACTGTCCGGGTTGCGGAACTGCACATGTTTCGCAATTTCCTCCGCCGTCCGCAGCCGGAACCCCTTGTAGCTTTTCCTGAGCGTAATGCACTTGCGCATATAGGCAATCAGCTCCCGGTCATAGAACGCACGGTCCCAGTTCATCTGATTCACCTTGTCACCGGCATTGTAGGAATTCGTATTGTCCATCTTCGTATCCGCAAACTCAAAGCCCGCATGGATAAACGGAACACCCTGCGCCGCACAGGTCACAGCCATCATCATCTTCATCCGCCGGATCCGCTGTTCCCGCGGCTCATCCCTGCAGCAGAAGTGCATCTTATCCCAGATCGTCGCATTGTCATGCGTCTCCATCGCATTGATGCTCTGATCCGGATTATCAAACCGCTGAAAGTAGGGCGCCGGCTGCGTATGAGCTGCCAGCACCGAGCACATATCGAAGCCCTGCGCCGTATTGCCCGTCAGAAAGCCGCGCTCATACTTGCGATCATCCGCCGCCGAGCCCCGGCTCACATCACGGAACGTATCATTGAAATGACCGATCGTCGGCATCTGACGCTGGTTGTAGATCTTCGCCTTATCCTGCTGCGGAAGCGCCGTCGGCAGATCCCACCCCTCGCCATAGATCATCGCATCCGGTTTGATCGCCCGGCACGCCTTTGCGAGCATGTTCATGGTTTCAACATCGAGAATGCCCATCAGATCAAACCGATACCCGTCCACATGATACAGCTTCATCCATGTCGTCAGAATATAGGTCAGATAGTTGCGCATCATCGGCCGCCGCGACTCCAGATCATTGCCGCACCCTGAACCGTTGCTCAGCCACCGGTTGTCCGAATAGCGGAAGAAATAATATGGACACGTCTTCTGCAGCGCACTGGCATAGGCATCGTAGAGATGATTCAGCACCACATCCACATTCACCTTGATGCCCCGCGCATGGAACGCCGTCACCATCTTCCGGAACTCAATCATCCGCGCATACGGATCCTCCGGTTGACAGGAATACGAACCCTCCAGCGTCAGAAGATTGTCCGGATCATAGCCCCAGTTATAGGAACGGTCCGGATGCAGCTCATCAACCGTCGCAAAATCACTGACCGGCTGCACCTGCACATGCGTCACGCCAAGGTTCTTGATATGGCTGAAACCCGTTGGAATGCCCTTCCACGTCGTACCGTCTTCCGTCAAAGCCATATACGTCCCGTGAACCGACGTCCCCGTTTCCAGAGAGCTCGTCATATCACGGATGTTGCACTCATAGACAATCGCGTCCACCATCGACTCCAGCCGCGGCAGAAGATAAAGATCCTTCACCTGCTCCAGAACCCGGGGATCAATGACTGCCGAACGCTTGCCGTTGGCCGTCGAACTCAACGCATAGGGATCAACCGTCGACACAACGGTCCCATCCCGCTCCAGCACATAGACATAGGTCGAATGCGAAAGATCACCTTCCGCATTGGCCCGCCACACACCCTGAATGCCCCGCTTCATCGGATACACCTTCAGATCACCCGAAGCCGAGCGCACATGGACCGCCGCCTCAACAGCCGTCGGCGCCCAGAGCACAAACTGCGTATGTTCAGGCGAATACTGGGGACCCAGCGGCCCATCATAGTCAAACTGCCGGTCAAACTCTTTGGTCTGCGTAATGAAGCGCATCTGCAGCGGCGTATGCACACCATGGTCCCCCCACAGCGTATACGAATGCCCAAACTCAAAATCCGCCGGAATCGTCAGCTGGTAATGCGTCTCACTGTCGTGCTGCTCAACGCCCGCAATCAGACATTCCATCGCCTTTCCACGCTCATCCAGCAGATAAAAATTATTCATTACACCGCCGTTATACGAACGGCTGACCGTCGCCGTCACCAGTCCATAATCATCGAGATACGCCTGCAGAACCCCCATCGTCGCCCTCCTACGTGTTTGCTACATTATACGCAAACATCCTTATTTTGCATCAAACAGCAGCCACACCGCCGCAAACCTGCCAAGCCGGATCGTAATCCGGTTCTTTTTCCCCGTTGAGAAAGCGCCGTCATTGACCATACCGCTGCCACCCCAGACCACCGCATCCGAGTTCAGAATTTCCTTTCCCCTGCCCGCAAACGGAAGATAGAGGTCATACACAGGAAATGACTGCGTCCCCGCATTCAGGGCGCATACAAGCCATTGTTTTCCAGCGTGGCGGGCAAATACGAACACCGCCGCATGCACATCCACCCACGTAAAGGAGGAAGAATCATATTCATTCTGATACAGAACCGGAACACTTCTTGCAAGCATGTTCAGATTCTGAAAATAATGATGCAGCGCATCATGGAGCGGATAGGAAAGAAGATTCCAGTCCAGCTGCCGCTTCTCATCGAATTCACGGAAGCTGCCGAGTTCATTGCCCATGAAGTTCAGCTTCTTGCCCGGATGCGCAAACATGTACGCATATAACAGACGCACCTGCGCAAACTTGTCCTCATAGCTGCCGTACATCCGGTCCAGAATCGTCTTCTTGCCATGCACATTTTCATCATGGCTCAACGGCAGAAGGAAGTGCTCTGAACTGAAGTAATTCATCGAAAACGTCAGAATCCCTTCCTGCGAAATGCGATACTGCGGCGCCATCGAAAAATACCGCAGCGTATCATTCATCCAGCCAAGATCCCACTTATAATCAAAGCCAAGACCACCATCCGCAGTCTTCTTCGTCACTCCGGGATAGGTCGTTGAATCTTCCGCTATTTTCATCACCGAGGGAAACTCTTCCGCAAGCGCACTATTGACCTGCTGAACCCATTCAATCGCTGCCGTATTCACGCCCCGCCGGCTGTCACCGTTCCAGTACACAAGGTTGCTGACGGCATCGAAGCGGATCCCGTCCATATGATAGGTACGGCACCAGAACAGTGCCGCCGATAACAGGAACGAACGCACCTCGCCCCTTGCAAAGTTGAAATTCAGCGTTCCCCAGGGGCTGTTGGCATCCTCATAGCGGCTGTACTCATACAGCGCCTGTCCGTCAAACGACGCCAGACCGTAGCTGTCGCGCGCAAAGTGGGCCGGCACAAAGTCAAGAATCACACCGATGCCGCGCTGATGACAGGCATCAATGAACTCGCAGAACTCATAGGGATTGCCATAGCGCGACGTAACCGAATAGTAGCCCGTCGTCTGATAGCCCCACGAGCCATCGTAAGGATACTCGGTCACAGGCATCAGCTCAATATGCGTAAAGCCCATGGAACTGACATACGGCAGAAGCTCATCCTTCAGCCGCGTATAGGTATAGGGATGGTCCTGGGGATCATGGCGCCAGCCGCCCGCATGTACCTCATAAATCGACACCGGCGCATCTTCATTATTGTTCCTCTTCAGCATCCAGCTCTGATCGTGCCACGCATAGTCGTGCAGATTGTAGACCTTGGACGCATTGGCAGGCGGCGTCTCACTGTAGAAGGCATAGGGATCCGCCTTGTCCATCGCCCATCCCCGATTGCTCAGAATGTGGTACTTATAGCTGTCCCATTCCTGAACGCCAGGCACAAAGAGAGAGAACACCTCCGGATCCTGTGTCCGCTCCATGACATATTCCCCATCATTCCAGTCATTGAAACTGCCGAATACCGTTACCTGCCGCGCATGCGGCGCAAAGACAGTGAAGCGAACCCCCTGCGAACCCTCATAGGAAAAATGAGCGCCGAAGAGATCCGACGCCTTCCGGCAGGTACCTTCATGAAACTCGCGCAGAAGTCTCTCATAGTTCCCGCCGCTCATAACAGCACTCCCAGCACGATCAGAAACTGACCGATGAGATAGGTTTCCATGATACCGTGTCCACTGTCACCGCCCCATTCCTCCAAGCCGATCAAGGAATCGGAATAAACAAAGAGGAGGCTCCCGATCCAGCTCAAAACCGATCCGCCCCCGCGCATCGCCATGCATGCAGCGACGCTCATCAGACACAGCACACCGCCATAGCCAAGGCAGACATTGCGAATGACGGGCAGCGGAAAACGAATCCGGTTCAAAACAGACCACCCATAGGCAGCCATCATGAACATGACCAGAACGACCACATCATCAAACACCAGCCCCTGCTGAACAAACAGAAGAATCCGCAGCACATGGCCGATGCCGAAGCTGATCACCCCCGCTAACAGCGCCCGGTGCCTGCGGCTCATCAGAAACACATCGCCAGCCCAGTCAAACGCCAGGGCTGCCGCCAGCAGCCATTGAACCGAGGAAGCCGAAGACAGATAGAAAACAATCAGCGCAGGCATCAGAAAAGGCTTCAGGCAGCGGCTGCCGCCGGACTTTTCCGACTGTATCGAATCATATACACCAAAGAGAATAAAACAAAGAAGCGAGAACAGGCGCACCATAGAGTCTCCAATCAAGAAAGAGAAGAGCAGAGAAATAAAAATCGGAGAACACCCGCGGGCATTCTCCGAATGATCAGTTACTGTAGTTCAGGCAATGACCTTCTGGGCGCGAAGAACTTCTTCAATCGTCTTGACTGCGATATCTTCATCGTCACCGTCGCATGTCACAGTAATCTCGGACTGCGTCGGAATGCCAAGCGACATAACACCCATAATGGACTTCATGTTTACGGTGCGGCCTTTATAGGACACCTTGACTTCACTCTTGAACTTGCTGGCTGCGTTTACTGCGACCGTTGCAGGACGAGCGTGCAGTCCAACCGGATCTACAACAGTTACGGAAATCTGCTTCATATCAAATTCTCCTCCTCAAGCACTAATAGGATTTTATCGCATCCATTTTCCCATTACAAGCGGTTACATCCCTTCATTTATTCACATCCCGGTTCTTTTCACTGATTGTCATGTGTTGTTTTCAAAAGCTCACTTGTGATAGGGCTCATGGGCAAGAATCCGGTGCGCCCGGTAAATCTGCTCCAGTACCAGGATCCGGCAAAGAGTATGCGGAAATGTATTGACCGACAGCTTCCAACGATAGTCTGCCCGATGGATCAGATCAGGACTGACGCCCAGCGAACCGCCGATCACAAAATCAATCCGGCTGCAGCCATGCGCATGCAGATCGGAAAGCATTCCGCTGAAGGCAATGGAATCCATCTCTTTTCCCGCAAGATCCAGCAGAATCACATACTCCTGCGGTTTAATCTGCCTCAGCAGCCGTTCCCCTTCAATCTTCTTTACCTGCTGGTTCTCGGCATCGGAGTTGGTCTGCGGCGCCGGCTCATCGTCGACTTCCACCATTTCGATCTTTTCATAGGGCATGATGCGTTTCATATACTCGGCAATGCCTTCACGCATCCACTTTTCCTTCAGCCTGCCGCAGGAAATAATCCGAATCATTGCAGCGTAACGCTCACTTCCACAACATCCTGACCACGCTGTACATTAAAGGTCACCATCTGCATCGGCACACAGGTATACAGGAAACGGCGAAGATCCTCGATATCCGAAAAGCTCGCATCCCCGCTGCTGAGAATCACATCGCCCGTACGCATTCCTGCTTCTTCCGCCGGCGACTGGGCTGCCACACTGGATACCATCACACCTTCCAACAGATCCAGCGCCACATTCAGTGAACTCTTCTCATAGGTTTCAAGATTCGCCACATTCTCAACAGCCGCCCCAAGATAGCCGCGTGTCACTGTTCCGTTGTTTTCCAGCTGCTCAAGAACATCCTGAAGCTCATTGACACCGACCGCTGATACGCTGGCCCCGTAGGTTCCGCTGATCATGCCGACCAGCTCGCCGGAAAGATTCACCAGCGCACCGCCCTGCATTGCCGTCTGATAGTCCATGTCCGTTTCCAGCATCTCGATCATGCCATAGCGTCCGTTGGACGAATGAACCTGCTGACCGGGCTGACCGCTGACACCGAAGCTGATCGGAAAACTGTTTGTCGCCGAGCTTGTAGCGCCAAGCGCAATGACGTATTCCCCCGCCTTGACCAGGGAAGAATCACCAAAGCTCAGCACCGGGCACTCAACCCCGGGTACCATGGTCACGACAGCCGCATCGCTGATCGAATCGTAGCCGACCACCGTCCCCTCGACGAGGGCACCACTGGCCAGACGCACCTCAATATCAGTCCCGTTGGTCACCAGACCGCTGCTGGTCAGCACATAGTACGTATCACCATCCTGCTTGTAGATGATACCGCTGCCGCTCTCCGTACCGTCGATGATCATTCGCACCATCGACCTGCGCACCGAAGCAGCTGCCGTCGTAATGTCCGACACATAGCCGTTGACCGTATGCGTCACGACTTCATTGGCCCCCGGGGTCGCATTCGGCATCGACGTCTCAACCGAAGACTGCTGACGCAGCGAATGAAGCTCAGTGCTCAGAATCACATTCCATACCAGCAGACCACACAACACTGCCCAGATCAACTTTTTCATCGCTGCCTCCCCGTATCATTTCGAACTGTCCCGCCGCCGCTAGCTGCAGGTGCGGATTCAGCGAATCCTTCACCTGCTGCAGCGCCTGTGCTGCCGCGGACAGTGCTTTCTGCCGCGTATTGGCTTCCTGGGAAATATGCGCCAGAACAATCTGTTTCGTCCGCGGCGTAACGATTTCCTGCAGCAAGGAAGCGCAGTCTTCGTTGCAAAGATGCCCGTCATCGCCCGCAATCCGTGCCTTCAGATAAGCCGGCCGGCTCGTGTGCATGAGCATCTCAACGTCGTGGTTGCTCTCAAGGATGATGTAATCCGCACCCTTGAGCAGCGGCACATAGCTGTACTTCACATAGCCTGTATCCGTAATGTAAACCAGCTTCTCCTGCCAGCTTTGAAAGATGTAGCCGACCGTATGCGGCGCATCATGGCTCAGCTCCACCGGCGTCACCGTCAGATGCCCGATCGTCAGCGGCTTCTCCGGCTCAATATGCTGCGTAGGAACTTTGAGATCGACTGGCGAATAGATCAGATGATCCGCAAACATGCCGACCTGCGCCACATGATCGGAATGATCATGCGTAATCAGCACCGCATCAATCTCTGATGGATCAAAGCCCAGCTGCTCAAAGCACTGGTTCAGATAGCGCTTCGTCGATCCGCAGTCCACCAGAATGCAGGTATGCTCATCCCGTAGAAGAAACGAATTGCCTTTTGAACCGGAGCACAATAGTGCAAATTTCATCATATCGTCGCGTCACAGTCGAGGAACTCGCAGGGATCATGAAGTTCCCGGTTCCCGTTCTCATCTTTCTGGAATATGAAGAAGTGTACATGCGGACCCGTCGCCCGGCCCGTCATACCGATCTGACCGATCACATCACCCTTATCAACAATCGTGCCGACGGCCAGGGGACTGGGCACATACATGTGACCGTAATACGAATACCAGCCGTCGTTGTGATTGATGATCACATAGTTGCCCGAAATCGGATCATAGCTGTTTTCCTCGATGACACCGCGGTCCGCCGCATAGATCGGACCGTAGCGATCGTAGAAGTTCTGAATATCATCCGCCTCATGGTTTGCGTAGCATCCCCAGGCGCAGCTGATATGTACATTGTCCACCGGCCACCGCCAGATGCCCGTACCATAGCCGGGAATCTCTAATGTACCAACCGTAATGATTTCATCCACCGGCTGCAGCGTCTCAACCGAACTGATCTTTTCACCGGAAATCAGGACGCCGTTGATCCACCGTTCCGAATACACGGTATTCTGCGAACCGTTGACGCCCGCCTGCTTCACAAACGACTCGCCCTCACGCACCGTATCATCTTCCTGGTAAATCGTGCTTGGATAGATCGTCTCCTGACGCATCGACTCCTGCGTCACCACGACATCGATCGGCGACGTAAAGTACGTAACGCACAGTACTTCGCCCTCATTGAGCACCTGGTTCACATTGGAAATCTTGTCCCGGTTCAGATTCATGACCTGTGTCGCCGAAAGACCGTTGTTCTTGGAGCCGACACCGGCAACTGTATCGTAGCGCTCCACCGTATAGTATTCCCGATCCTGATTGTCCCCATACTCCAGATAATCCAGAATCTCTTCCTTCGTCGTCTTGATATCCGAAGGACTTGCATAGTCATCGCGCGTCGTAATCGTCTGCGAAATCGAAATGCCCGTCGCCCGCGAACCATAGGCTGTCAGCTCCCCGGTACTTTGTCCCGCACTCAGAGCCGCAAGATCACTCTGCGAAATGAACATCGAAAGAAAATCCTGCATCGCCTGCTGGTAAAGATCCGCATTGGCTACCGCAATCTCCGCATACACACCGGAATCATCCGAAAAATCAACGACCGTCGCCGCCAGAGAAAACAGCTCATTGTCATGAAGATAGGAGAAGATGTCATCATCCACATTCTGATAGACAAAGTAGCTCTGCTCCTCTTCCACGTACACATCCTTGCCAAGTGCCACCGAAGAATCCGGAAATGTCTCGGCATAGTCATCGGCATACACCTGCTTCAGATAGGCATTCAGCCGGTTCTGCGAACTCAGCACACCGATCAGCTGACCAGCGTTGTAGATCTTCTGAACCGTATGCGGCTCACTGTCAATCCTGAGAATACTCTGGCTCACCGCCGACGTCTCACTGTCACGGCCGCTGTATACGGCAACGGAACGGTTCATTAACGCCGGCAGCCCCATCACAATAAACAGCGCCCCCAGAAACGAAGCAACCAGTACCAGAAACTTCTTCATCAGCGCTGCTCCTGACTGTATTCAATGTTCATCAGCGCATTCGTCGACGCCTCGAACATCAGATTGAACTTGCCCGTTGCACCGTTACGATGCTTGGCAATGTTGATTTCCAACGGCTCCGATCCGTTCTTATCCGCCTCATCCTTGGCCGCCGGATTGTAGTAGCTGTCACGATACAGCATCAGAACAATATCCGCATCCTGCTCAATGGCACCGGATTCACGCAGATCCGACAGCATCGGCCGCTTATTCTCACGCTGCTCAACGGCACGGGACAGCTGCGAAAGCGCAATGACCGGAACATTCAGTTCACGCGCCAAAGCCTTCAATGCACGCGAAATATCGGACACCTCCTGCTGACGCGACACATCGTTGGTCGCCCGCGATCCGGTGATCAGCTGAATATAGTCGATCAGCACAAGCGAAAGACCCTCCTGCTGCTGCAGACGCCGGCACTTTGAAAAGATCTGCGGCACCTTCGAACCCGGCGTATCATCAATAAAAATCTTCGAACGCTTCAGTTGCTGCGCCGCATCCGAAACCCGCTGCCAATCATCGTCCTTACCAAGATCGCCCGTCTTCAGCTTGTCGCCGGCTACCCGTGACTTTGCCGACAGAAGACGCATGCCCAGCTGATCCGCACTCATTTCCAGCGAAAAGATCGCAACCGCCTTCTGCGGCGCATAGGCTGCCGCATTCAGCGCAAAGTTCAGCATCACCGCCGTCTTTCCCATCGAAGGACGCGCCGCCAGAATATCGAGATCCCCGTTCTGCAGACCGTGTGTCATCTTGTCAAACTCACGGAAACCGGTCTTCAGACCCGTTACCACCGAATGGTTTTCACTGCGCAGCTTGATCTGTTCCAGAACGTTGTTCATGATCTCCGGCGCCGTCTTGAACTCACTGGTCCGCCGGTTGCGCGACACATCAAGAACCGCCTTCTCCGCCGCATCGAGGTAGGCATCAATATCCGGCTGCCCCTCTTCCAGACCCTTGCGCGCAATCTCCTCCGTCGCCGCAATCATCTTGCGGATCAGAGCCTTATCCTGAATCTGATGCACATACTCCCGCGTATTGCTCGAAGTTACGGACGCATCAGTCAGCTGCGTCAGATAGGCAAGGCCCCCAACACGGTCCAGCTCCCCCTGATCCTTCAAACGCGTCGCCGCCGACGTCAGATCAATGATCGTACCATCCTGATACAGCGAAAGAAGCGCATGAAAAATACGCCGGTTCGCCTCGACGAAAAAATCATCCTCATTCAGCCCCATTTCAATCGCCGTCTTGGCCGCATTGTCATAGAGCATCATCGTCCCAAGAAGACTCGCCTCAGCTTCTACAGCCGAAGGCAGCGCATGCACCGCCATTGCCTCAGCCCTCAGATCCGACAATATGAACGTTGACCGTACCGATCACACCCTTATACAGCTCCACGCGTACCCTGGATGTCCCCAGGCCGCTGATCGAATAGTTATCGATAAACTTCCGCTTATCCAGATGAATATCGTACTTATCACGCAGCTGTTCAACGATCGCCTTCGTCGAAACCGAACCGAACACGCGGCCGTTCTTCGAATTCACCTTGAACTCCAGCGTAATCGTCTCCAGACGCTTGGCAAGCTCCTGGGCCTTCTGCTTCTCAGCGGCATCTTCCGCCGCCTCCTCTTCCTTCTGCTTCGCCAGAATCTCCATCGAATGCTCCGTTGCCGGCACTGCCAGCCCGCGGGCAATCAGAAAGTTGCGGCCAAAGCCGTCCGCAACCTCCACCACTTCACCTCTCTTACCGACTTTCTTTACGTCCGTCTTCAGAATCACCTTCATCGCTCTGATCCTCCTTAAAATATGTATCAATCGTCTTCAACAGCTCCGCCTGCAGATCATCAATCGAACACTTGTCCCGCTGCAGAGCCGCCATCGTCATATGACCGCCGCCGTGCATCTTTTCCATGATCACCTGCACATTCACCTTACCGTTGGAACGTGCACTGACCGCCGTCTCATTGTCATTGTCATTTGCCAGCACAAAGGCCGCATCCACATTCTGAATCTCCATGATTGAATCCGCCACCTGCGACATCATCGACCTGCTCAACACCATATCCTTCACCGGACACAGCACAATGTTATTCGCATAGCGTTGACTCATCGAAATTGCCCGTGCCTTGATCGAGAACTCCTCATACGAATCCTTCAGCCAGTCATCCACCAGCTGCGGATCCGCACCTGCCTGACGCAGCTGGGCCGCCGCCTCATAGGTACGAGCACCGGTACGGTTATGGAACCGTCCCGTATCAATCGTCATACCCGCCAGCATCACGTTGGCATCCAGCTCACTCAACTCAATCTGATTCGAAATGTACGGCAGCAGCTCCACAATCAGCTCACTGGCCGACGAAGCACCCGCCTCAATATAGACCAGCACTGGCTTCACACCCATCTCCGTCGAACGGCGGTGATGATCAATCACAACCACCTGCTTCGCCTCTTCCAGAAGTTTCGAACCGTTCGACTGCTTGCTATTGTGATGATCCACCATCACCGTCAGCGTCTTGTCACCCAGCTGATTGATCGCCTCATTCTCTGTCACAAAGTGCACTTCCTGATCCAGCTGGGCAAGATGCGCCTGCACAACACTGTTGAGTTTCTCCTCAATGCCGCCGGTCTTGGCAATCAATACCACCGGCTTATGAAGTGCCGCCGCAACGCGTGCCACACCAAGAGCCGAACCCATACAGTCAAAGTCCATATTGCGATGACCGCAGATCACAACGTTGCTCGAACGCGAAATCAGCTCCCTCAGCGTATGCGCCATGACCCGCACACGGACACGGCTGCGCTTCTCGGTCGCCTCTGTACTGCCGCCGAAGTAGACAACATCTTCCCCGGCCTTCTGAACGACCACCTGATCGCCGCCGCGTGCCTGGGCCAGATCCATCAGCTTGTTGACCGTATCATCCATCTGCTCAAAGGTCATGGTTCCGCGCGCAAACGCCATCGAAAGCGTAATCGCCGCATCCTGTTTCTGCGCCGCCTTGCGCACCGTATTGAGAATCGAGAAATGATCCGCCGCAAGATCCGAAAAGATCTTCTCATCCAACAGAAGAAAATAGGAATCATTCGAAACCCGCTTCACCAGAATTCCATGATCCTTGCAGTACTGCGTAAACGGAGAACGGACCGCCAGCGAAATCGCCGCCACCGTATTGTCCTCCTCAAACTGCGTCGCCTCATCAAAGTTGTCCAGCGACGCCATGCCGATGACTGTACGGCCTTCTTCCAGTTCCGTCTGCGTCCGGCTCAGCTCCGTCACATCTTTGAAGAAAAGAACCGGCTCATCTTCCTTGCGCGTAATCTCATACAGCCGATCATCCAGCTGCACACTGACCTGATCCACCGTCCCGTTGATCAGCGGCTCCGCTTCCGGCAGCCACGAAAGGACACGCGTACCGATCCGGTTGATGCCCCGCTTCTCAAACAGTTCACTCATCCAGGTGATGACATGGGCCTCGTCATACATGACCATGCCTGTTTCCGCAAACAGGAACGCATCCGAAGCCGCCGAGCCGACCACTTCACTGATGCCACGCTGCGCCTCATCATTCATCGTATCGAAGCGGTCCATTGCCCAGAACAGGAACACCGCCTCAATGATCAGAATGATCGTAGCCGAGAAGATGCCCTTGTCCAGTCCCACGCGGAACAGAAACAGAAGCGCCGCCTCCACCACCAGAAGAATGATGACCATCCGTTTCATGTCACTGATTTTTTTCTGCATGCGAATTGCCTCCGTTGGCAAGAATCTGATCGTGCAGGCTTGCACTAATGTAGAGGAACCCGAGCACCATCGCCACATAGCTCAGACTGAGCGCCACGATGAATGCCAGAATCCCGTAAAGTACGCGACGCTTCGCATTGCCCCGCAGAGCAAGCATCCCCGCCACCGCAATCATACCGAAGAAGATCAAATAGAAATAACCGATCAGCCCGTATGCCTGCAGCACCGATAACAGCGTCGCATTTACGATTGTATGCGTATTGGTCCAGATATAGATTACAAAACCCGCCAGCGCCGCATAGCCTGTCCACTTTGGCGGATAGTACAGCAGCAGAGGCTGGGCCGCCTCCACAGGGAAACGCAGCCGCTTCAACATCAGCCGGCTCAGAACATGGGTCACATAGCCCTCCAGAACGCCGGAAAGAATTGCCGTCACAATGATCAGCTCCCGGATCATGCTCGAAAGATCCACATTCGACGGCATCGTTAATCCGCTCTGCTCAAATGCCTGGTTCATCATGTTCGTCATTTCCGCCGTCTGCTTCGTCAGATCATACCCGAGCATCGCCGAAATAATGACCGTATCGATCAGATTGACGATGACACCGATGACCATCGCCTCAATGACCAGCTGGTTCTGCGGACGCTTATTGTAAATGCCGCACCCGTACGCCATACCAAGAAATCCTTCCGCAGCCACATAGAAGATGTACTGCGGCGTCGTCACCACAAAGGCCACCAGGATCAGTGCCGCATACACCGCCCAGCTTCCCTTCCAGCCGTATTTGGCTCCATAGAACACCATCGGCAGCGGCATGATGAACATCAGATAGTATGTCAGCGTATTTGCCAGAGCACGGTCCAGCAGGAGGAAGACCGCCGTAATGGCAATCATCATCGCCCCGTCTGTCAGTCTGCGCACATTTTTGTTCACTAAAAAACCTCCGTTCCCGGTTTGGACTATTATAGCATCCGGTATGTTAAACTGTTGACAGCCAGGAGGCTGTAATGAAGATCCTATACGAGAATGACGCCGAAGCCTGCTCCTTTCCCTATCATTTTGAAATCGAACAGGACGAGACGACCGGTCAATCCATTTGCGTATGCATCAGCTACGTCTATAAAAATCTGAACATCGATGACAACAGCAGAGACTCCGTCAACGAAGAACTCGGAAACATCCCAACCATCAAAGGCAGCCACTACGAACTCGACAGCAACATGATTGTCTACTGCACCGAACGCAGCGTGCGCGAACACGGTGACGGCGTCGACAACGAAGTTGATACCCGCCGTTCCTTCATCGAAGACTACCTTGAAACAGCCGATGCGGTCCGCGCCATCGCCAGGCGCTATGGCGGAAAGACCTGCAAAACCGAATTCATCATCGACGACTGAACCACGAAAAAACTGCCTCGCGGCGAGGTTGCTGACAAAGTAGGGGTTGAAAACTTAATCACTGATGAAAATCCTGGCCAGTATCAGAACCGGCCAGGATTTTTCTGCCTTTCGGAAGAGTAAGTGAGAAAAAGAGAGGATTATTCCTTATCTGGTGCCCCCTTAACGCTTGTTTCCAGTGTTTTTATCCTCTTCAGGTTCACAAGAAAAATCGATACTGCTGCCTGTATCGTCATTCCGTTCATTCCGCACGCATGGGCATTTCCATAATCGAGGGTCTGCTTCAGTTCCGCATTTTTAGCCTCGATCTTGTATCGCTCAGCATATAGTTCTCTGAATTCATCTGACTTCATGTAATCCATCTGAGCAATATGCGTATCTGATTTGATCTTTACCGAGTAGGTTTTTGACTTCGCGCCTTCCTTGTAACAGCCGTTTCGCAAAGGACAGTTTCTGCATTTCTCTACATCGAAGAAATAGGTAACTACTTTTGTATCAGAACCATTCGCTGCTTTCTCCTGACCGCCTTTGCTTTTTCTGACTGCCATATGTCCTGCCGGGCATACATACATCCCGGCATCCTTGTTGAACTCAAACTCTTTCTCCCGGCTTCCATGTAGAACATTCTCACTCAGCTTTGATGCCAGCTTGATTCCTTTTTCTGAGGTGTATTCAATATTGTCTTTCTCGGAATATGCACCATCACCAATCAGAGCGTCCACGGTTACTCCTGCGTCTTCTGCTTTCTCAATCAGATCTGCAGCCTGCTTGCCGTCATGTTTCTCTCCGGTTGTCACTGCCGCACTCACAATGACTCTGTCCGTGGTCATGGCAATATGCGTCTTATACCCGAAGAAGGAAGTGTCTGCAGTTTTGTGCCCCACTTTCGCATCCGGATCTCTGGAGAATTCAAACTGTTCACTCGTGTCTTCCACTCCTTCTTTCAGGTAATTGAGACGTTCCTGGATATCCGGTATCTTCTGAAGCCGTTCATCTGAAGCGATCAGATCCAGCAATTCCTTGCAGTATTCGATTTCATCCTCCAGAAGACCGCTGCTTTCCCGCTTCTTCGGCATTCTGCCCTTCATGGTTTCATCCGCTGCATATACAGACTTTCTCAGTTCCTTTGCCCGCCTGATCAGTTCCTCACGCGGAGAAATATGCTGGTAGAGTGCATTGGTATGAGTGGAATCGACGATGATCTTTTCATGATCATGAATGACTCCTTTCTTCTTCCCGATTTCAACAGTCTTGCCAATCAGCACATCCAGCAGGTCGGTATCCTTGAGTCTGGTTCTGCGGAATTTGGTAAGCAGGCTCGGATCAATGAATTCAGTTTCCTCAGGCCTATAGCCCAGAAAGTATTTCATTTCCATATCATACCGGACTCTTTCAATCAGATCACGATCACTGAGCTTGCGTGCGGTCTTAAGAAGCAGATATTTGAACAGCAGTACCGGATCAGCTGCAGTTCTGCCCATACAGTCGCTGTAGTTCTTCTGAACTTCTTTTGCAACAAAAGAGAAGTCAATCGTTTCGTTCATCTGACGCCAGAAGTTATCTCTAGGGATCAGAATATCGTAGAGCCCGTTATAAGAGCCAAGATCCAACTGGGGCATATCAATCATTCTTAGCATAAAGACACCTCCGGAGTATAGTTATATTATACGCCATGCATGCATGCGTTTCAATCAAAACATGAAGAAAAAGCGCATAATCGACGCATTTCTGCAGATTACGCGCTTATCATTGTGAATCATAAATCCACACTCGGGTCATTCAGAGGTTAAATGTTAAAGCAAAATCGGTTATTCGATAACCGTACTTTTTCAGCAGTCTCCCTCGCGGCAGCTTTTCTTTTGATCTGATTCCTTAGTCAGCGACGTAAGGCAGAAGAGCCATCTGACGGGCACGCTTGATTGCGACCGCCAGCTTGCGCTGATACTTGGAGCTCGTACCCGTAACACGGCGCGGAAGAATCTTGCCGTTGGCGGAAATGAACTTCTTCAGCAGCTCAACATCCTTGTAATCGATGTACTTGATGTTATTCTTCGTGAAATAGCAGACCTTGCGTCCACCCATTCTCTGCTTCTTGAATGGCATTTCATTATCTCCTTTCAATTAGAAGGGCAGGTCATCACTGGAAATGTCCAGATCAGGACCCGTATCAAAATCCTCAGAGTTCGACGGCGAATTAGCCGAAGACGAAGCCACGCTCTCATAGCTTGGAGCCGGCGACGAATAGCTGCCGGTATTGCCATAGCTCTGATCCGCAGAACGATTCTGCGACGCGCTGCGGCTCTCCAGAAGCTGCACATTGTCTGCCACAACATCCGTAGTGTAGACTTTCTGCCCGCTCTGATTCGTATAGCTGCCCGTCTGAATGGAGCCCTCGACACCGATCAATGTACCCTTTCTCCCATAGGAGCCAAGGAAATCGGCA
The DNA here is from genome assembly GCF_900240265.1 of Galactobacillus timonensis. Taxonomy (NCBI): domain Bacteria; kingdom Bacillati; phylum Bacillota; class Erysipelotrichia; order Erysipelotrichales; family Erysipelotrichaceae; genus Galactobacillus; species Galactobacillus timonensis. The sequence continues at coordinate 401,396 of NZ_LT964739.1, forward strand.
CGCTGCCTCCAGGCAATGCAGCTGATGAAGTCAGCGGTCGGCTGCTGACCATTGCCCCCGTTTCCGTTATCGCGGCTGCTGGAAACACGGCGATCAACGGCAACGGTAAAACGAGCCATCGAGATTCCGCTTGCTGTCTTGCGAACCTCAACGTCGCGCGTCAGGCGCCCAACCAGAACAACACTGTTCAGGCTGCCTGCCATACTTACTTAGCCTCCGGAACCGGAGCATCATCCGTATTCACGATCATATGGCGAACAATGCTGCCATTGATGCGCATCAGACGGTCAAGTTCCTTTTCCGTATCTGCGTTCGACTCAAAGTCAACTACAACGTAGTAGCCCTTGGTCATATCGTCAATTTCATACGCAAAATCACGCATACCCCATTCATTGGTGCCGGTGACCTTGCCGCCGTTGCTGGTGATAATGTTAGCCATATCCGCAATCAGCTGCTTGCGCTTGTCCTCATCGACATTCGCATTGACGATGTACATTACTTCGTACTTGCTCATTTTGTACACCTCCTTCTGGTCTAAAGCGGGCATTTCTGCCAAGGAGAGAAAATCCTCCAGCGGGATTTCCACTCGCCGAACTATCTTAACAAATTCAAAGATGCCTGTAAACTGCTATTTTTCAGGCTTTTCCGCCAGCGGAACCCAGATTTCACTGTAATACTTTGACATATCTTCCACCGGCTCCGTATACATCTCCAGCGAATATCCCGGAATAATCGGATGATCCCCGTTATGCGCAGGAACCCACTCCTGCCACACTTTCGTATTCACCTTCTGCAGCGCATCCGGCAATGCCCCGTGCGCAGGAAACACAGCCCACCTGCCGCCCGGAATCTCTACCGCCTCCATATCAGCTTCCAGCTTCATCCAGGGCAGATACACGTCTCCAATCACATAATGCATACCCGTTTCGCCCATCTGACAAAGTCCGAACATTCCCTTTAACGCCAGCGGATTGCGGCGCTTGTTGAACGTATCCCAGAAGACAGGAATCTCTTCATAGCAGCGCTCATAGGGAACATCCATTCCGTAGCCGACAATGGTAAATGCCTTCTTCTCATCGAAATACTGTTCCATCACCATACCTCTCAGCGGTACATCCGGCTGCCATGGCTGCTCGAATAGCGATTCTCCCTGGCCGCAGCTTCCTTTTCCCTGGAGCGGCTGCGCCACCATAACATCCCGAGAAACGCCGTCAGAAGCCCCATCAGCAGCACCAGCAGCCAGTTCAGCGACACATACAGTGACCCGCCCGCAACCGTCTCAACCAGAATATTGCGCTTCTGCGCAAAGACATACATCTGCCGCTCACCGATCAATACCAGCACCAGCGACGCAAGGCTTAAAAGAAAACAATAGAACAACGGATCCGACTTTTTCATGATTGTGGGAACTCCTGCTGAACTCAGCCTAGCATTTGTATGATTTCTTCACAATACCCGCCACCGATTCTTCACCGAATTTTAATAAAAGACGGGTGATTGCTCACCCGCCTCAGTCTGCCGTCGCCGCAATGATCCGACGATAAATATCCTTCAGTTCCGCGACCTGCTCATCGTTCATCTGCGCATCTTCGCTGTCCAGCGAAAAGCTGTCAACGAGTGACAGATGATGGCCGACAATTTCACCGTTCTTTACGCCAATGACTTCCGGAATCTGGAACGCCGGCTTGCCGTCCTCGTCCTTTTCCAGAATCGGCGAAATGTAGCCCAGCAGCTCCTGATACACTTCCTGACTCTTTGTCGCATCGACCGAGCCGTCTGCCGCTGTTGCCAAAGGCTGTGACGCATCGATGTAATAGATTGTTACACCGGTTTCCTGCGCAACTTCATCCAGCACCGGCACAGCACGCTGGCACCAGGGACAGTTGGTGCGGCCATAGTACAGAATGCCGCTGCCCTTTTCCGTAAACATCCGGATCGACTCCTGGAATGTCGTCTCCACAAAGGGCGGATCCGTATCATACAGCCACTGGTACCCGGTCATATCCGCTTCACTCGTCACAAGATCAACGGAATTGGTAATCGTATATTCCGGCGCACTGCTCGCCTCAGCCGTCGCCGACGCATCAATGTTCAGATTCGGCTTGCATGCCGCCAGCGTCAGCGACATCACGCCCGCCAGGATCAGTTTCACTTTTCTCATTTCTGAACCACCTTCCGTGACTGATAGCCGCTTTCCACTTCTTCTCTCCCTCCGAAGTCATGTGAAAGTGCCGCCGCACGCGCCGCTGCGCAGCCATAGCGGAAGCTGTCCAGCGCATCCATCGAACGCAGCCAGTCCATCAGGAAGCCTGCCTGCATCGCGTCCCCAGCGCCAACCGTAATCACAGCCTTCTCACCATCATCCAGGACATCGCACACATACGTGCCCTGATCACACACCATCCATGCCCGCCGACTGTCATCGCCAAGCACCAGTACATGCTGGGCACCCGCTTCATGCAGAGCCTGTGCCGCCTGTTCAATGGCCGCATCATCACCATTACGCTGGCCAAGATCACGCACCCGCCGCTTCACCATAAACGGCCGGCGTGCCAGTGTCTTTTCAATGATTTCAATATTGGTATCGAGACAGATCTTCGCCCCGCATTCTTCCCCTGCCGCAAGCATCTGATCAACCGTATCAAACAAATATTCCTGACAATGTCCAGCAAGCACAAAGTAGTCGCCATCGTTGAGACGTTCCACCTTTTCCTTCAGTTTCTTCATGTCAGAATCCGTGATCGCCGGACCATCGACATTCAGCTCCGTCTCTTCCTTATTGTCCGCAACCTTCACATTGATCCGCGTCTGCTGCGGAATGTAGGTAAAGCTCGGCTCAATGTAGGGATACTGCTGCAGCAGCTGCACATAGAAATCACGCACAAAGCCGCCAAGGAATCCCGTAGCCCGCGAAGGAATCTGCAGATTGTTCAGAACAACCGACACATTGATGCCCTTGCCGGCCGGACGAAAGTACTGCATCGCAGCACGGTTCATCGCCCCGTTCTTTACCCGCTTGTCAAACTCAAGAAAATAATCCAGCGACGGATTCATCGTACATGTCACGATCATAACGAATCCTCCACAGTCCGCTGCGCAATCCTCCGGACCAGCTTCGAAGCCGTTTCCAGCTCCTCCACGACACAGTATTCATAGCGCCCGTGGAAATTGTTTCCGCCCGCGCCCAGGTTCGGACACGGAAGACCCTGATAACTCAGCGTCGCACCGTCCGTACCGCCGCGGATCGGCTCCTTGTACGGATCCAGGCCAAGATCGTTCATCGCCTCCCAGGCAATCCTGGAAACCTGGGGATGCTGATCAAGAATCTCCTTCATGTTTCTGTACTGCTTCGCAAAGGTAATTTCACAGGTACCTTCACCATAGAAGGCATTGATCCACTCCGCATCCTTCGCCATCAGATCCATCATTTTCTGCAGCTTACCGGCATCGTGATCACGCAGAATGTAGCTCAGCTGCGCATGCTCCACATCACCGCTCATCGAGCGCAGCGAAATGAAGCCCTCTTTGCCTTCTGTATGCTCTGGCGTAAGTGCCTCCGGCAGAAGGCTCTGGAACTTTGCCGCCGCCGCTGCCGCATTGATCAGCTTGTTCTTCGCATCGCCCGGATGAATCGCAAAGCCCGTGAACTTCACATCCGCACTGCCCGCATTGAAGTTTTCATCCGAGAAACCGCGCACCGAATCACCATCCACCGTATAGGCAAAGGCAGCACCGAACTCCTTCAGATCAAACAGATCCGCACCCTCGCCGATTTCCTCATCCGGCGTAAAGGCAACCGCAATCCGCCCGTGCTCCGCCTCCGGATGATCCTTCCAGTACTCCAGCGCATCCATGATCGCCGCAATACCGGCCTTATCATCCGCACCCAGCAGGGTCGTACCATCCGTCACAATCAGCGTCTTCCCCTTCAGATCCCGCATATAAGGAAACGAATCCATCTTCATCACGACGCCATTGCCAAGGTCAATATCCTTACCGTCAAAGTTCTCAATGATCCGTGGCTTCACATCTTTGCCCGAATAATCCGGCGCCGTATCCATATGGGCAATGAAGCCCACCGTCGGAACATCCTTCACAACATTGCTATCCAGATGCCCGTACACATAGCAGTGCTCATCCACGTGCGCATCCGCGATGCCAAGCGCCTTCAGCTCCTCAACAAGTATCTTTGCCAGATCAAATTCCCGCATCGAACTCGGATGTGTATGAGACTCCGGATCCGAAGTCGTCCACACCTTGCAATATCTGATCAAACGTTCCGCAACCGTCATTGGAATATCTCCTTCCTTACAGTTCTACCATCTTCATTGCGAAGAAGCGGCACTCGAACCACGTATCACCGGGCGAACACATGTAGATACCGGCCCTCGCACCAGCGAGATCAAAGGCCGTGTGCACCCTGCGCAGATCGCGCCACACATCTCCGTTGAAGCTATATTGTACACGAAGATTCCGATCCCCGTATAACACCCGCATCCAGACGCTGCTCACTTCCCCGGCAATCTCGCGGCTCGAACGGTCATCGTTGCCAAGCGCATGGATCTGACACGTCAGATCCGCCGCACCTTCGGTCTTCTCAATGCCCGCCTTGAACCAGAACTCATCCGACTGCCGGATCAGGATTCCGCACTCATTCCCAATCCCGCGAAACTGATACTGCAGATTGACGGAAAACGTAAAAAGCCGCATCTGCGGTCCCAGCAGCCCCAGCGCACCATTGGCAGATCCGCCGAGCCCGTCAAAAACCGTATGCGGCTCACTTTCCATGATCAAACCATCTTTTTCAGGCAGATAATAGGCCGGCTTGCGTACCCAGCTCATTTCTCTGTAACAGACAGTCCGTCTCATTCTTCAATATTAATACATTTCGATGTGAACGATGCGCCCCGTCTTCTTCAGATCCTCGCACATCTCACGAATCAGCGAAATCTTCGCATTCAGCGAGATCGGCGAATAGTTGATCGCATTATGTGCCGGATTATCGCTCGTACCGACCAGGAACCGGATCCAGCGCGACGTCAGAAGCGTCTTTGCCAGCAGCGCCGCCCCGTCCGTCTCCTTCGTCAGAAGGAAGAACTCCATATACGACGCATCACCGGCCGCCCGCGCAATATAGCGCGCCGCCTTCTGCAGCGTCAGCACACCTTCCGTCACCAGATCCACACCCTCAATGTAGCCTTTCGGGGGCACATGGGCATCCAGATTCATCAGATCCACCGGATCCGTTTTCACTTCCGTATGAAGCTGACGCGCCACGATCTCGGAAGTCGTCCCTCCGCAGCAGATCTTCTTTCCCGTCGCCGCCATGAGACGATTGACCACCAGCACATCTTCTTCCCTGTTTAAGGGCGGACCGACCATGACCCGTGTCTCGAGCGCCGCCTCCACATTGATGCAGGCAACCGTACTGTCATCCTGCGGCTTCCCTTCATAGAGATAGTTGACATTTGCCAGCAGAATGCGGCTGATCTCGGCCGGCGGATCAGTCGGGCGCACATGTTCCTCAAGGAACTTTTCCACATCCTTCTGATCCCAGCCGAAGTTGAGCATCATGCCGACGCCCGCATGCAGAACGCCATCCGAAAAGGCAACGAACCGGTCCCCTTCCACCGCATCCAGCGCCGAAAGAAATACCCGCCGCCCCTGAATGTCACGCTCCAGACGATCGGGATGAAACACCCGCCCATCATGCATACATATAACCGCCGGATTGTCGAACTCCGCAATGAAGGCACGCCCATCATAGTAGATCTGCAGAATCGTAAACGTACTGTAGGCAATGCCCCGCTCCCTGCACACGGGCAGCGTCTTGATGATCGTATCCACCGACTCCGTCAGTGACATCCCCTGAACGATCATCTCTGCAATGATGGTCGACGTCAGCGTCGAAAGAATGTTGGCCTTGACGCCTGAACCAAGACCGTCCGCCAGCACCAGCACAACGCAGTCATCACCGCGGCGCACCTGTACACGGTCTCCGCACAGTTCCTCACCCGTCTTGTTCAGTGAGCGCCAGTAGGTATCCACAAACAGCTGATTCCCGTTCATGAGCCCTTCTTGTCAATCGCTTCCTTGAGCTGTGTCAGAGCGACCTTGGAATGTGCCGTCGTCTCTCCCAGCAGCGAAGCGATCTCCTGTACCGTACGCATCTGTTCCTCAATGACCGAATCCGTAATCTTCAGCGTCCTCTCCCGCATTGCCTGCAGCTGACGCGCCTGATTTTCTTCACCGGTACGGTCCATGAGAATAATGACCGTATAGGACGGATCCTCCAGCTTCACGATCGCATGATCGATGACCTTCCTGTACTGCGGATATTCGACCCGCATGTTTTCCGTCTGGCCGGGCTTGGTCATTGAAACGAGCCTCAGCAGCGCATCATCCGGCAGAATGGCCGCCACCGGCATCCCGGTCGGATTCACCATGCCGAGATTTAACATCTCACGTCCCGAAGGATTCATCTCCTGCACCATCCCGTCCTTGTCGAGAACGATGATGCCGTTGGGCGTATTGTCAATGATCACACTGGAAAGGGAACGGGCCTGCTCCAGCGCCATCGGCAGACAGATTGCCGGGTCCGCCCGTCCTTCGAGCACCGCAATCGCCTTCAGCCGGCAGGTCGCATAGCCGCATGCGCCGCAATCATGAATCCGGTCCGGCGACGTTTTTCCTTCCGCAATGAGCTCCGCCTGAATCTCGTCCTCACTGAACGAAGGATGCCACACATATTCCGGCTTCCATTCAGCCGAAACATCCACATCCGCCCTGGCAGGCTGAATCTTCCTGGCAATATCGACATTCTTGCGGATCCTTGCCTGGCCCAGCCATTCATTATGTTTCAGATGCTGCAGAAGCGGACCGCCGAAGCACGAACCGGCACACGCATTCACTTCCACGAAGTACCCCTTCAGACTGCCTTCCTTCATCGCATCCAGCAGCTTCTTCACATTTTCCGTACCGTCCACGTTGACGTAGTTGTACTTCGTATTCTGCGGCAGTGTGGAAAGAATGCCGCCCGGCGTCGGATACAGACGCGCAATCGCATTGGTAAATGAATGCCACGTCTCCTCTTCCTGCGGCAGATGGGAAGACGCAATCCAGTCAATCAGTTCCTCCATTCCGATACACGCATCAACCGCACCCGCAAAGCGCGCATCCTGAATCTCCTTGTACTTGGCGATGCAGGGGCTCAAAAACACCACCTTCGCCTGTGGATGCGCCTTCTTGAGGGCACGTCCGTGCACGATCAAAGGCGAAGCGACAGGCGCCATATATTTCGTCAGCTCCCCGTACTCTTTCTCAATCAGTGTATTGATCGCCGGGCAGCAGGTTGTAATGATATTTTCCATTGTTCCCTGCTCGGCGAGCTGCGCAAAGGCCTGAGAAACCATTGCCGCCCCGACCGCTGTTTCCTCGACATAGGAAAAACCGCGTCCGCGCAGCAGATCTTCAAGCGCATCAAGGTTCGGCCAGATCGCCGCAAAGCTCGGTGCCAGCGACAGGATCACTTCCTGTTTCTCATCGAGCCAGCGCTTCACCTGATCAAGCTGGGAAATAACAGCCTTGGCATCATGGGGACATACGGCATAGCACCGTCCGCACAGAATGCACTCCTCTTCCAGAATTTCCGGCTGATGGTGCACATACGTCATCGCATTGGTCGGACAGGCCCTGACACAGCGCATGCAGTTATGGCACGATGCCTCCTGGAGCCGGATCCAATGAGAGTACGTCATACCATCAGTTCCTGAACTTTAGCTTCTACAAGTGAACGCGCATTTTCCAGCGTCACGCCATCGAGCAGTTCGCCATTGATCCGTACGCCCAGCCCCATGCCGGCCTGACATGCCTTCATGCAGAAGGCACCTTTCAGGGAAACCCTGTCTTCCCAATGATGGTCCGCAACCATCTCCTTCATGATTTCAACGATCCGGCTGCTGCCCTTCACATAGCAGGCACTGCCGATACAGATTTCTACATTGATCATGGCTTACTCCTTAGGATTGTTCCCTGTCTTGGAAACCGTAATGTCATAGGAATGGAACGAATAGTGATCCAGAGATTCTTCGATGGTCGTATCCTTGTTCGCAAGATTTTCCTTTGCCATACGACCCTGTGCCACTGCCGCATCCACGATGCATGCCGGTCCGCCAACGCAGCCGCCTTCGCAGCACATGCCTTCCAGGATGTCGCCCTGGAACTTGCCGAACTTCATCAGCGTCAGCTGCGTCTTGCATACCTTGCCGCCATTGGCTGCCACAACCTTGTAAGGCGTCGTATCACCATGTTCCTTGGCCGCCTGCAGGACCGCTGCCGCAACGCCGCCGGAATGCGAGAAGTTGCGTCCGTAGTTGGAAGGAATATCTTCAAAGTCCCCGTGAACATCGGACGGATGAATGTGCTTTGCCACCAGCATCGCCGCCAGCTCCTCAAAGGTCAGAACATAGTCGACCGGCGTCACCTCTTCCATGCCTTCCTGTTTCTTGGCCAGGCACGGTCCAATGAAGACGATGCCGTGATCCGGATGATCCTTCTTCAGCTTGTATGCCAGAGCCGCCATCGGCGACATCGTCGTCGACGTATTCTTCTGATATACCTCCGGGAAATGCATCTTGACCATATTGACGAAGCCCGGGCAGCACGACGTCGTAATCGGCGTACCCGCATCATGGTGCTCCTTCAATTCCTCATACTCATGGTCCGCTACCGCATCCGCACCTGCCGCAACCTCATAGCACTTCTCAAAGCCGAGCATCTCGATGGAGTGAATGATCTGCGGCAGCGACGCATTGTCAAACTGTCCCTGAATCGAGGGCGCCACGATCGCGTAGCACGGCGTATGCATATGCAGCAGCTGGGCCACCGGCACAACCCACGAAATATCCTCAATTGCGCCAAACGGGCACGCTGCCTCACAGGCGCCGCAGTTGATGCACTTTTTCTCATCGATCTGAGCAAGGTGATGCGAATCCCACGAAATCGCATTCACCGGGCAGTGCGCATAGCACGGCCGCTCCGTCATGACAATGGCATTGTACGGGCAGGCCTTGACGCAGGCACCGCACTCCTTGCACTTGGAATAGTCGATCTCACTGCGCTGCAGACCGATATGCATCGCATCAAAATGGCACGCCGCCACGCAGCTCTTCGCCATACAGTTGCGGCAGTTATCCGTCACCCGGATTTTGTAGATCGTGCAGCCGTCGCATGCCGCATCAATGACCTGAACGATCTGACGCGGATTGTACGGAGCCGTATCGCTTGCCATCTTTCCGCCCGCCAGTCTTACGCGCTGACGAAGAATTTCCCTCTCCTTGTATACGCAGCACCGTACACGCGGCGAATCCAGCGATACCAGATCATGCGCATACGCATTGATCTTCGCCTCATCAATCTTTCCCTCTTCAAATGCCTGCTTCGCATAGGCGACCAGAACGTCGAACTTGAACATTCTGGCCGTATTTGTAAACATGTTAGCCATCCGTCTTATCTCCCCTTCGAATACAACCCCGTCTCAATTCTGCTTCAGATCACGGAAGCGATGCTCATACTGAATCCCGTAATCCACATGATCCAGCGCCTCGGGCGCAATATTCTTTACGATCATCCGCGCAAACTCAATCGTCGCCCCCATACCGCGGCCCGTAATGACATTGCCATCCTGCACCGCAAGTTCCATCTGATAGCTGCCGCCGTAGCTTTCATCATCAAAGCCCGGGAAGCACGTATACTTCCGCCCCTTGAGCAGTCCCAGATGACCGAGAATCGACGGCGCCGCACAGATCGCGCACATCAGTTTTCTGCTTTCTACCTGCTTCGTTACCGCATCCTTCACCGCATCATTGGCTTCAAGGTTCTGGGTCCCAAGCTTTCCTCCCGGAAGAATCAGCACATCATACGACGACAGATCCGTATCCTTCAGAAGCTTCTCTGCCATCAGCTTCACGCCATGAGACGTAAGCACCTCAAGGCTCTCACCCTCTGCGACAAGATCGACAGAAACCTTCGCCCGACGCAGAATATCAATCGTAATCATGGCCTCGCAGTCTTCAAACCCCGCAGCCAGAACAATTGCACAGCGCATATTCAAACCCTCCGCTTGTTAAAATTATAGCATTTTGCATCTGTCGCTTCATCATAAAAGGAACCCGCATCTCTACTGCAGGTTCCTTTGACTCAACGTCTGCTTGCAATTCCGGGATTTTGTGTCCGCGCGTACACAGCTCAGCTGCAGCACCATATCCGAAATCGACTTATTGGAGATAAATTGTACATCCATACTGATCTATGAGAATACTTGTCCGGCACCATACCGTCCTCATTTCTTCTCATCACATTCTCTGCAGCTATGCAGTGTCTGGACCACCATGGTCCCATCAGCAGACGTACTGCTCCATTTTTTATGCAGGCTCGCCAGCAGATTTTAATTCAGGCGGCGCTGCCTCCTCGAATACCCGGTCTACGCATATTTCTATGGCCTCCCAGAGGGTAACGGTGATGCTGTGACCTTTCTCTTTTGATACCCTCTTCTTACACCCTTTTTATAATCGATAATCCGATAATTGTAACCCCTTACATTCAAGTTTTTTTATGCTATATTGATTAAGTTGGGAAAGGTACGGGCTCCGGGCAATAATGCACGGAGCCTTTATTCTGTGTCATTCGCAAGATTCAGAGATCTATGCAGGATATCCTCCTTCACATGTTTCAGACACGCCTTGCATACCGGAATCAGAAAGAGCGCCCCAAGCGTCCATGCTGCCTGATCCGCCCAGCAGATTGCCCGCAACCATGTTTTAATGCAAAGAACACTGAATACTGCCACAGTGCCAAGGATGCTTCGCAACCCATTCGCAATATCAAACATCTAATATTGATCGATATATATTGTTCGCTTTTTGACGATCGTTTATATTTTGGCCATAAAGAGGAGGTATATCATGAAGGTGACAGCCACAGAGTTTAAAACGAATATGGGCAAATATCTTGATTTGGTTTCCCAGACCGATATCTATATCACAATGAACGGCAAAGTAATCGCAACGCTGACATAGCCGAACCATGATCGTGCTGCACTCCTTGACAGCCTTGCAGGCAGTCTTCCGGAAGATTCTGCAGCAGATGAAACCTCCCTTAAAGAAGAAAGGTTATCAAAACAATGATTGTGATGGTCGACACAAATATCTCCATCAACATTTTCAGGCGGGGAAAGCCGCCTTTTCTTTTGGCAGGACGAAAATTGTGCCTGTGAAGAAGCCTAAAAAAAGAAGCCCGATTTCTCAGGCCTCTTCCTCTTCCTTGGCAAGCTTGCCAAGCGCACGCGCATGACGACGGCGGTCAATCTCCGTCAGATACCGCTTGCGCACACGGATGTCCGTCGGCGTAATCTCAACCAGCTCATCATCATTGATGAACTCGATCGCAGACTCGAGCGTCAGAATACGGGGCGGAACCAACTTCATCGCCTCATCTGCACCCGTGGAGCGGATGGACGTCATATGCTTGTTCTTGATGGGGTTGACACCCATATCCATATTCTTTGCCGAAACACCAATGATCATTCCCTCATAAACCGGCGTCTGCGGACCGATGAACAGCTGACCACGCTCCTGAATATTCCAGAGCGCATACGTCATGGCCGTACCCGTTTCCGTCGAAATCAGAGCACCGTTCTCACGCTGCGGAATATCCCCCTTCCACGGTTCATAATCCGCCAGACGCTGCACAATCGTACCCTCACCATGCGTCAGGTTAATGAACTGCGAACGATAGCCGATCAGGCCGCGCGTCGGAACCATGTACGTAATCTTCGTATAGGAACCTTCATTTTCCATATCTGTCAGAAGACCCTTGCGAAGGTTCAGCGACGAAATGACAGCGCCCGAATAGTTATCCGGAACATCGATCACAACCTCTTCGACCGGCTCACAGGTAACGCCGTCAATCTTACGCAGAATGACCTGCGGCTTCGAAACGGCGACCTCATAGCCCTCGCGGCGCATCTGCTCCAGAAGAATCGTCAGATGCAGCTCACCGCGGCCCGATACCTTGAACGTATCCGTCGAATCCGTCTCTTCAACACGCAGACCGACGTTGACTTCCAGTTCCTTCTGCAGACGTTCACGGATATTGCGCGACGTCACATATTTGCCGCTCTGTCCCGCAAACGGAGAATCGTTCACCATGAAGTTCATGGACAGCGTCGGCTCTTCGACCTTGATCATCGGCAGCGGATCAGGCTGACCGACCGGGCACAGCGTATCACCGATCGAGATGTCCGGAATACCCGAAATCATGCAGATTTCGCCGCACTGAATCTCCGGCACATCAATCCGCGACAGGCCCTTATATACAAAGATCTGATTCGTCCGTCCTTTTCCGGTCTTTCCTTCGGCATTGCATACTTCATAGTCCGTTGCCGCCTTCAGCGTACCCTTATAGATACGTCCAATGCCCAGACGACCAATATAGTCATCATAGGCAAGGGCGCATACCTGCATCTGTACCGGCTCATCACGCAGATCCGGATAAGCCTGCGTATGGGCAAGAATCGTCTCAAACAGCGGCACAATGTCATTGTTCGTATCCTTGTTCCAGTCATAGCGAACAATGCCCTCACGGGCGACGCCATAAAGAATCGGGAAATCCAGCTGATCATCCGTCGCATTCAGGTCCAGGAACAGATCATAGACCTCATCAACGACCTGGTCCGCCCGCTGATCCGGCTTATCCATCTTATTAATAAGAAGAATCGGACGCAGACCGATCTCCAGCGACTTCTGCAGAACGAAACGCGTCTGCGGCATCGGTCCCTCAGCGGAATCGACCAGCAGAATTACCGTATCAACCGTACGGATAATGCGTTCCACTTCCGAAGAGAAGTCCGCATGCCCCGGCGTATCAACGATATTGATCTTATAGTCCTTATACTGTACCGAGCAGTTCTTGGAATAGATCGTGATGCCTCTTTCACGCTCGAGTGCATTGGAATCCATGATGCAGTCCACAACCTTCTCGTTATCCTTAAAGACATGCGACTGCTTCAGAAATGCGTTAACAAGCGTCGACTTTCCGGCGTCTACGTGCGCAATCACAGCGATATTAATGACCTTCTGATAATCCATCATCCACCTCACTCGAAACGTTGTTAATTATAAATATCCTGATGCCAATTGACAACCGCGCCGCACATAAACAAGACGCCCCGAACACCATTCATCAGGGCGCCACATTTTCATTCACCGCTTCCGGTTACACCGGTCTGGGGACTGAGCTTCCTGCTCGAAACCGGCGGAGCACTCTCCAGAACACATGCTTGCGCAGCTTCATTCCAAACATAGCCGTCCCCATAGCCATCGTCCTGGCATGTGCGGCCAGCCTCCTTCGCCGCCAGCGCAAACACCGTCAGCGTACCAAGCGACTCACTCTCAATCTCATAGTTGGTAGCCAACGCACTGCCATAGTCAATGACATAGGTATTGTCCGACGATCCTGCCGATGTCTGGGAGCCGGTCATCACCAGACGCAGACCATCACTTTCCACCGCTCCGCTCAGACTGCCGCCAGCTGTCAGCGCCGTACCGTCATAGTCCTTTGATGCGCTGTATGTCACTACGCTCAGCTTTCTCGGAACGATCTTATACTCCTCGGAGACGGTCCCGGAATAGTTGCCGCCATCCACAGCCGTCACCGTCACCTGAATTACGGAGCCGGCATTCACAAAGTCACCCGACACAACCGAATAACTCAACGTATAATCCGTACCTTTCACAGGTACAGGTGCAGACGGATCCGCGCCGTTTTCAAATGACAAAGCCCTTACCAGGAAAGATATTCCGCCCAAAGATGAAGCCGCCCGTTTGGCGGAAGAAGCGTACTGTGACGTACCAACGTCATATGCAACGTTCGGTATCAGTTTCTGTTCCTGCCCGTTATAGACCGTATCTGCCACTGGTTCGACCGCCAGAGAAGCAGGCACAATCCGCAGCGTCCCGCTCACCGTCGTAATATTACTGAAGTTGCTCGTCACATCCTCACCATTGCGCAGAATCTTCACTGAAGACACTGTATGATTGCCTTCCGCATAATCCGTAACATTCGTCACCGAACCTGCCAGTTCGGCCTCTGTCGAAAATCCCTCCGGAAGACCCGACACCGAATACAGGCCCGACGTCAGCGGCTTACCATCATAGATCTTCACCTGTGACGCAGCCGTAACAACAATCGGCGACGTATTCTGTGTCACGCTCAATGTTCCCTCAATCGGAACAACACTGTAGTTGGACAGTTTGAAACCTGCCGGATATTTCTCCTTCAGCGTCGAAAGATCCGGGATCGTATTGGGCGAATCTCCGACCTCCGTCTGCGAGCCGCTTGCATAAATATCAAAGCTCTCACCCGGCGCAAATCCATCACCACCGACCGTTACCGTCGAATCCGCAAGAGGAGTTCCATCATATTCCTTTGTGTCACTGGCTGAAGTCAGAATCAACAACCGCGGATACACATTCAGCTCGCCATCGATTACCAGCGGATCCTCGAAGTTTTTTGTCACATCCTGCTTTGCCGCATCCAGCAGCTTATAGGATGTCACCATGACATAGGCCGATCCTGCATCCGTAATCGACTGCGCATCATCCGAAGAAACCGAGGATCCATGAAGCGTCAGCTTAGCCGTCGCCGAATATCCGTCAAATCCACTCGGAACAATCACGGAGTATGTCGCCGTCAGCGGCTCACCGTCATAATCCTTATAAGGAGAATCAGCGATGATCACGAATGTATTGGAAGCCTTCGTAATCTTCAAAGTACCCTCCTTTTTGTAGATCTCATAGTTATCCGCTTTAAAACTCTCCGCTGTTTTATAGCTGATCGCGTTGACCACACCGTTTTCATCGGTAACATTCGTAGCAGCTCCTGTAGCTGCGATTTCACTAACCTCACCGTCCACGAAACCATAGCCTTCTATCGTTACCGTCGGTGCTGTCAGCTCCTTGCCGTTATATTCCCGGGTTACACTCTGCGAAATCAAACCTACCGGGCGCTTTGTCACAGTCAGCGTCCCGTCATTGGTCTTAATATTTGTAAACTCTGTTGTTACTTCATTTCCGTTGCTGTCTTTGATGATGTACGAATCAACCGTATTCTTGACGCTTCCAACATCGGTAATACTGCCGGATGTCATAACGGAAATTGTAAAACCGGAAGGCAGACCCGCAACGTCCGCGCCGCTTTCCGTCAATGCTTTCCCATCATAAATCTTCGTCGCACTGCCGGCTGTAATGACAATTTCACCCCTGTTGGCAAGGACCGTCAACGTTCCCTGTTCCATCTCAATCGTATAATTATCAGGTTTGAATCCCTCTGCCGTCGTATATGTGATCGTATTGATTACGCTGCCAGACGTTGTAATCGTTCCCGTCGCCGTAATATTACTGACTTCACCCGCCGCAAAGCCATCGCCGCTCACCGTCACATCCGGCGCCGTCAACGCCTTACCGTCATACACTTTGCTCGCACTCTGGGATGTTAGTTTTACGCTGCGCTTCAGAATAGTCAACGTCCCATTTTTCAGCGTCACGCCTGAAAACTGATCCGTTACATCCTCGTTATTGTTGTTGGTATTGAAGATCTGATAGCCGGTGATTGTGTTAAAGGCCACTCCGACACTGGTTATCGAGCCGGCAGTTTCTGCCTCTACTTGAAAGCCATCCGGAAGATTGGACACCGTATACTGGTTCGACGTTAACGCCGTACCATCGTAAATCTTGCTGGCATTGTCAGCCTGAATCGTGATCACAGTCGTATTCGGAGTAACTGCCAGTATTCCCTCATTCATCTCGATTTCATAGTTGTCCGCAATAAAACCGGAATTAGGCATATAGGTGATCGTATTCGTAACTCTGCCGACTTTGGTAATGGTGCCGCTTGCCTTAATATCACTGACTTCACCCGGCACAAAGCCATCGCCTCCAACCGTCACACCCGATGATGTCAAAGGTGTACCGTCATAAGCTTTTTCAGCTCCCTGTGACGTCAGCGTTACGGAGCGCTTTGTAACCGTCAGCACACCCGGCACTGTTATGACATTTGAAAAATATTTCGTCACATCAGTACCGGCACTGTCCTTGATCGTATAGGAAGTGATGTTATTGGCAACGTAGCCCACATTAGTGATCGTACCGTCCGTTGTAGCGGAAACGGTCATTCCATCCGGCAGACCTTTGCTTGTTGTAATGGCAGTCGAAGTCAATGCTGTTCCGTCATAGACCTTCCCGGCGTCCTTCACCGTCAACGTGATTTCGGATGTATTTGACGTTATCGTCAGTTTTCCTGGCTTCATTGAAATCGAATAGTTATTTTCATTAAAACGATCCTTTGTCGTATAGCTGATCGAATTGTCGGCACTGCCTACTTTCGTAATCGAGCCCGTCGCCTTAACGCTGCTGACTTCACCATCCACGAAACCATCACCGCCGACCGTCACCTGATCATTCGTCAGCGCAGTTCCGTCATACTCTTTCGTATCGCCGGCTGATTCAAGGGTTACCTGACGCTTTTTGATAGTGAGAGTGCCCGGCGCAACGCTGATATGAAACCCAGTCGTAACATCCCTCCCCTGAGAGGTATTAACCTTGATTGCACCGTCAGGTGTGGAAACTGTATTGGTGTAGGTTCCGACCTTTGTGCCTTGAGCCATTTCATTGGTTACATTGCTCAAACCGGTAACCTGATACGTCGTACCATTGAGGGTCACATTTATTGAATTTGTACCTGCCTCGACCTCGGTTCCGTTCACGGTAAATCCAGAAAGACTGTGTTCCTTTCCATCATAAGTAACCGTATCATCCTTACCCTGAATCAGTATTGTCTGTGACTCAATCGGGACCGACACACTGGCGCTGCCGGTCTGTGCCACAGAAGTAGTAAATTTGGCGTCAGGGAAAGAATAGGAATACGTCAATCCGGAATAGATATTAAAGTTCACCGCCTGCTTCGCACAGTCTTCTGCAGTCACCGTATAGGAAAAGCTTCCGGTCCATGTACCACTTCCCGTCTTCGCAAGGCTCGAAATCTCAATCGACGTCCCATCGATCTCTGCATAGGTTGCACCACTGGTCAAAGAAACCGTGATCCCCTTCGTCTTCGTCTCAGTAGGCGTGATCGTTGCTGTAACAGTGATGGTGTCTCCCGGTAGAACCTTTTCCTTATCGCTCTTTGCCGAGACACTGATGCCGACCGGCTCCGTATCAACCTTGAACTCAATTCCAGCATTATTGTCAGCGGCACGGTAATAGCCGAACACGATCTGATATCCTTCTGCATTTGCCCGCTGAATCAGGTTTTTGAATCCCGCATAATTTGCAATGGAGCCATAGCCGCTGAAGTTTCCATTCAAACCTTCAATCGGATAGAAGTTGTTCAGCGAATTACTGGAGTTGAGACCCGTAATCAGATACCCGTCCTCCGCCTTGGCAAACACCAGCAGGTTACCCCGCACATTGTTGCCGCTGCGGAAACTCTTCAAAGTTACCGTTTCACCGCTGGTGATCGGCGTCAGAGGAACCAGATCCGCATTGCTCGTATCATCATAGACATTATTGCCGTTATAACCCTGGTTCCATGCCGCAATGGCCACCTGCGCATGGTCAAAGGTACCCTTTACCGTCGTATCATAGCCGCTGCTGATGGAGCCAACAACATAGTTTGAAAACGACGAAGCCGCAAACTCCGCTCCGGTATCATCAACTTTTGCGTCGGTGACTTCACTGACCTTCCCCGAATCATCCTGATGCAGCAGATAGAACTCATCACCATCTACCGTCGCATTGGAAGGAAACGAAATTGTCACGTGGACCGCATCCGTCTTAACCGGCTCCACTTCCGCGTTATCTGCATCATAGAACGTGATATTGACGCCTGTCGCATCCACGGTGCCGGCCCCAAGAACCTGCTGCGCAATCGCCATCGCATCCGCACTCTTAAGGTCACTCACCTTCATCGTCACATCCTGTGCAAAGGCGCCTGCATCGGCGACAGCCGTAACCTGAATATGTGACGCCGTTTCCGCGGTATAGGTCTGTGAGGCGGTTGTGACTTCTGTTTCCTCCGGCTCCGCATTTAAAGCAGCCGCATCATCCGCGGTCGCATTTGTGTCAGCAGAATCCGTCTGCGTCCCATCGGTATTTTCTACATCTCCCGACGCAGGTTCCTGATCGGATCCGGTTGTATCCGTTGTCCCGGTTTCCGTTGTTGCGCCGTCTGTCGTTCCGGTTGTTTCTGTGTCTGCGGCGTCTGTACCAGTATCTGTACCGTTATCGGAAGAATCCGTGGATGTTCCCGTATCGGCAGTATCTGTCGACTCCGTCGGCCCGGTCGTTTCCACGGTCGTCGTACCGCTTCCAGTATCTTCTGCATAAACCGCTGTATATGGGCTGACCAGATTCATCAGCAACAACGTTGATAATAACAATCCATTCAATCTCTTCATCGCCTGCCTCCTTCCCAAAAACCGAAGAATAATAAACGATCGCATCAGATACTAGGATCAATATTTGTCAATGTCAAATAAACAGATTTGTTAATTTTGTGTCATATATCTTTTATTAGATATTTGATGCAAAAATACATGTAACAAGTGGATTTAAGCTATATTGCATAATTCATTCCCCGCTTTTGCCAGATCCGTAGGAAAGCTTTCCACGCAAAAACCGGCTCCCGCGTTCAGCCAGAGCCGGCACAGCACCATTTCAGTAACTGTCTCATTTATTTCCTGCGCCGCGATTTTCGAACCAGCACAAGCAACATCACCGCAACACCCGCAAGCAGCGCAAGCGCACCGCCCTTTTCCTGCAGCAGCGTACGTACACTGCCGGCAAACGTCTTCGTCACCGTCGTATCCAGATACAGGTCACTCTCAGCATACAGACGATCATAGGCATAGATCTGCACCTTACCGATGACGGTACCTTCGCTCACCGGCGCATCGATAACTTCAGGCACATCCACATAAACATGCAGACTGGAATCTGATGGAAGAATGCCCGCAACCGTCTCTGCCGCCACCGCCTCAACCTGCGTCATATCGCCATTGCGCACCCGGAGAGATACCACCGGGTTTCCTGCAACGACCGGCTCCTCATACGCGTAATGCGCACCGTAATAGTTATAGATCGTGGCCGCATCCTCAATCGCCGCCGGATAATAATACGGCTCCTTGTAGGCATGGGCATTGATCAGCAGAAGGTGCAGACTGCCCGCATCACAAAGACTCGCCAGACAGTGACGCGCCTCAATCGTATAGCCGCCCTTGCCGCCGATAAAACCCGGGATCGAAAAATGCGTATCCCATGCCGGATCATATTCATCGAGATAGAACAGCACATAATTATCCATCGACAGCCCGTCAGGATACGTCTTCACCGGCGTCGACACATATTTCCGCGTATGGATCACTTCCATGAACGTTTCATTCTGCATACAGTACTTCAGCAGCTTCGCAAGATCCCGGCACGTCGAATAGTGGTTATCATCATGCAGGCCCGTCGTATTAACGAAGTGGGTATCAAGCATCCCAAGCTCCTGCGCCTTCTGATTCATCAGATCAACAAACGCCTCTTCACTGCCGCTGACATAGAGCGCCAGCGCCCGGCAGCAGTCCGCTCCACTCGGCAATAAGACACCATAAATCAGATCCAGCGCCGTCGGCGTATCACCATACCAGTAGCCTGCCCGATTGGCGCTTGCCTCAATCAACCCCGCCAGCGTCGTCCGCGTAATCTCAATCGTCACATTTTCCGGATCCGGAATGTTCTCGAGCGCAACAATCGCTGTCATCATCTTAGTGAGACTCGCCGGAAACATCCGCTGAATACTGCCCTCATCCAGCAGGACACTGCCCGTATCCAGATCCTCAAGATAGTAATATTCACTGCTCAGCGTCAATGTTTCTTCCGGCGCATACGTGGAAGGATCATCAACCACCGTCGCCGTCTGCGGCTTACCACAGCCCGCCAAAAGCAGCGATCCGCTCAGCACTGCTATAAAGAAACACTGCCCCATGTTCCTATACATCGTCATAGTCAAAGTATACAGGAACAGTCAAAAAAAGAAGCACGATCCGGCGGACACTGTGCCCAACAAATCGTGTTTCATCCCAAAAAAACACCTCCAGTTTCCAAGAAAATCGCCAAGGTTGTTTTGCCGGGTTTCGTAAACGATGCCGCCTGCGCCAGCACAAGCATGCTTATCCTGACGAATTCTTTAGAAAAAAACGGTTCCAGCAACCAGAAAGGCATACTATGACATCTGCGCATAGCGTCAGTCATAACATTGACACAGCATATCTACGCATTTTCCTTTGACGAACGAAACACAGCCTGTATATAATAATCAGGCACGCGGCAGTGGTGGAACGGTAGACACGCACGCTTGAGGGGCGTGTGGAGAGATCCGTGCGGGTTCAAATCCCGCTTGCCGCACCATAACAGATCAAAACCGCATTTCAACAGAAGTGCGGTTTTCTTGTCATCTGGTCGATATCGCGAGATTGTCAAAGCACAGAAGGCGACAGAAAGAAAGGCATTGCTATAATGATTAGCGCAACGAAAGTGAGGCAGATATGACAAAAGTAAACGTCATCTCAGGTTTTCTCGGAGCAGGGAAAACAACATTGATTCAGAAACTTCTCAAAGACGTATTCAAAAATGAAAAGGTTGTCCTCGTCGAAAATGAATTCGGCGAAATCGGCATCGACGGAGGATTCCTCAAAGATGCCGGCATCATCGTCAACGAAGTCAACGGCGGCTGCATCTGCTGCACGCTGCAGGGCGACTTCCAGACTGCACTTGCAAAGGTACGTGACACCTACCATCCCGATCACATTCTGATCGAGCCGTCCGGCGTCGGCAAACTGTCCGACATCCTCGGTATCGTCAAGTCGGTTGACGGCCTTGAGCTTGACAGCTACAGCACCGTCGTTGATGCCAAGCGCTGCAAGACCTATCACAAGAACTTCAAGGAGTTCTTCGACGATCAGATTGCGACCGCTTCCTGCGTCATCCTCTCCCGTACTCAGATGGTCGACGAAGCAAAGATCCAGGAAGATCTCGATATTATCCGCGAACTCAACCCGGATGCGCGTATCATCACGACGCCATGGGACGAGCTGACCGGCGCCGCCATCTTCGAAGCCATGACGGGCTCCTCCGACGGCTTCCCGGCAGGCATTGAAGCCATCGAGCCTGATGATGACGACGATGAGGATGATCACGAACATGAGCACGAGCATCACCATGATCATGACCATGAGGAACATGAACACCATCATCACCACGATGACGATGCCGAAGCAAAGGCAAATGAAGGCCTGAGCGAAGGCAACCGTATCCATCTCGGCGCCGACGAAGATGAACACGAGCATCATCACCACCATCACCATGACGGTCTGGATGCGGATGATGTCTTTGACTCCATCGGCATCGAAACCATCAACAAATATTCAAAAGAAGAAATTGAAGCTGCCCTCAAGCAGCTGCCCGACAACATTGTCCGCGCCAAGGGCATCGTACCGTCCAAAGACGGCGGCTGGCTCTTCTTCGACTATGTTCCGGGCGATACCGATATCCGTGAAGGAAGCGCCGCCTACACCGGCCTCATCACTGTCATCGGCGAACATGTCGATGTCGAGCAGATGAAGAACCTCTTCGGAGTCCATTGATGCCGACACCTGTCTACGTCTTTACCGGCTTTCTTGATTCCGGAAAAACAACGCTGATCCGCGACACTCTCAATGATCCTCAGTTCATGGAAGGTGCGGGACGCACGCTGATCCTGCGCTTCGAAGAAGGTGACACTGAATTCGATGAAGAATTTCTCACGTCGCACAACGCATTTCTTGAAACGTATGACGACGTTAACGTTCTGACAGCTGAAAAGTGCCGCGAACTCGACACCATTTATCACCCGTTTCAGGTCTTCATCGAATGGAACGGAAGCGAGCCGCTGACGGAAACCGTCCTCAAAGACATGCCCGACTTCTGGCCCCTCGTCGAAATACTGACGACGGTCGACGGAAGCACCTTCGCCTCCTACATCCAGAACATGCGCTCCATGATGTTTGAGCAGCTGCGCTACAGCGACGTCATCATCGTCAACCGCTGCACGCCCGACATGTCCGGCACCATGTTCCGCGGCAACATCAAGGCCATCAATAAACGTGCCCAGATCTTCTATGAAGGAAACTTTGGAGAGCCTTGCGAATTCAAGGGAGGAACTCTCCCCTTCGATTTCAACGCCCCCGTCATCGACATTCAGGACGATGACTACGGCCTCTGGTACATGGATGTCATGGATGATCCCGAAAAATACGAAGGCAAAGAAGTCATCCTCCGCGGCGCCTATGCCGAAGATATTCCCGGCTATCATCAGTCCTTCGTCCTCGGGCGGCGGGCTATGGTGTGCTGCCAGGCAGACACCAGCCTCTGCGGCATTACGGTTACCGGCGTCAAGATCAATGAAATGAAAAAGGACGACTGGTACAAGGTCAAAGGAAAGCTGAAAACCGTCGACCTCGAAGGCGGTGGAAAAACTGTCGTCCTCTACGCTGATGCTGTTCAGTACTACACTGCCCCGCAGGATCCATACGTTTATTTCAGTTAAGGAAAACGCAGCCGTTCCGCTGCGTTTTTTTATTTCCGTTTCAGATGATAGATATGTACACCTATCGTTCCAAGGCTGCCGTTATGGAATGTTTCTTCCGCGTCATAACCTTCATTCTTCAGCTCTTCCATCTCTTTTTTTGCCCGGATCCGATCCCCAGATCAGCCAGTAACCATCGTTCCCCATCCATCTGTTCCAAAGTAAAACCACGGGTTAATCTTATCACTGCCTCCAATCCTCCTGCACGCCTAACTGCTTAGCATTCAGGCAGATAGACGCAAGCACATCAAGCACCATTACAGACGTCGCTTCCGGTAAGCACCGCGAGACACCCTCGACAACTATCATCATTTTCGGTCCACCACAATATAAAAGCAGCGAGAATTATTTCTCACTGCAGTATACCCAAAACCATATCTCCCCGCTCGCTATCGTCACGTCAGAGAACCATCTGACGCATCGAAACGAAGGGAGGTTCAAACTCATTGTGTCACCTGAGCCGTTTTCAACAAAGCTGCCTCACAGCCGCAGGGTTCAACTTCATAAAACGTAATGAACCACAATGTAGATTACAACGCCAGTAATGAAGCCAAGAATACCAACAATCTTCAATTTCTTATCTGACTTCATCGGCAGTACTCCGGTTTCCATCCATACATCGGATATCCCATACAGACAGTTTCTTTCGGGATCGTGACTATCGAACTATACGGTTTATTCAACACAGACTGAATAGCTGCCGCTGCCCATTCTGCACCTGATTGTACGGTCGCCGCGATTACAATCCCGTCAACAACCGTTGATGTAATATATCCAACCAGTATTTTTCCAATGTAAATCGCAATTGTAGCAGTAACAGATCTGGCTTCGATCGGGGTTACAGACAAACGAACATAATTTCCATTTTCATCAATGCCGTACGTAATATACTGACCGGCATAGGGAGATTCAGGACCCAACTCATAGTTCATCTGCTCCTCAGTTACAACCTGAGGAACATCAAGCGTATCCTCCGCATGAACTATTCCATTAGGAAGGGTAAGCATTAGGGAAAATGCCATAACTGAAGATAGTATTTTTCTTAACATTAGTCTCCATCCTTTTTCATTAATTATTCAATTATCATAAGCTTTTCCTCCTCTTCGAGATCGCGGAGCAGAGCGGTTTTGTACAATTATTCAACCATACTTTCCTCACTGCTTCAATTTTTACAATTCTAAAAATTTCTTTAGGAAAGACACCGCAAGACCCACATCAGAACAGTAATCAACGATCCTGCGCAGCATCCCACTGTTCCCCTGAAAAATCACGATTGACAACCATAACCATGACGATTAATATCAAAAACAGAACGACGTTGATGAAGAAAGTCCTGCCGCAAACAGTGCAGAGAGAGTCCTACAAAGGTGGAAACGGACGATATGCGCAGCAGGGAAGTCACTTCAGAGTCTGCAGGCGAACGGAAACAAGTAACCTGTTACGCATGGCAGCGTTAAAGGCCTATGGCTTGTCGGAGCCGGAAGAGTGGCATGAAAATATTCATGCAAATTGAGTGGTACCGCGGTGTATATCCATCGTCTCAATGCAGTCTGAGACGATGGTTTTCTTTTCTCAGACTGAATATCCGATCAGAGAAAAGAAAGGACATCGATTATGAAACACAGACTTACCACACAGGACATTCTCCTCGTCGGCATCACCCTCTTTTCCATGTTCTTCGGATCCGGAAATCTCATATTTCCACCCTGGCTCGGCTTCCAGGCCGGAACCGCAACCGGAAAAGGTCTCGCCGGAATGGCGATCACTGCCGTCATCTTCCCGGTTCTTGGCATCATTGCCATCGCCCAATCCAAAGACCTGCGTACCCTTTCCTCAAAAGCTGGAACGACCTTTTCCACCATCTTTACCATTCTGATTTTCCTTGCTCTGGGGCCTGGGCTGGCCATTCCAAGAAATGCCGCAGTCTCCTTTGAAATGGCTATCGTCCCCTTTATGGATACGATACCCATGTGGGTACGTATCGCTTACTCCATCCTTTTCTTTGCCATAGCATTACGCATGTCGCTTCATCCAGACAGCCTCACGGATACACTTGGAAAGATTCTCGGACCGCTGCTTTTGGCAATGATTGCAATTCTTCTCATCGGCTGCTTCCACAATTACAGCGGAACCTATGCCGCTCCCCAGGCCGACTATGCCACTACTCCCATCACCCAAGGTTTCCTGGAAGGCTACAACACCATGGATACACTGGCCGCTCTCAACTTTGGTAACATCGTTGTCCTCAACCTGAAGAAGCGCAACATCAGCGAACAAAACGATCTGATTCGTGGAGCCTGCACAGCAGGTCTTATTGCCGGCTTCCTGCTGTTTATGATCTATGCAGCGATGGCAAATCTAGGCGCCCTGAGCGGATCCATCTTTCCCAATGCCACCAACGGCGCCAACGTATTAACCAATATTACATCTGCTCTTTTTGGCACCACCGGCATCCTTATCCTGGGTATCATTTATATTCTTGCATGCTTAACAACCTGCATCGGTCTGTTGTGCAGCTGTGCCGAATTCTTTGCCGAAATTTCCAGAATTTCCTATCGAACCTGGGTCATCCTCTTTACTGTCGCCAGCCTCGTCATGAGTATCTCTGGCCTCGATCAGATTCTAAAAGTAAGTGTACCGATTCTTGTTGCACTGTACCCCATTGCCATTGTCCTCGTCATCCTCGGACTGTTCAAAGATCGTTTGGCTTCATTTCCAAAAGTCTTCCCATGGGCCATTGGCACCACGACCATCGTCTCCATTGTTCTCGGTCTGCAGGCCGCCGGCATCGCCATTCCCTTCCTCACGAATCTTCTGACTTCCATCCCTCCTTCCGCTGATCTTTGCTGGATCATTCCCGCCCTCATCGGAACTCTGATTGGTTTCCTGCACTCGTTTCTGCTGAAAGACTAAAAATAATGGCTTTGATTTTGGCATTTCACCACTGCAATGTTCTAACTTTGCACGAATCCGCTGTTAACGAATCTGCGCAAACGCTTTATAAAATCTGGTGCTTTGCAAATACATGGCGAGAAACAGCTCCCCCAACCCCTAAAAACAGCAGTGCTGATGGAATTGCCCACACCGCATACAGCATACCATTGCCCATTTTCTCCACTGACAAAAGCGAAACAGCCTGGGCTTGATACAAGGGTAACAGCGCAATCAATCGGAACAATGGATTTTCTTCTGTGACCGGAAGAAAAACCGGGAAAAGAAATATTGCCTCAGATAACGCCAAAGCCTCAATCTGATTTTTACTAATTGCAGATATCAGCAGGGTAATTCCTGTTACGCTGAGAGCACAGGTAAACCCCAGCAGTATTTGATATCTTAGCAACGACCCGCAGGTGATATTAAAAGGAATGAGCCCCTCTATGTAATCGCCCGGAGCGAACAGAATACTGCAATCCAGTCCCTCCGTCCCGTAAAATGCAAGAGCAATAATCAGGTTAACAGCCGCAGCCAGTGCGGTAGTACTAATTGCGGTGAGAATGGCCGCAACAACCTTTGCACTCGCGCATTTAGTTTTTCCGTACCTGCTTGTCAGAATGATATTGTCAACGCCTTCATATTCGCCGGAGAAAACCGGTGCAAGCATGATGATTATCACTAGAGCAAGCGCAATAAAAACCCGCGCCATGTTTTTACTTGTTGAAAGCCAACCGTCTACATAGCCAATTTTGATTGTTTCATTGCCAAACACATCCGAAACACTTAATCCATTCCAATTACCGTCTTTATCAGAGAATCTGGAAAAGACCGCCGACTGTACAGCGTTTTGATACAGGTACATTGCATTGAGCCCGTGCAGATCATGCGTTGGCGCAAACTCATTCATCATTCTCTGTACTTTTTCATCGGTCAGTACTCCCTCGTATTTCGCGGCAATTTCCTTGTCGATTTCTACCGCCGTTCCCCCTGAACCTTCCCTTATACCGTCAAAGGCATATTTGTTTTGATAGGTCGAAAAAGAAATCAAGACAGAAAACAAAAGTAATCCCATCAGAGCAATCAAAGATAAGCGCTTTGAAAACATTTTCCGCAGTTCAAAAAGAATCAGTTTTTTCACTTTTCACACCCTCCGAAATAGAACAGATACAAATCTTCCAGCCTGGGCTGCACGCTTATCACATTTTCTATAGGCGGACGACTTCCAATAATCCGTAAAACCGTTTGGTTTCCACTGATGTTACGCAGATTGCTTGTATTGTAGGCAGCCGCATATTTTTCCGCATAGACAGTCGGAACTGTACATTCCCATACTTGACCGTCGATTTGTGAAGTAATCGCATGCGGATTTCCAAATTGAATAATTCGCCCGGATTTCATCATAATGATTTCCTCGGCGATAAACTCAACATCAGAAACAATATGCGTAGACAGGATCACAATGCGGTTTTGGGAAAAGGCGCTGATCAAATTGCGGAAACGGACGCGCTCTTTTGGGTCGAGCCCCGCCGTCGGTTCATCTAATATCAAAATCCGGGGATCATTGAGCATGGCTTGCGCAATACCTAAACGCTGCTTCATCCCCCCTGAAAAAGACTTTATTTTTTGCTTTCCTTCATTTGACAGGTCCACTGCTTCTAACAGCTCTTTCGACTTCTTTCGCGCCGCTATCTCGTCCAATCCTTTTAGGGCAGAAACATAGAGGAGGAAATCAAATGCCGAAAAATCCGGGTAATATGCGAAGTGCTGAGGTAAGTAGCCCAATAGAGTACGATAGTGTTCACCCAGCCCAACTATGTTTTTTCCGTTTAGCAAGATTTTCCCGGAAGTAGGATTTTGAATATTGCAGAGTAGACGCATAAGCGTTGTCTTCCCTGCTCCATTTGCCCCCAGAAGCCCGTAGACCCCATTTGTTAAGGTGATATTCAAATCGTCCACGGCGGTTTTCAAGCCGAACTTTTTTGTCAGTCTGATTGTTTCCAGTTCCATAAAAATACCCTCCATTTGTTTCACGGAGAGTATAAAGGGGAGATATCTACTTTTTATCTACAAGGCGAGTGATTTGAAATAAGCAGATACACTCGCTCCATCAGCGGTATTCCGAATGCGCAAATAGCCATTATGACGTTCACAAAGCAGTTTGCAAATATATAATCCAAGTCCAAAATGCTCAGAATGATTGCATTCCCGCGTGAAATACGGGTTTGCCGCTTTTTGCAGACTGTCTTGATCAAAGCCTTTACCATCGTCCGATACCGAAATCAGCAGCCCGTCATTATGAACAGCAAAGGATATTGTCACCAAAGTCCGAGCATACCGCACAGCGTTTGAAATCAGGTTATTGAAAACCCGTGAGATAAATGCACTGTCAAGAGACAGTTGTAAAACAGGAATGTTATTTTGTAGAACAAGTTCTTTTTCGCTTTTCTTACAAACGATTTTTGCACTGTCACACAAAGAAGATACCAGCTGCTGCAAGTTAATCAACCTGTACTCTGGCTGCGTATCTTCCATACGACTCAGGCTGCTCATGCTGCTTACATAGTTTTCCATACGGGAGATATGTTTCCCCATTGTGACGGCAGTATCCCTGGTTTGGGGATTTTCACTCGCCTGCAGTATTTCGCTGCAGCCTTTCAGCACCGTCAGAGGAGTACGCAATTCATGAGCAAAAACCGCGTTGAGTGCTTTTCGTTCCTCCGCCTGACGCCACATTGTAGAAAAATTATTGGCAAGGGTTGCCCGCATCAGTTCAAAAGACGTGCATAGCTGCCCCAGCTCATCTTTGCTGTCATAGTCTATCGAAAAGTTCAGGTCACTGTTCGATATTTTTTCTGAAGCCACCCGCAATTCAGCAAGCGGTTTTTTCAGCTTATTTCTATAAAATAACAGCGCAGAAGCAATCATACAAAGCGCAGAAAAGATCGGTGTAAAAAACTCTGGAAAAATCTCCAGTAAAGCAATGGTACGCTCGTCCGCTTTAGACATCCGGACAGGTTCTGTTCCAATGTAAGTTCCCTCGCCCAGCTGCTCTCCCTGTTCATTCGTCAAATAATACTTTTCACCGGACGCAGGATAAGATGATCTGATTTTTTCAGCAGCACCTTCACAAACTATAGAAACAACTGCAGAAAAAGCAACTGCGAGCACAGCAAATGTGATCACATAGAGAATAAGGCTTTTTCGAAGAGATAAGTCCTTCCTGTGGCTGTCTATTTTACCCATTTGTAACCGCACCCCCAAACCGTTTCAATATATACGTGGTCCGTATATGCAGCAATTGCCGACCGTATTCTGCGGATATGCTCAGCTACAACACTGCTGTCGCCCTCGCTGTCATAACCCCATACGCACTCATAAATCCGCTCTTTATCAAAGATCTGTCCCGGGTTTTGTGAGAGCAGTTCCAAAATATCAAACTCCTTCTTCGCAAGACTGATACGCTTATCGCCAAAGAACAGGCAGCATTCCGAATAGTCAATCGTCAGATCTCCGGAAAACCTGACTTGCGTTTCAAAATTATGTCGGGCTTCCCGCCGCAAATGAGCACGCACCCGAGCTTCCAGCTCAACAAGTGAAAAGGGCTTCAAAATGTAATCATCACCGCCCGCAGCAAAACCTTTCACCTTATCTGCATCCTCAATTCGAGCAGTCAGAAACAGGATCGGACAGGAAACATAATCGCGAATACGCTTGCAAACTTCCAACCCGTCCATTTCAGGCATATTGATATCAAGCAAAATAATATCCGGATTATGTTCCACTTGCTTTAGTGCGTCCGCGCCATTATAGGCGGGCAGGACAAAAAATCCCTTACCCTCAAAAAAACTTCCGAGCATAGAAACAATATCGCATTCATCGTCAGCGATTAATATTTTCGCCGCCATTTTACCTGCCTCCTGACACACAAGTGTAATGCTTAATTTTCAATTATTTATCAATTTTCCAACAGTCTGTTTACAAGCAAAAAAAGGAAGCACTCAATGAGCACTTCCACCATCCTGAATCACAAGAAAATCTTCCATCGAATTACTCATCAGATCCATAATCCGCGTCCGCATCTCATGCACACTGTCCGGTGTCTCTCTTTGAAACACAAACTCATGCAGATTATAGGAAAGGGCCGCCGCATAATATCCCGATAAATAACGGTTAGAGTACTTATCCAGATGCCCCGCCCGGCGGTACTTTTTAAAGTACGCTTCCAGCAAAAGCGCCAGATTATCATGAACCATGCCTTCAAAGCTGTTCTGACCCGTCACATTGTACGCAGCCCGATAAAAATCACGGTTCTCTGCCACCGTCTTCAGAATACTGTCAACGATCTGAGCCATCTGTTCCTGCGAAACATTGGTGATGTAGCTTTCGCATACATCCGCATAAACGATCGCATTCAGGCAATCATATTTATCCTCAAAATAATTGTAAAAGGTAGCTCGGATGACACCAGTCTGATCACAGATCTGCTTGATCGTAATCTTTTCAAACACATTTTTCCGCATCAGATCACGCAGATTTTCACAAAGAAAGCTGCGCATCATCCCCTTGTGATTTTCCATTCGCCCTCACTTCAAGAACACGTATACGACCTGCAGATACAGAGCCAGACAAACCATCAGGGCACCGCCGCTCATACCGACGACTCTGGTATAAGCACTTCCCCGCGTATAACCGATATACAATGCAACCACTATTGTAACAAACGAAACCACAAATGCCAGGCACACTCCTGTTACGAAGGAAATGCCGAACAGCGAAAAGGCAACCGCAAGGAACAGAAGATCAATGCTCGAAAACAAAGCCAGATGGAAACACTGACGCAGATCAAAGTCCTTATCCAGCCGCTCCTCCTGCCGCGTATAGTGCCACGCATGCATCATCAGATACATGCCGATCGCCAGCAGAATCAGACAGCCAAGTTCCACCCGGAACTTCTGCCCCATATCTCCTACAAACAGAAGCGAAAAACCATAGCCGAGCGCCACTGCCGCCGCACCTGTGCAGGCAAAGATCAGCGCATACAGAAGGCCCCGCCGCACTGTAAGATTGCGCACCGTAGCCCCTTTGTTCATCATCAGCACGAACCCGTCCAATGACAGGCCGATAAAGAACAGCAATACCTGAAACGTCCTCATGTTATCTCCCAAAACATTAAACATTGTAGAAGAAGCCTTCGATAACATGCCTATACAAATCCCACAGAATGTTGATTTTTACTCGTAGCGAAGCGCATCAATCGGGTTCATCTTCGCCGCCTTGTTGGCTGGATACCACCCGAAGAACACACCGATCCCCGTCGAGAACAAGGTCGATAACAGAATCGCGCCCGCATCCGGCGTCACCGCAAATCCAAGCATACCTGCACCGATCGCACCAAGAATCGTACCCAGAATGATTCCGATCAATCCGCCGATCAAACAGATAATGACCGCCTCCGTAATAAACTGCATACGAATTTCACTGCTGGTCGCACCCAGTGCTTTGCGTGTACCGATTTCCCGCGTACGCTCCGTGATGCTTACGAGCATAATATTCATCACGCCCACACCGCCAACAAGCAAAGAAATTGCCGCAATTGCCGAAATTGCAAGCGTCACCTGCGACATAATCTTCGTCATCTCCGTCAACATATCTTCCAGCGACGAGGCCTGCACCGTATAGGTATCGTTGGTCGCATAGTAGCTTGCAAAAAACTGCTGACCTTGGCTCATGAACGACTTGGTATCCACGCCGCCCGCCGCCTGCACAACAATGCTCGCATAGCCCTTCTTGTCACCACTCCAGCGCTTCAAAGAGGTAACCGGCACATAAAGCGTCGTCGTCACATCGCTCGTATCACTGTTTGTCGTCATATTCTCATAGGAATAGATGCCGACAATGTACATCTCACGTGTATAGCCCGAAATCTCTACATCGATCGTCTTACCGATCACATCTTCACTGCCGAACAGATTCTTCGCAAACACATCCGAAACAACACACACAGCCCGCTTCTTATCCAGATCCTGCGCATTAATGAAGCGGCCCGTATACATCTTTACCGATTCCATCGTTCCATAATCCGGATTTACGCCATAGATCATGACATCCGTCTTGTTTCCGTGGTCTTTGATCGTCGCCGTACCACCGTTTGCCGTTAGCTCAATACCCGCAATTGAATCCGAAAACTCCGTTTGAAATGCAGCGATCATATCATCTGAAATCAGGTCCGACTCCTGCATATCATCCCGCAGAAACATACGACCACTATCATCATAGACAGCCTCACCAGGATCCTGCTGCTGAGTGCCATCCCCTTCGCTTTTCTGACTCACCGAAAAGGTAATATTCGTAATTCCAAAGGAACTGAGCGAATCCGAAATCGATCCCTGCAGCGACGTACCGATCGTCATAATCGCAATTACACTGGCAATGCCAATGATAATGCCAAGCATCGTTAAAAAGCTGCGCATCTTGGCCGACTTCAAAGAGGCCAGTGCCATCGAAATATTATCGAACAGAGTCATCAGCACCGTCCCCTTTCTTTTCCCCAATAATGCGTCCATCCGCAATCTGTATGATCCGCTCACTTTCTTCCGCAAGACGCATATTGTGCGTAATCAGTACGATCGTCACGCCCTGCTTCTGATGAAGCTCATGAAACAGATCCATCACTTCCCGCGACGTTGCCGAATCCAGAGCTCCCGTCGGCTCATCCGCCAGCAGAATCGAAGGATTGTTGGCCATGGCCCGTGCAATCGCGACCCGCTGCTTCTGACCGCCCGAAAGCTCATTGGGCATATGCCTCATACGGTCTTCCATACCTACCAGCTTCAACAATTCCATCGCCCGCTGGGTACGCGCCTTGCTGTCCATTCCCGCATACAGCATCGGCAGCTCCACATTCTTTAACGCATTCATACGCCCGATCAGGTTGTAGGTCTGAAACACAAAACCGATCTCCTGGTTGCGGATGTGCGAAGCCTCCTTGTCCTTCACATGGATCATGTCCGTGCCATTGAGGACATAGCTTCCGCTCGTCGGCTGATCAAGCGCACCAATAATATTCATCAGCGTCGACTTGCCCGAACCCGATTCGCCAACGATCGAAACAAATTCACCCTTATAAATATCAAGGTCCATTCCATGCAGAATTTCAAGCTCATTGGGCTGACCAATATAGTAGGTCTTGACGATCCTGCGCATCGTGATGACGGCTTCTGCCTGACTCATTGTCCATCACCCTGCTGTCCTTCATCCCTACTGGGCGGCTCTCCTCCCTGCGGGCCGCCGTTGTCATTCATGGAAAAGGACATTCCGGAAGAATTCTCTGCCGCCGCCGTTTCTGTAACTTCTGCCTGGGACGCATCGGCACTGGCCCTGATGACGGTACCTTCCCCGATGCCATTTCCCGAAACCACAATGTAATAGTCCGAAGAATCGCCCGTTGTCACAGTTGCAGGTGAAAAGGTCCCGTCACTTTGCTGCACATAAACGACCTGGTTGCCCGCATCATCCGTTCCCACCGCATCAATCGGAACCAGAAGAACATCATTTTCTTCCGAAATGAGAATCGAAACCTTCGCATCCATACCGATCAAAAGCTGATCCGTCTCATCATCCAGAGCACAGACAACTTCATATCCCTTTCCCGTCGAAACCGGAGACTTGGAAATGACCGTTGCCGCAAACGTCGCCCCTTCTACAACGTCACTTGTCACCTCTGCCTTCATGCCCACGGCAATCTTCATAATGTCATACTGATCAATCATCACCGAAACCTGCAGATGATTAATATCAGAAATAACGGCAACCGTCCCATTGGTAATCCGCGCCCCGACCGTCGCATCCAGCTCCGTAATTGTTCCAGACGCCGTCGCCTTAATTGTGCAGTCAGCCAGCTGCTTCTGCAGATCACTGAGCGTATCATTATCAATCCCATTTGCCAGCGCATCATTGTAATCATCCAGCGCATCGAAATAAGCGCCATTGGCACTGGCAAACTGATGCGCCCAGCTCTTGTATATGTCGCTGTCCTGATCGACACTGTCATCCGGCTTCTGCCCCCAGACGTAGTTCTTTTCATCGAGCTTGTTCTGCACATCCTTGGCCATCTGCTCCAGCTTGTCACTGTTGGCCTTATTCTGCTTCGCGATGCTGTCCATGATGTCTGTCGTATCGAGCGTCGCAATCACATCACCTTCCTGCACCGTATCACCGACTTCGACATTGACTGAAGCGACCGTATTGGTCGACGATGTTGAAACGGTCGTCGTGGACTGTGATTCAACCGTTCCATTCGCAGTCACGGTATTTTTAAAACTCGACTTTTGAATGGTATACGTCCGCACCACGGTCTCCGGCGCAGCCGCCGCCTTTGATTGACCAGCACGATAAAAGGAATACAGAAGCACAACTGCCGCCGCAACCACAATCCAAATCCAGCGCTTCTTTTTTTTCGGGGTATTGAAAGCCATCATAGTTCTCCTAAAATCATTTATCAATTCTACCCGAAAAAACAAGCAGCGCAATGAATCACATGCATCCTTTCGCAGCATTTCCATGTAAAAGAAAAGCCAGCATCCGGAACACCGGACACTGGCAATAACTTCAATCAACGATTAATTCGCGGTAATCAACGAAGCCTTTGCATTGGCATAGGAACTTTCAACAGCCCCAACAATATCACCATGCCCATCCTGCAGCGACATCGTTGCACCACTCAGTGCATCTATCTGCGCCTTCTGTTCATCATTCAGCTTTTCCGCCTTGGCGACATCCTGTTCCTTATCACTTTTGCCATTGAGCGGCCGCCCATTTACATCCGAGAACAGAGCCGCAAAGTTTCCTTTCAGCTCATCTGCCGTCTGGCCAATAAACCAGTCTTCATAGGCATCCATTTCCTGAGTCCACGTGCCGGAATTCATTTTGTAGCTGCTGCCAGGCGGGTGCTTCGTCCTGAACCCGGAAAGATGCACCGTCCAGTTGTCTTCCGTTTCTTCAAGTGTCCCTTCCACACTTCCATCGCCATCCGCATCCAGGTTATAGGTCTGCCCTGGCCACATGCCAAGATAATTATCATCCTTACCATCATGATTCGGCTTGACACTCCCACGGCTAAAGCCTGTGGGATTCTTGCTTCGCTGAGAACTGCGGCATCAAGCCGTCTTACACTCTCTCCGCAAGCGTTACTTCCCGTGTGCCCCACGGTACGAATACTTATTTCAGACTACAGAAACTGCAGTCTGCGGTTCGTTGAGAATTCGAATCCCTTCGGCAAGAATATTCCGCGCAGCGTTCTGATCACGATCATGCACGGCTCCGCACTGCGGACAGTTCCATTTCCGCACTTTCAGATCTTTCACAGCCGGGTTCTTGTATCTGCACTCATGGCAGATCTGTGAACTTGGATAGAACGTATCGACTTTGATCAGAAAGCCGTTACGTTCTTTTACTTTGTATTCCAGCATCTGGAAGAACGCACTCCAGCTCACATCACTGATTGCCTTTGCCAGCTTGTGGTTTCTGACCATTCCGCGGATATTCAGATGCTCGGCATAGATGATTTGGTTTTCATCAGCCAATGCCGTGCTCTGCTTCTGCAGAAAGTC
Source organism: Galactobacillus timonensis (assembly GCF_900240265.1). Lineage (NCBI taxonomy): Bacteria > Bacillati > Bacillota > Erysipelotrichia > Erysipelotrichales > Erysipelotrichaceae > Galactobacillus > Galactobacillus timonensis. The sequence continues at coordinate 436,657 of NZ_LT964739.1, forward strand.
GGTTCTGGTGTTGACAATACGTTCATGGATCTTTGCGACCTTGATCCGCTGCTTCTGATAATTCATGCAACTATTTAACTGGCGACCAGCTTTCCGAGCTGACTCATACATTCTCGAAAGCTTCCTCTGTTCCCGGGCAAGCTTCTTGCTTAGCTTTGCAAGAATGCGTGGATTCTCGACAATGCGGCCTTGGGAATCTGTGTAGAACTCGGCAAGCCCTACGTCAATGGCAATCTCTCCGCCGGCGGATGTCTTCGGAACTGCAATTTCATCCACGCAGAAAGAAACTTCATATTTGCCCGTCGCGGTCCGCGAAATTGCTGCATTCTTGATTACGCCATGCGGAACCCTTGAAATGCGGGCCCGGACAACGCCAAGCTTCGGAAGTTTTACATGGTGCTTATCAATAATCTGAATGCAGTTTTTCTGATTGCGTGTGCGATATGCAGACTTATACGCATGCTTCTTTGTCTTGAACTTCGGATACTTTGCCCGTCCGGCAAAGAAATTCTGAAACGCTTCATCCAGATCTTTCAGCGCAGTCTGCAGTGCCATACTGTCAGCCTGCTTCAGCCACGGATATTCAGGGTCCTGCTTCAGATCCGTCAATAGTGAGCACATCATCACATACGAAAGATGGATGCCTTCTGTCTGATACGCATACTCGTTCAGATCCAGAAACCGATTGTATACAAAACGAGCAGAATCCAGCGTTTCCTGAATCTGCTTCTTCTGTGTTTCGTTTGGTTCTAATCTGAACTTGTAGCCTTTCATCTCAGCACTCCTTACTTATATGATACGAAGCAGAAAACGTACATGTGCTGTGCAGAGTCCGGCGTCTCATCCTCACCCGTCAGGACAAGATCCGTGATCTTTCCACTCTCATCGACGGTTACTTTTGCTGTAATCGTTCCGCCAAAGCCATCGGCAGTGCCCCAATGAAGGCGACTTGCGGGCCCCAATGCCCGACATCCATATTCGGATTATAAAGGAGCCTACTACTGTCCGTCTACAGTCATGCGTACAAACGAAAAGCAGGACCACGCATTGCAGCCCTGCCAAATAGAATAATCAGCTTTTACTCCAATTCAAACGCACCAGTGTACAGCTGATAGTACTGCCCCTTTGCCGCCAGCAGTTCCTCATGCGTCCCACGCTCAATAATGCGGCCATGATCCAGAACAATGATCACATTCGAATTCTTGACCGTCGACAAACGATGGGCAATGACGAACACCGTACGTCCCTGCATCAGATGATCCATGCCGGTCTGCACGATCTGCTCCGTACGCGTATCGATGGAGCTGGTCGCCTCATCCAGAATCATGACCGGCGGATCCGCAACAGCAGCACGCGCAATCGCAAGCAGCTGACACTGCCCCTGGGACAGGCTGGAACCATCTCCCTTGAGCATCGTATTGTACCCGTCCGGAAGATGGCGGATGAACGAATCAGCGCCGGCCAGCTTCGCCGCCGCAATGCACTCACCATCCGTCGCATCAAGACGCCCATAGCGAATATTTTCCATGACTGTTCCCGTAAAGAGAACCGTATCCTGCAGAACCATTCCCAGGGAACGTCTCAGGTCCGGCTTTTTGATCTTGTTAATATTGATGCCATCGTAGCGGATCTTACCATCCGCAATATCGTAGAAACGATTCAGCAGATTCGTAATCGTCGTCTTGCCCGCACCGGTTGCGCCAACAAAGGCGACCTTCTGTCCCGGCTTTGCGTACAGCGTAACATCATGCAGTATCTGCTTGTCTGGATTATAGGAGAAGTCAACGTCCACCAGCCGCACATCACCTTTCAATGGAACATATTCCACTTCACCGGTATCCTTGTGCGGATGTTTCCAGGCCCAAAGCTCCGTCTGCTCCTTCGTTTCTTCCAGCTTCCCGTGCTTCTCGGTCACATTGACCAGGGTAACGTAGCCCTCATCTTCTTCCGGCTTCTCATCCAGCAGCTGAAAGATGCGCTGAGCACCGGCAAGTCCCATGACAACCGAGTTAATCTGCGGCGAAACCTGCTGAATCGCGCCCGAAAACTGACGGCACATTCCAAGAAACGGAACAACGACAGCGATCGAAAATGGCAGACCGGAAACAGACACATTCAGCACACCCTTTTCAATGAAAATGCCACCCGCAACCGCAACCAGAACGTACACAATATAGTTCACGTTATTAAGCACCGGCATCAGCGTATTGGAATAGCGGTTGGCAATATTCGCCGCCTCATACAGGCGGTTATTTGCCGCATCGAATTCCGTCTGCGCTTCCTTCTGGTGGTTGAAAACTTTAATGACCTTCTGGCCGTTGATCATTTCTTCAATGACGCCTTCCGTCTCACCGACTGCTTTCTGCTGGGCCATGAAGAAGCGTGCCGATTTTCCGCCAAGTACCTTTGTCAGATACACCGTAACAACGGCACCCCCCACAATGACCAGCGTCATCCAGATACTGTAGTAGATCATGATGCAGAAGATAGCGACAATCGTAATTCCCGAGATGAGCAGCTGCGGGAAGGACTGCGAAATCATCTGCCGCATCGCATCGACATCGTTGGTATAGTACGACATCACATCGCCGCGCTTATGCGTATCAAAGTAACGGATCGGCAGGCTCTCCATGTGTGCAAACATCTGGTCGCGCATCTTGTCTAGAGCACCCTGTGTAAAGATCGCCATCAGCTGATTGTAGGTAAAGCTGGAAATAAGGGAAATGACATAAAAACCAGCCAGGATCAGTACATAATGCATAATATGCGGCTTCGCCTGTTCCCAGGTCATCTGTGTTTCCCAGGTTTCCTGAATCACAGCAACCACTTTCTGCTGAAACACTGCCGGAACCGCTGAAATTACCGCCGTCAAAACAATCAGGCACAAAATCAGCGGCATCATCTTCGGATAATACCCCCAAAGCATCTTCAGCAGACGCCGGGTTGTTCCGGCCTTTGGATTGAACACACGCTTCTGATTTTTTTCACTCATGCGATCACCTCCGCCGGCTTTTCCTCATAGCCCTGCTTATTCTGCGAATAGTACACTTCCTGATAAATCTTATTCGTCCTGAGAAGCTCTTCGCTCGTGCCGATCGCATCAATCTTTCCGTTGTTCATGACAATGATGCGGTCCGCGTCCTCTACAGAAGCCGTCCGCTGCGCAATAATAATCTTCGTTGTTTCCGGAATATATTCCCGCATGGATTTCCGAATGATCGCATCCGTCTTCGTGTCAACCGCCGACGTACTATCATCAAGGATCAAAATCTTCGGCTTCTTCAATAAGGCACGGGCAATGCAAAGGCGCTGCTTCTGACCGCCCGAAACATTGGTACCCCCCTGCTCAATCCAGGTATCGTAGCCCTTGGGCATCTGGTCAATAAACTCATCTGCACATGCCAGATGGCAGACATGTTTCACTTCTTCGAGCGAGGCATGTTCATCGCCCCAGCGAATGTTATCCGCAATCGTACCTGAGAAAAGCACATTCTTCTGCAGCACCATTGCGACCGCATCACGCAGCACCGTCAGATCATAGTTGCGTACATCTTCCTTGCCAACGCGCACCGTCCCTTCCGTCACATCATAAAGGCGCGGTATCAGCTGTACCAGCGAGCTCTTGGCCGAACCCGTTCCGCCGATGATGCCAATCGTCTCGCCGGACCGGATATGCAGATCGATATCATCCAGCACCGGCCGCTCCGAAACTGCGCTGTAGCGGAAGGACACATGATCAAAATCAATGGAGCCATTGGGAACTTCCATTACCGCATCCGGCTTCGAAACGATCGTACTCTCTTCGCGCAGCACCTCGCAGATACGCTGCGAACTCTCTTCCGAAAACGTAACCATAACGAAGATCATCGAGATCATCATCAACGAAACAAGGATCTGGAAACTGTAAGTCAACAGCGTTGAAAACTGACCGATGTCAAGTGCCTGTCCCCCCGTCGTAATAATTTCAAACGAACCGAAGGACAGCAGAAACAGCATCATCCCATAGATGCATATCTGCATCAAAGGGCTGTTGAAGGCCAGAATCCGCTCTGCCTTCGTAAAGGTATCCTTAATATCCTTCGACGCATGCTGGAACTTCTGGTTCTCATAGTCCTCACGGACATAGCTCTTAACGACCCGGATCCCCTTGATATTCTCTTCCACCGAATTGTTGAGCGCATCAAATTTCGGAAAGCCAACCCGGAAATACTTCATTGCCTTCTTCGCAATGATATACAGTCCAATACCGAGAACCGGAATAATCACCAGGAACGCCAGAGCGATTTTTCCACCCATGTAATACGCCATTGCAAATGAAAAAACCAGGTTCAGCGGCGCCCGGAAAGCGGTGCGTATAATCATCATAAAGGCCATCTGCACATTCTGAATATCTGTGGTCAGGCGGGTGACCAGAGAGGCATTGGAAAAGTGATCAATATTGCCAAACGAAAAACCCTGCACCTTTTCAAAAACATCGTGGCGCAGATTGCGGGCAAATCCCGTCGAAGCGCTGGCGCAGAAAATACCGGCGAGGTATCCAAACAGCAGCGACACCAGCGACATGGCGATCAGAATCCAGGCATAATGAAGGATCCTGTCAACCCCCGCCCCATCGCGGATCTCATTGATCAAAAGCGCTATCGTATACGGGATCAAAGCTTCCATCACAACTTCGCCAATTACCATTACCGGCGTCAGGATGGTATCACGCTTAAATTCACGGATAGACTGCATCAGCAGTCGGATTCGTTCGATCATCCTTTTTCTCCCTTCCTTATTAATTGAGTGGTTATTATTTACCGCTGTTTCATTCCTGAGTCAAGCATTGACAAATCCACGTTTTTGATAGCAGTCAGCCTGCATCCCACCATATAAAACACCCCTGCCTTTGCGTTTGGCAGGAGTGTGATCATTCGATGAACGATTATTCTGGCAGACGGCTCAGAGGAATATCCAGCGCATCCTGATATCCCGGCTGAGCAGCCACAATGGCAGGAATCATATTTACATTCGGCGAAGCAGAGGTAAGGAACGGATCATTGTGGTCAATAATACCATCAATATCCACCCGTACATGCGGCTCGCCAAATATCTCAATCGCCTTGTCCAACTTGTAATCATTCAGGATTTCATTCGATCCCTTATGGTTGAAATGGAAGCCGACTACTTCCTGTCCCTTGTAGTACGTTGCCATCACAAAGTGATGCGTACCAATGGTCCCGGGCAGAATGTGCGCATTCGGTGTTGTGACTTCTTGATCGGCAGGGATCTGCGTCACATCGCACCGGTATTCATCGTATGGCAATCCCAGACGCTCCGTGATCTCAATCGTCGTCGGACCATAATAGGTAAAGAACAGACTCTTCAGAAAAGCAAACTGGGCCGCTGGAATATCTTTCACCGTTTTTCCATAGCACAGGAAGTTTACCCATGGCGCCGTATTTGCTGAATCATCCTGGCCCCCGTAAACGATCAGTTTGTTGATTTTCCGCGTCAGCAGACCGAAAACAGTCGGCAGATAGGGTGTAAAGAAGCCCGGGAAAATACCCTGCTGCGTAAAGGTGACGCCGTTAGCTTTGGCAGCCGCGTCGATTTTCTTAAAATAATCCGGCTGGTTCTTTTCCGAGAAATAGATATTCACGGTCGTCGTAACGTTTTTCTGATGATTCAGAAGATCAACGATATCATTTACATTCGCGCTGCATGTTTCAAAATCCGGAAGCTTGCCTTTATCCCACATGGAAGCCGCATAGTACAGGCAGATATCCGCATCCGTATTGAGTACCTGTTCACGATCATTGCTGACAATGACGCCCGCCGGGGAAAAGCCGCATACTTCACCAGCATCCCTGCCCACTTTCTTTGGGTCCACATCATAGGCCGCTACAAGCTTCAGTGACTTCTTTTCATTGATAATCTGAAGAGCTGAGCGGCCAACGCTGCCCAGACCCCAGATGATGACTTTATATTCTTTTTTCAATTCGATCATAACCCTTTTCCTCCTTAGCGCGGCATGTATCCCATCGGGATATCCAGCGCATTCTTGTAGCCGCCTTCCGCATCAACGATCGACGGAATCAGATTAATCGAAGGTGCAGCCGATGTCAGGAACGGATCCTCATCCGGAATAATGTTTTCCAGACGAACCGTCACATCCGGTTCACCTTTGATCTCAATATATTTATCCAGCGGAAGCTCCTTCAGAATATTCGCACTTGCCTTGTGAATGAAATGGAATCCTGTCACTTCCTTCCCATCCTTCTTTGTACACATCGTAAATTTATGCGCACCAATCGTTCCAGGCAGCACATGAGCATAAGGGGTCGTTACTTCTTCCTGGGAAAGAATCGTCTCCTCTTCACAGGAGTACGTATCCCATTCCAGCCCCGCACGTTCCGCCATCTCGATCACGGTTGGGCCGTAGTACGTAAAGATGATGTTCTTTACAACCGCAAGCCGCTGGGCAGAGATGTCCTCCGGTTTTTTTCCATATCCAAACACAGCGATCCATGGTGCAGAATTCACCGAATCATCCTCACCGCCGTAAACAATTGCTGTATCGATCTTGCGCGAAAACATCGCTGTAATGGATGAAAAATAAGGTGTGAATAGTCCCGGGAAAATACCCTGCTGCGTATAGGTGGTCCCATGCGCCTTTCCGGCTTCATCAATTCTTTTAAAGTACTCCGGCGCATTCTTCTCTGAGAAGAACACCGGCAAAGTGGAGCTGACATTCTTCCCATGTTCCAGGAACATGACAATGTCATCCACATTCCCCGTCACCGAGGTTGGAGATGGCAGTTTGCCCTCATCCCACTTGGTCGATGGATAATAGAGAACAATATCAGCCTCCGTGTTCAAAAGCTTCTCCACATCGTCTGTAACATTGACGCCCGCATGGCCAAGGCCGTATATTTCACCGGCATCCTTTCCAACCTTGTTTGGATCAACATCATAGACGCCAACCAGCTGCAGCGATTTTCGTGCATTAATAATCTGCAGGGCCGAGCGTCCTACCTGACCAAATCCCCAGATAATAATTTTATAATTGTCCTTCATGGAATACCTCCTGTCTTGTGAATAACTTAGCATTGCCGGCATAGAAAAAGATGGAACGATTGTCCGTTTTCGTTCCATCAGTTTTCTTTCTGCAGGATTCGTTTTCTTATTTCTTCATTCAGCCTTACACGGTAGGACGCATTGATCATCTTCATAATTTCCTGCGCCGCCTGTCGGGAAGTGATGTCACCGTATTTGGTGCCGCGGCACCACTCCTCAATAATCTGCGATCCGCCAGCGCAGAAGTAGGCAATATGAAGATCTTCGACCTCATCGAGCGGCCGTCCCCAGCCGGCTTCAACGATTTCCTTTCCCATCTTATATGTATATCGATAGATAAAGCTGCGGAAAGAATTGTACCCGCTGGTCTGAAACATCGCATACTGCTCCGGATTATCGCGTGCCGACTGCAGCAGTATCGCAAAAAGATCCTCCAGCGAATCCACTTTTGCATCAGTCAAGGCCTGATCATAGATCATTTGAAAGTAGGCATCCATCAGGTCCGCCTTATCGCGGAAATACCGGTAGAAGGTTGTCTTGCCTACGTGTGCCTTACGAATGATCTCGGCTACGGATATTTCTTCATAACTTTTTTTCTTCAACAAATTGACAAACGCTTCAATCACTGCATTTCGAATCGGATTTTCCATACATGTATATTAGTCCGTGCGCCGGCCGTCTGAACAATTTCCGTCACCTGTCGTCCCTCTGTTCACCGCCACACTTTTTTGACTATATTAAAAGAAACAGGAGGTATCGCATGATTCATACAATTACATTGAACCCTGCTGTTGACTACTTCATGTCCATGGCAGACGGGATCAAACCCGGCGAACTCAATGCCGCCGAAGAAACACATATGGAAGCCGGCGGAAAAGGCATCAACTGCTCCATCGTTCTCAATAATATGGGTGTCGCTAGCCAGATGCACGCCCTGCTGGGCGGAGTGACCGGAGCCTACATCCTAGACCAGATTTCAGCCTATCCGCATATTCATAATTGCAGCGTCATAATCACCGGTGCCAGCCGCATCAATGTCAAAATCACCGGCAAAGAAGAATACATTCTCAACGCACCCGGACCGGAAGTAACCAAAGAAGAACTCGACAGCTTCCTCAAAACGTTCTCCGGACTCCAGGAAGACGACTATGTCATCCTCTCCGGAAAGGCGCCGCTGGGAACGCCTACCACCTTCCTCTATGATATTGCGGACATCGTCAACGATGCCGGCGCAAAGCTGATCCTTGATACCCGCGACATGCGCCTCGAGGACCTGACCTATTGTCATCCATGGCTCATCAAGCCGAACCTCGAGGAACTTGGCGACCTGCTTCACTGCCAGGCGGATCTGAACAATGCCATGGATCTGACCGCGGCCGCAATTGCCAAAGGCGCCCAGAATGTTCTTCTCACGATGGGTTCCGAAGGCTGCGTCTTCGCCGGAGGTCTGGGGCATGCCGTCGCCAAGTCTCCTCAGATCAAGGTCAAGAACACGACCGGTGCCGGCGATACGTCGCTGGCCGCCTTTGTCGGAACCTGGAGCGCGAGCCACCGACTCGAAGATGCGCTGCGCTGGTCGATGGCAGCCGGTACCGCAGCCGCGGCCGAAGGATCCCTTCCATCAATAGATGCGATCCAGTCCTATCTCAGCAGTATCCGCATCGAAGAAGCGCATTGACTTCGTTGCCAAACCGCATCAAATGCCGCTACACTTGAACATGTGCAGCGGCATTTCTGGCTCTGCACAGGAAAACGAGAACAAAGATAAGAAAAGAATAGAAGAGAAAGGAAAAAATTCCCATGAATATCCGCAGCACAAAAGTTGTCATCATTGGGGCCGGCAACGTCGGCGCCACCTGTGCCTATACCATCATCAACGAAGGTCTCTGCGATGAGCTGTGCCTCATTGACATGAACAAGGAGAAAGCCGTCGGCGAAGCAATGGATCTGACCCATGCCGTCCATTTCATGAACCGCAACATGAAAGTATCCGCTTCCGACTACTCTGCATGCAAAGATGCGGATGTCATCATTATCACCGCATCGGCTCCGATGGATACCTCCAACGACCGCCTCACCTGGCTCACTCCCAGCAAGAAGGTGATGAAGTCCATCGTCTCCTCCGTCATGGAGACAGGCTTCAACGGAACCTTCCTCGTCGTTTCCAATCCGGTTGATCTGATGGCCTATTATGTCTGGAAGCTCTCCGGCCTTCCGCGCAGCCAGGTCATCGGCTCCGGCACAACGCTTGATACGGCACGTCTGTGCTGTGAGGTTGGCAATCTATTCAATCTCGACTCCAGAAATGTGTCCGCCTATGTCATGGGTGAACACGGCGACTCGGAAATGGTCGCCTGGAGCACCGCAACCATCGGCGGCAAGCAGCTGACGGATGTCATGAACGACAACCGTTCCAGAGCCGGCAAAATTGATCTTGAACAGCTGCGCGTCATGACCACAAAGGCAGGCTGGGAAATCTTCAACCGCAAGCACAACACAACCTACGGCATCGCCGCGAGCACCTGTGCCATTCTGAAGTCGATCCTGCTCAACGAGAACCGCATTTATCCGGTATCTGTATGTCTCAACGGCCAGTACGGCCTCAAGGACATCTTCCTCTCCGTGCCGACCATTCTCGATCGTACCGGTGCCAAGGAAATCGTCGAAATCCGTCTCAACGAAGAAGAAGAGGCAGCCCTGCGTCACAGTGCCGACGTCGTCGGTTCCTACTACGATCTTCTGCAGGACTAATACCGGAACAGTGAACAGTTAACCTTTAAACTTTAACCTTCACAAAAAGGCGGATCCATCCCGAATCCGCCTTTTTGTGTCCTGGTCTTTTCTTCAGTCGGAATCTTTATCAAGATCCGACTTTTCAAACGGAATAACCGTTCCGTCCGGAAGCCTAAATTCCAGCGTGCATCGGCACAGGTCTGCCACCTTAATCAGATCCGCCGCCGTAAACGTATCACGGCTGAACTTTCCGCTGGTCGCCTGCTTACTGACGCCTAAATATTCAGCAAAATCCTGTTGCTTGCGGCTGCTGAGCGTTAAAACAGCGCGCACCTTCTTTGATACTGACATGAATTCCTTCCCTCTCCGCAAGTGAAAAAATATTATATTTGTTTTATATCACATGTCGATATGAAAAGTTTCCACAAAATAGTATATTTATTATATTTTCGTAATTTTCGCTCACAATAACCCGCCCGTTCACCGAACCGGAAAACTCTCAAGGAACGTAATCATCTGATCCAGATGTCCCGTAAACAGCAGAACCAGAATAATAATCGTCAGAAAAATGAACCATGCACGCGCAAATGCACGGACATTGACATTCCGCGGCACAAACGAGAAAAACAGCAGAAGCAGCGCATGCAGAAGAGGTCCGCTGATCGACAGCACCGTCTTCCAGATACCGCTGACAGCACCGCTGTAGAACTTCACCAGAAGCGCACCAATGACATACGGCAGAAAGCTTAATAACAGAAGATAAATCAGATAGCCCCACATGGAAATCGGACGATAGCGGCGCGGAAGATCCTTGATTTCCTTCTGGCGCTGCTCCTTTTCCGAAAGCTCCTGCGGCTGCGAAGAGATCTCTGCCTCCTGCGGCTCCTCTGGCGTCGTTGGCGGCACTGGCGCAGACTCACTCACCGGCGCCACATGAACCGTCACCTCTTTCGTCTCCACCGGCTCCGGGTCCTTGTGCAGCGCCATGATGGAAATACCATCATTTTCTTCCTTCACACCGGTATCCGAAGAAGCATCTTCCACAGCTTCCGGCACACGTTCCAGCTTCGCACCGCAGTTTGCACAATACAGTGCCGTCTCTTTATTTTCAAATCCACATTGCGGACATTTCATACAAAAAACCTGCCTTCAAGGTCTATGATAGTCCCTGCCTCAGTCAATTCCAATCGGTGCCGTAACTCCATCGGTAATTTTCAACAGATCATCCGGCGCCACTTCCACCTGCAGACCAACCCGGCCGCCCGAAACCAGCACCGTATCAAACAGCACAATCGTCTCATCATAGACCGTAACGAACTTCTTCTTCATTCCAATCGGCGAACAGCCGCCATGAATATATCCGGTCGTCTTCAGCAGTTCCTTCTGCGGAATCATTTCCACCGCCTTCACACCGACGGCACGTGCACACGCCTTCAGATCCAGATATTCCTCAGCCGGCACAACAAAGACATAGTGATTATGATCACTGCCCTGGGTCACCAGCGTCTTGAACACCTGTTCCGGATCTTCGCCGCACTTTTTCGCCACCGATACAGCATCAATGGCCCCGTCCTCTACCGGGTATGTATGAACCTGATACATGATGCCGGCAGTATCCAGCATCCGCATCGCATTGGTTTTATCTTCCTTCTTTGCCATAGAATCCTCTCACTCCGACAACAGTATACGATCATTATCGAGAGCGGTTGCGGATTCTTTAAACCTCTTCTGCAGATCCTCAATCGTCAGATGCGCCTTTTCTTCGCCCTTGACATCCAGTACGATCTTCCCCTGCCGCATCATCAGAATGCGGTTGCCGGTATCAATCGCCTGGTGCATGTTGTGGGTCACCATGAGACAGGTCGTATGCTGGGAAGCGACAATCTGCTTCGTCAGGTTCATGATCTTTTCGGCCGCCGCTGGATCAAGTGCCGCCGTATGTTCATCGAGCAGTAACAGCTTCGGCGGAACGATTGTCGCCATCAGAAGGGTCAGCGCCTGCCGCTGCCCGCCGGAGAGTGTACCAACCGGCGTATGCATACGGTCTTCCAGCCCCATGTTCAGAGCCGCCAGCTTTTCCTGAAACAGCTTTTCGTCCCTCTTTGTGATCCGTGAAAAGGCATGGGACTCACCTGCACGCAGGTAAGCCATCGCGAGATTCTCTTCAATCGTCATATGCGGAGCCGTTCCGCGCAAAGGGTCCTGGAACATCTGGCCCATGTACCTGGCACGCTTGTATTCAGGGACGAAGGTAATGTTCTGTCCATCGAGAATGATCCGCCCCGAATCAATCAGAAAGCGGCCCGCAATCGCATTGAACAATGTACTCTTGCCGGCCCCGTTATCGCCGACGATCGTAATGAAATCCCCGTCTTCCGCCGTCAGGGACAGATCATCGAGCGCCGTCCTTGCATTGAGCGTTCCGGGATTGAATGTCTTGGAAATATGTTCCAGCTTAAGCATCGTCACGCATCTCCTTCCGGATTCTCTGATGAAGCGCGGCCTTGCGCCGGATTTCCGGTGCCGCTATGGCAATGGCCACGATGATCGCCGTCATCAGTCTCAGACCCTCGATCGGAACGATGCGCGTCCGCAGCACAATCGCATAGATCATGCGGTAGACGACATTTCCCACAAAGCAGCCGATGATGCCGCGGGTAAGGCTCTTCTTTCCCTGCACCAGCACTTCGCCGATGATCAGCGTAGCCAGCGCAATCGTCACGATACCCGTACCGGCATTAATGTCACTGGAGCGCTGATACTGACCGATCAGGGCGCCGGAGAGCGCCGTAAAACCGTTGGCCATCATCAGTCCGATCGTGATCATAAACGCCGGATTGATTGAGGAAGCCGATACCATGGCGCTGTTATCGCCTGTCGCCCTTAAGGAAAGACCGAGCCGCGTCGACAGGAACCAGCGCACAAACACCATGCACACAACAAGCACAATCCCCGACAGTAACAGCGAAGAGAAATCGCCGCCAACCGTAAACAGGGTAAAGATCGTATCCGTCTTGAGCAGCGACAGATTGTTTCTCCAGCCCATGGCCATCAGGTTCACCGTGTAAAGGCCGGTATTGGTAACGATACCGGCCAGAATGGAAGGAACCGCTAGACGCGTCTGCAGAAAGGCTGTCACAAAGCCAACGGCCCAGCCCGAAATCAGGGCCAGAACAATGCCGAGCCACGGATGGCCCAGGGATGCGGCATGAACCGATACCGCCATCCCCAGAATGAAGCATCCATCGGTGCTGAGATCAGCGATATCCAGGATGCGATAGCTGATAAACAGGGCAAGTGCCGTCAGCGCATAGATACTGCCGAGCTGCAGAGCCGTTTCAAGAATTCCTGCCATGTGAGAACTTTACTCCTCTGTCGTTGTTACTTCGCTGAGTGTGCCGAGGGAATCGAAGATCGATCCATCGAGTCCAAGCGCCGCAGCCGTCTCACTGTTAACCGTAATGATTCCGCCTGGCATCACTTCATAGGTGCCTGCGTAGCCGGTCGATTCAATACCGCCGGTCAATGCCTTATAGGCAAGATCCGCCGTCTCTGTACCAAGATCCGTATAGTTGACACCGCAGGTAGCGAAGGCACCGTTGCGAACGAAGGAATCGGCACCTGTATAGTGAGGGATGCCCGCATCCGCAAACATCGGCGCAATCGCAAGTTCCGCAGCCATGATCACATTGTCCGTCGGCGTAAATACGGCATCGACACCATCCGAAATCAGTGTTGAAGCAGCCGTGATGACTTCGTCATTGGTATTCGCCGTCGCTTCGACATATTCAATGCCCTTGGCATCGAGATATTCCTTTGCCTGTTCAATCGGCTTAGCCGAGTTGGCTTCCGACTGGGAATACAGAAGGCCGATCTTCTTCGCATCCGGATTCGCCATGAAGATCATATCCATGATCTGTTCCGTATTGAGAGCGTCGGATGTCCCGGTCACATAGTCAAGGCCGGTCAGATCTGCGCTTTCCGGATCCGAGATTGCCGCAAACACAACCGGCGTCTGGGTATCCTGAGCCGCAACGGTCATTGTCTGGGCCGCCAGGGTTGCGATCGGAATGATGACATCGACATCATCCGCAATCACCTGGGAACCGATTTGCTGCAGGGTTGTCGCATCGTTCTGTCCCGAGTAAACTTCGCCATAATCAATCGTTACGCCGTTTTCAGCCGCGAGACGGTCAAGTTCCGCCGTAATGGCATTGGCGATTTCATCGAGTGACGCGTGATCGAGCTGCTTGACGATCGCCACCTTGTAGGAGGCTCCGGAAGAAGCTGCTGCAGCCGCAGTAGAAGAAGCCGAAGATGAAGAGGAAGAAGCGGTGGCAGCGGACGAAGATCCGCACGCCGCAAGAGAGAGAGTCAAAGCTGCTGCCGCAATACGATTGATCATAGATTTGTTAGACATAACCATTCTCCTTTGCAAGGCGGCAGATGTCAGAAGAGCTGCCCGACTCCTCTGAAATAAAAACGGCTTTCATCCCTCATAGGGACAAAAGCCGGTAAACTTCTGCGATACCACCCTGATTGACATGCCTTCTTGGGACATGTCCGCTCGCTTCGCGCACCATCATGCGTGTCCGACTGATAACAGGCCGGATCCCCGTCCGCCGTACTTGGATCACTCCGTTCAGGCAGCCCTGCTGAAGTCCATTCACGAATGTCTGCCGGCTCCCTTCGCACCACCCGGGAACTCTCTTGCGGCAAGCCGCATACGCTACTCGTCTTCGTCGTTGGTTTCTGTATGGCCTAATGTTAATCCGGTTTTGACATGGCGTCAACCATCCATTTTCTGAAAATGTTTTCATTACTGGCAGATTCGTACATTGTCAGCTTCCGATCCGCAATTTAAAATAGAACGGTACGAAAGAGGAACTATGCAATGAACGGTAAACAGCTCGATGTCATCCGGCTGGCCGACGATGCGATGAGTGTCGTCATCCTCGACCAGACGAAACTTCCAAATCATGAAGAATATCTCACCCTGAGCGAAGAGAAGCCGATGTGGGATGCGATCAAGCTTCTGCAGGTGCGCGGAGCTCCTGCGATCGGCGTCTTCGCCGGCTATGCGATGGCGGTCCTCGCCAAGCAAGAGACAGACCTGTCCTATGAAGCCTTCAAGGAAGCCTTCGACAGGCAGGCCGATTATCTCAACACCTCCCGTCCGACGGCAGTCAACCTGTCCTGGGCACTGAAGCGGATGAAAAAGTTTGTCGAAGATCATCCGGAAGATCCGAAGACGCTGGCCGACAGACTGGTGCAGGAAGCGAAGACCATTGACGAAGAAAATCTCGCCATGAACCGGAAGATTGCGGAATACGGCGTCACCCTTCTCCATGACGGTGACGGCATCCTTACCCACTGCAACGCCGGATATCTTGCCTGCCTGGGTTACGGTACGGCGACAGCGCCGATGTACATGGCACAGGAAAAGGGCATGCACATTCATGTCTATTCCGATGAGACACGTCCCCTTCTTCAGGGCGCCCGTCTCACGTCGTTTGAGCTATACAAAGCCGGTGTCCCGGTGACAAGCATCTGTGACAACATGGCAAGCCTCGTCATGAAGCAGGGCAAAGTTCAGTGCGTCATGGTCGGCTGCGACCGCATCGCGGCAAACGGCGATTTTGCCAACAAGATCGGAACAAGCGGCGTCGCCATTCTTGCAAAGTACTACGGCATCCCCTTCTATACCCTCGGTCCTTCGAGCACGATCGACTTCAATACGCCGACCGGTGCCGACATTCATATTGAGATGCGTGATCCGGAAGAAATCGGATCGATGTGGTACAAGGAGCCGATGATCCTGAAGGAGATCGACAAGTTCAATCCCTCCTTTGACGTAACGGATCACAGCCTGCTGTCCGGCATCGTGACGGAGCGCGGCATCGTCTATCCGCCGTTTGATGTGAATCTGAAGAAACTGTTCAACAGGTAACTGAAACTATAGAAAGAGGAAAAAGGAAATGACACCAAAAGAAAGTATCTCCGCTTCCATCGTCGTCAAGAATGAACTGAGCAAGGTTGTCCTGATGCCGGGTGATCCGCTGCGCGCAAAGGCGCTGGCTGACCGCTATCTGACTGACGTCGTGTGCTTCAACGACACCCGGAACATGCTGGGCTTCACCGGCACCTACAAGGGCAAGCGGATCTCGACCATGGGCCATGGCATGGGCATTCCTTCCATCGGCATCTATACGCATGAGCTGTTTACACAGTTCGGCGTCGAATGCGTCATTCGCATCGGCTCTGCCGGCGGCCTGGACATGGATGTGGATCCGATGGATGTCGTCATTGCGGAAGCAGCTTCGAGCAATTCCAACTATGGCAACGCCTATGGCGTACCGGGACAGCTGGCTGCCTGCGCCGACTATGACATGCTTGAAACAGCTGTCGAAGCCGCAAAGAAAAACGGTGTCAAGTACAAGGTCGGCAAGGTTTATTCATCAGACTTCTTCTACTATCCGCAGCCGGGCCTGAACGAAAAGCTGCGTGACTATGGCCATCTGTGCGTCGAAATGGAGACGGCGGGCCTGTATTGGGAAGCGGCTGTCAACCATAAGAAGGCGCTCTCGATTCTCTCCATTTCCGATCACCTCTTTAAACCGGAGGCACTGACCGCCGAGCAGCGCCAGAACGGTTTTACGGATATGATGGAAATCGCTCTGGAAACGGCGTGGAAATTTGCGGAATAAGATCCGTCAAAGGATACGTAAACAGGCACCAAAAAACAAAAAACGCGAAGGCTTTGGCACATTCACCAGAGCCTTCTTTTTTATCTTTATTAAATACCGGCTTTATGAATCCGCCGCGATGCTTACCGTTGAAAATACTCCTTCAGCCGGAACAGCTCATACAACGGCAAGGAATAGATATGTGTCCCGCTGGCAATATTTTCACCAACATTTTTTTGAGGGAAACAGAGTAAACACCAGGTGCTTTAGCCCTGGGCAGCTCACCAGTAATGGTTTACGGTTCGTTTCCATTTTCCAACGCAGCAGGTGTTGCATTATTCGCATGAATAATGCAATTATTTCTGCATTTTTCATAGGAAAAACGCAAATACTCCCAGGACGGCCTGCACCTTCATGTGTTTAACTGTCAAAAAACCAGCCTATTCTTTCATGAATCATCTTTCTTTTCTCCAAATTAAGGTGTTCTTAAGCTTTCCCAAAAGTTCCGTTAATAATCCCATGGTATTCTTTGGCAGAGAACGGAGAAAACGATGATGGTAACAAAGCGTCATTTTATAGAGACCGATTTACAGCAGAGGTACGGTGCATGAGCCGCTGTGCATTCCAAAGCATGATGCGCTGGCTGTCTCTGGCAGGACTGGCAGTATGTGTTGGAATTGCCATCTGGGGCTTTCGCTGTGGTGTCTTTACGTCACAGCAGGCGCTTGCGGCAATCGTTGCGAGAAACGCCATAGTCAGTGCGCTGTTATTCATTCTTCTTCAGATTGTTCAGGTTGTGATTCCCATTCTTCCCGGTGGTGTCAGCTGTCTTGCGGGGGTGATTCTCTTTGGGGCATTCAAAGGGTTTCTGTACAACTATATCGGCATCTGCATCGGCTCGATGCTTGCCTTTGCACTATCGAAAAGCTATGGCCGGCCTTTGTTACAGATGCTCTTCAGCCAGAAACTGTTAGATAAGTATGACGGCTGGACAACGGAGGCTTTGCGTTATGAACGTTTGTTTGCGCTGGCCATCTTTTCCCCAGTAGCTCCGGACGATTTCCTGTGTTATCTTGCGGGAACGACGACGATGTCATGGAGAAGCTTCACGACCATTATTCTGTTAGGCAAACCATTTGCCATTGCAATGTACAGTCTGCTGCTGAACAGTGCCTGGAAACATCTGCTGGTGCTGGCACGGTAGGAGGCACTATGTCGGTCTTTCTTTATCAGGGTGGTTTTCGTATTGTTCAAAAAAGCGGTGTCGGTCAGGCGATTGTGCATCAGAAACAGGCGCTGGAAGCGGCCCATATCCCTGTTACAACTCAGTTTTCAGCGGATACGCAGGTTATTCATATCAATACTGTCTTCCCCGACTCACTGTTAAAGGCGTTATGGGCCAAGCGCCATGGCATAAAAATCGTGTATTATGCCCATTCAACGATGGAGGATTTTCGTAACTCTTTTGCCTGCTCCAATGTTCTGGCACCCTTCTTCCGCCGGTGGCTGCTGCTGTGTTATGGACAGGGTGATGTCATTCTGACGCCTACGGAGTATTCAAAGCAGCTGCTATTAAGCTATGGTCTTCATAAGCCTGTCTACAGTATCTCCAATGGTGTTGCTGCGGATTACTTCCGCTTCCAAAAGCAGCGGCGCACCGCATTTCGCCAGGCATATCATCTTGGGGCAGAGGCGCCGGTAGTTATCTCCGTCGGCCATATGATTGAGCGCAAAGGGATCCTTGACTATATAGACCTCGCCAGGCGAATGCCGGATGTCACGTTCTTCTGGTTTGGATATACGAAGCCATGGCTTCTTCCAAAGAAAGTGAGGCATGCGATCCATTCGGTACCTGCCAATCTGATCTTTGCCGGCTATGTGAATCAGAATCAGCTTCTGGATGCGTATTGTGGAGCAGATGTATTCGCCTTCCTTAGCAAAGAGGAAACGGAAGGCATCGTT
This sequence comes from Galactobacillus timonensis, assembly GCF_900240265.1. Taxonomy (NCBI): domain Bacteria; kingdom Bacillati; phylum Bacillota; class Erysipelotrichia; order Erysipelotrichales; family Erysipelotrichaceae; genus Galactobacillus; species Galactobacillus timonensis. The sequence goes on from NZ_LT964739.1 coordinate 455,097, forward strand.
GTGCTGGAGGCGTTAGCTGCCGGTACCCCAACCGTTGTAAGGGATATCGCAGTCTATGATGGCTGGCTCAAGGATCACGAATCGGTTTATAAAGCCAATGATCTCGACAGCTTCGAAAGCACCATTCGTCAGATGCTAAATGGTACGCTGCCATCCTTAACCGGCAAAGGCAGAGCAGTAGCTCTGGAACGAAGCTTCCCAAAGATCGGTCAGCAGTTGGTAAGCATCTATGCGGCCGAAGGAATTGTGAACGAAACGATAACTCAATCCCACTATTCACTGAAAAGAGCTGCCCGGGCACTATCCTGAGCAGCTCCCTTTTTATTCTGTTGTTTGTGATATCAGGAATGCTTCGAGCCAAAGCGGGCGAGCAATGCGGCGGTCGCATCCTCCATCGTCACCTGTTTCTTCTGTGGCTTGCGGTTATTCCGGTTATTGCCGCGGTTGTTCTTACCGTTTTTACGGTAGTTTTCGCGCTGCTTCGCCCAGGCGGCGTCACGGGCATCAAGCTTGTCCTTCGGCAGGAGCGACAGGGCAATCCGCTGCTTCGCCTCATCGATTTCCAGCACATAGACATGCACAATATCACCGACGCTGACAACTTCACTCGGATCCGAGATACGGTTCATGGACATATGCGACACATGAACCAGGCCATCCTCATGCAGACCAATATCGACGAAGGCTCCGAAGGCCGTAACGTTGCGTACCGTACCATCCAGTTCATCGCCAACATGCAGATCCGAAAGCTCCAGAACATTGGACTTCAGAATCGGAGCCTTGAACTGATCACGATAGTCGCGCAGCGGCTGACGGATCGCATCCTCAATATCCTTCAGCGTATAGGGATCGATGCCGAGATCCTTTACCTTGTCGTCCGGGAAGAGGGCATCCGCCTCTCCGAGCTTTGTAATGTTGCATGCCTGCATCACTTCTCGTGCAGCCTTATAGGACTCCGGATGAATCGACGTCTCGTCCAGAGGCTCATCGCCGTCAATGATGCGCAGGAAACCGGCGCACTGCGTAAATGCCTTCGGCCCGAGCTTCTTCACATCCAGAAGCTGCTTACGGTTCGTGAAGCGGCCGTTGCTGTTGCGGTAGTTGACAATTTCCTTGGCAATACCGGTATTCAGGCCGGAAATATGCGACAAAAGATCCACCGAAGCCGTATTCAGATCTGCACCGACCCGGTTGACAACCTTCATGACCGCCTCATCCAGACGCTCACTCAGCGCCTTCTGCGGCAGATCGTGCTGATACTGGCCGACGCCGATCGACTTCGGATCGATCTTGATCAGCTCCGGAAGCGGGTCCAGAAGACGACGTGCAATGGAAACGGCACTGCGCTCCTCAATCGCAAGATCCGGGAACTCTTCCCGTGCCTCCTCCTGTGCCGACCATACGGAAGCGCCTGCCTCCGAGACAATCGCATACGTTGTATTCAGATGATTTTCCTGAATCAGCTCTGCACAGAAGCGCTCGCTTTCGCGGCTCGCCGTCCCGTTGCCGATGGCGATGGTCTGTACATGCCACTTATTGATGAGGGTCAGTACCTTGCGCTTGGACGCCTCGATGGCAGATGCATCAACCTTGCTCGAATTTTTGAACGGATAGATCTTATCCGCCTGCAGAAGCTTTCCGGTCGCATCGATGACTGCAAGCTTGCACCCGTTGTAGTAACCCGGATCAAAGCCAAGAACGACCCGGCCCTTCAGTGCCGGCTGCGAAAGCAGCTGTTCCAGATTCTTGGCAAAGATCTCGATCGACTTGTTATGAGCGCGCTCCGAAAGATCGGAGCGAACCTCATTTTCAATCGAAGGCATCAATAGACGCTCCATACCATCCTTGATTGCTGTCTCCAATTCCTTCTGGCATACAGAAGTGCCTTCCTTTGTATAGGTACGGATCGCTTCCTTTTCCATGCCTTCCAGATCATAGGTAAAGGAAACTGTAATAACCTTCTCTTTTTCGGCACGGTCAATCGCCATCACACGATGATCCGCAATCTGCGAAACACGCTCACTGCGGTCATAGTACATCTCATAGATCTTCTTCTCGTCGACCGCATCCTTCTTCAGCTTCGTCACGATGACGCCGTTCTTCACAATCGCATCCTTGAACGCCCAGCGCAGCTTCGCATTGTCACTCACATTCTCAGCGATAATATCCTGAGCTCCCTGCAACGCAGCGGCTGCGTCCGGCACATTTTCACCAACGTACTTCGCAGCTTCTACAAGAACATCACCTTCCGCGGGAAGCGCCAGCATCCAGTCAGCCAGCGGCTGTAAGCCATTCTTGATCGCGACGGCGGCCCGTGTCTTTTTCTTCTGCTTATAAGGCTTGTAAAGATCTTCAACCTGAGAAAGCTTCGTGCAGGCGCTGATGGCATTCTTGATCTCATCGGTCAGCTTTCCCTGCTGGGCGATCAGATCCAGGACAGCCGCCTTACGATCTGCCAGATTCACTTCATATTGATACTGCTTCTGGATGGCGAGGATCTGTTCCTCATCCAGATTCTTTGTCTGTTCCTTGCGGTAGCGGGCGATAAACGGCACAGTATTGCCCTCCTCCAGCATGCTTAATACAGACCTGACCTGATCCGGGGAAATCTTCAGATCTTTGGCCAGCGCCTGAATAATCTCTTCATTCATGTCCATACCTCCTGTGAAGCTGCCGCTCTATTCTATCACAGACGACAGGATGTTCCTTTTCCGCTCCAAACGCGCCAAAAATGAAAATTTCCATGAACAGAGGGCCATTTATCCGCTATAATTTGTGGCGTACGGAGGAAACATGGCAAAGATCGTTGTTCGTGAAAACGAATCTCTCGACGATGCACTGCGCCGGTTCAAGCGTGCTGTCTCCAGAGACGGTACACTCGCTGAGTGCAAGAAGAGAGAGTTCTATGTAAAGCCGGGTGTTAAAAAGAGACTCAAGTCCGAAGAGGCTCGCAAGAATGCCCGCATGCGTAACAAGAAGAGACGCTAAGAAAAACGGAGGCGAAAGCCTCCTTTTCTATTGTGCCTTACCATTTCCCGTCTTCATGACCAGCATGCATCCAATCATCGCAAACTCTAACATTTTTTATGAGTTTTATTTCATTTCCGTAACAGGACAACACACTGTCTGAAAACGGCAAAGGCCATGCCTTATGCATGGCCCTTAACCGATATAGAGGGAATGAATTTAGTTGGCTGAATCGCTTCCAACCTCGGATGTCTTAATCACAAACTTCACACTGTCATTCGAGTTTCCGCTTCCCGTAAAGCTTGTATAGTCTGCGCCTGCATCCACGATGGCATCGAGACGATCAATGACACTGGGCAGATCGTTTCCAAATACATCCGCCAGCTTCTGAATGCCTTCGCTGTCAAACTTCTGCATACCATCGAGAAGATCCTGCGCACCATTATCCAGCTCACCAGCACCATCACGCAGCTTCAGAATACCGTCATAGAGCTCATTGGTACCATTGGAAAGCGTCGTACCGCCAGCAATCATCTTCTGATAATCCGCATTGTTCAAAATGCTTTCCAGAGCCTTGACAGCACCAGCTTCACCAGCCGCCTGACCATAATCCGCAAGGAACTGCTTAATCAAATCCGTCAGCTGATTCACCTGATCCAGCGAGAAGGAAACTGAAGCCGTCGAAACTACATAATCACTTGCACTGCCAATAAATGCTGTATCCGTTGTTTCAACAGAACCCGCTGCCGGAGCCTGGGACGCTGCTGCTGCCGCCGCATCAGCCTGAGCGGCCGCATAGCCCTGATTATAAGCATCGTCCTTCGCACTGTTTGCACTATCCAGCTGTGTCTGCAGATCCGCATTCTTCGCATTCGCATCAGCCAGCTGTTTCTGAACATCAGCATTCTTTGCATTGGCATCGTCCAGCTGTTTCTGCACATCTGCGTTCTTCGCATTGGCATCATCCAGCTGCGTCTGAAGTTCCGTATTCTTCTTATTGGCTTCCTCAAGCTGACTCTGTGTATCCGCAAGCTGCTTCTTCAGCTCCTCAACCTCTGCGGAAGCATCCGTATTTTCCGATGCCTGTGTCGTATCTGCTGCAGCTGCATCGCTTGTCACCTGCGCATCCTGCTTTGTTTCGGAGGCAGCGTTATCGTTCTGTGCATCCTGTGCTGGCGCAGCAGAATCTTCTGTCGCAGCAGAATCTTCTGCCGCAGCAGTTTCTTCCCCTTCCGCTGCTTCGTTGTTATCCTGTACCGTTGGTTCTTCCGGTGCAGATTCGACCGTGGCGCTTTCTTCCGGAACCTCTTCCATGACTGCGAAGCTGTTTAAGCTCAGGCCGCGGTGATGTTTCAGGATCCACTTAGCCCAGTTACTCAGCTCACCGTTCTTGATAAACCCTACCTTTTCAAGAGTATCAAGCATCTTCAGCATCGCCTGCGCATTCTCGCTGTTATAGGTGCCACCCTTCATGATCCCGGCCTTGTTCATCAGCTGCTTTGCCGAATCTTCAAGATCACCATTGACAATAATTCCGGAATTTAGCATACTCTGCAAAGATTCCGACAACTGACCATCCGAAGTCAGAACACCCTGTGCCTCCAACTGCGAAGCAAGCTCAGCTTCCTTCTCAAGTTTTGCAAGCCCGTCCTTGTTAATGGCCAGCGCATCATTTCCCGCATCATCTTTCTTTGCTGTGATCAGGCCGACAGCCTCTGCCATCTGAAGCATATTCATCAGATTAGGATCCTGTGCCAGCGAAATCAACTGCTTCTTCTGCAGCAGCTGCGCATACGTCGGATTTAATGTCAGCGCACCATCCTGATCGTTCACCAGAACCTTCTGATCCTTCATGGCCGTGATCATCGCATCCATCTTCTGAATTCTCGCCGCCGCATCCTTAACAAGCTTTCCATTTTCATCCAGAAGACCCGCATCCTGCATCAGCTTCTGCGTCGCAGCCGCATAACCGCTCACGATCTGTGCCGCATTGTCCTTTACCGTACCATCCGCATTCAAAAGGCCAGCCGCCTGCAGCGCACCCGAGCCGTTCAACGTCTGCAGCAGAGTAATTAACTGTGTCGTACGCTGATCCGCATCCGCCGTCAGGTTTCCATTGGCATCCATGATACCCGCTACCTGCAGAAGACCCGAATTCATCAGTTTATCCGCCATATTTGCCAGCATCTTCAGCTGCGCCATCGTCTGTTGATTCACTCTTCCATCCGCATTCAGAATGCCCATCGAATTCAGCATCTTCACAATCGCATCCTTGTCCGCTTCCGCCTTCGCCGAATCCTTTGCAAACGAAGCTTTCGTCGACTGCAGATTGCTGCGAAGACTTGCATCAAACGTATTCAGGCCGCCTGCCAGCTCACCAGCACCATCCTTCAGCTTGCCGCCGCCGCTTGCCAGATCATTGGTTCCGGTCCGCAGCTTCGCCGTACCATCCTTCAGCTGCTGCGCGCCGTCCACGAGCTGCTGCGACGCATCGGTCAGCTCATTGATGCTGTCCGTGATGCTGGAAGTATCAATCTTGCCATCCTTCGCATCCTTGAGCTGCGAAATCACATCCGTGCTGGCAACCGTCAACGTCATGCCAAGCGAAAAGTCTGTCGCATCCGCCTCAATCTCCACATACTCCGGAATATTGTAGTCACCAACATTGTCCTTAAAGGAAGCGGAGTCCATATTCAGACTCTCCTTCAGACCGGGGAAAGCCATACCAACAACGATATTCGACTTGCCTTCCGACAGCACACGGCCATTGGTAACCGTAATGTTCTTGAAATTATCAACCGGCAGAACAACACCCGAAACCATCGCAAACGGAACCTTGATCTCCTCATTCTTACCGTTGATGGTCACGTTCTTTGTCGCATTGTTCTCGTAGTCAAAGCGGATCGTCACATGGCCGCTCTTGCCTGCCAGATCATCGGCCGATATATCCTTGCCGTCCAGCTGATAGCTCAGCTTCACGCTCACCGGCGCCTGCTTCGACGTCGTACCCTGATAGTAGATATCGTCGCCATCTGCCTGCCACGTCAGCTTATTGCCGGACTGCGTATAGGTCTCATCGCCCTCAACATTCGTAATATCACTGAGATCCGACGTATCTGTCAGCGTCTGAGAACCGTCCGGGTTCTTCAGCCAGTTGCTCACAAGCGTCTTCTCAGGATTACCGCTGGCATCGGTAAAGACATAGACTGTCTCCTCCTTGCCCGCATCCGACGAAGAATCATCACTCTCTTCCGCACGCACCGTCATGCCAGATGCGACCGGCAGAATTGCCGCCATGCTGAAGGCCAGCAGCTTCTTGACCACATGTCTTTCTTTCTTCATATCCATTCACCTCTTATTTCTCTGAGGCTTATGCCTCTGTCTCAACTTTCTTCGTGGACTTTGTCGTCTTCATGATCAGCTTGTCCAGCATCATCAACATGCTCGGCAGAACAAAGATGACACATCCCATCGATATGACAGCGCCCCGCGCCATCAGTACACACAGCGAACTGATCACATCAATGTCCGAATACATACCGACACCGAACGTTGCCGCAAAGAAGCTGATTGCCGAAACAACAATCGACTTCGCACTCCGCTGTACTGCATCTTCAACCGCCGCCTTCTTATCCATGCCGGCGCCCCGGTTGCGCAGATACCGCGTCGTCTCCAGAATCGCGTAGTCAACCGTCGATCCCAGCTGAATCGTACCGATGACGATGCCAGCAATAAACGGCACCGCCCGGTTCATATAGAACGGAATCGCCATGTTCACTGTAATGCCCAGGTAGATGACCAGGATCAGAATGAACGGCAGCGACGCACTCTTGAACACCAGTGCAATGATCACAAAGATGATGCCGATCGACCACATGGACACGGCATTGAAGTCATGCGATGTCACATCGATCAGATCCTTCGTTGCCGGCGCCTCACCGATCAGCAGCGACCCGGAATCATATTTCTTCGCAATCGACTTCAGCGAATCGACCTGCGCATTCACCTCATCACTGGCAACCGCATACTTCGAACCAATCAGAATCAGCTGCCAATTATCATTCTTCAGATTCTTCGTCAGTTTCGTAGGAAGAAGATCATCCGGAACCATGCCGCCCTTGATCGTATCCAGACCAAGGACCCACTTCACACCGTCCACATCCTTCATCTCACGCGCCATTTCCTGAACCTTCGCCTCGGAAAGATCAGCGTTCACCATCAGGATGTGCGTCGAATTCATATCGAACTCATCCTTCAGCTTCGTATTAGCCACAACACCCGGCAGATCCTTCGGCAGCGTCGCCCCAAGATCGTAGTACTGCGGAATATGCGTATATCCATAAAGACCCGGAATCAGAAGGCACACAGCCACCACCAGATACTTGTACGCATTCTTCGTCACATGATGACCGATTCCGTTGAAGTCCGGAAGAATCGCCTTATGATGCGTCTTCCGCAAAGGCTTATCAAACACAAGAATCATCGAAGGAAGAACCGTCACACAGGCAAGGACACCGAACAGAACACCTTTACTCATGACCAGGCCCAGATCCATGCCGAGCGTAAAGCTCATGAAACACAACGCAATGAAGCCCGCAATCGTCGTTATCGAAGATCCGATGATCGATGACAGCGTCTCACTGATTGCATTGGCCATCGCCTCATTACGCTCTTCCTTCAGAGTCAGATGATCCTCATAGCTGTGCCACAGGAAGATGCTGTAATCCATCGTCACGCCCAGCTGCAGCACCGCCGCCAGCGCCTTCGTAATGTACGAAATCTTGCCCAGAAACAGGTTGGTACCCAGGTTGTACATAATCGGAATACCGATCGAAGCCAGAAAGATGAACGGCACCAGCCACGAATCCATACAGAGACTCAGCGCAATCGCCGACAGCAGCACAGCCATCGCAACATAGATCGGCGCCTCACGGTTCGAAAGATCCTCTGTATCTACAAGCACCGCACTCATTCCCGAAAGATAGCACTGTTCACTACCTATGGCCCGGATCCTGCGTACGGCCGCCACCGTACCATCTTCAGAGGTTCCTTCATCAAACAGAATCAGCAGCACCGTACTGTCGCCGCTGTTGAATGCCTTGTACACCTGATCCGGCAGCAGCTCCACCGGCACATCAATGCTGGCAACATCATCCCACCAGATCACCGACTTCACATGATCCACGTCCGCAATCTTATCTTTCAGCTTAACGACATCCTTCGCGTCCATCCCCTGCACGATATACATGGAGAAGGCACCCGTCCCAAACTCATCTTTCAGAATATCCTGCCCCTGCATCGTCTCAATATCCTTCGGCAGATACGTGAGCATATCGTAGTTGACCTTCGTATGCGCATAGCCGATCGTTGCCGGTATCAACAGCAGCAGAGACGCTATCAGGATGGGTATGTGCAGCTTCACTACCCATTTGCCAAATTTTTTCGACATCAAACTCCCTCCAATGAAAATTGACCACTAGTCATTTTTCATACGTGTATATATTTATATGTTTTTCGACTGATGGTCAATTATTTTTTCTAGACAAAAAGCGCTTACAGTGGGCTACAGTATACAAAAGGGACAAAGTGTTGTTTATGGGCAAAGCAGAAGAAAACAAGCGGCAGAAAAAAGACGCCCTCATGCACGGCGCCTTCGATCTGTTCACAACAAAGGGAATAGCCAACACCTCCATCGCCGAAATAGCCGAAAAGGCAGGCGTCGGAAAAGGCACCTTTTATTCCTACTTCAAAGACAAAGGGGATATCCATGACCGCCTCGTCGTGCGCATCTCGTCTGAAGTCTTCGCCAAAGCCAAGACAGCCCTGGACCAGACCAGTCTCGACACACTTGAAGATCAGGTTCTCTTCATTGCCGATAACATCATCGACCAGCTGAAGAACGACCGCCTCACGACCCGCTTCATCTCAAAGAACCTTTCCTGGGGCGTCTTCCAGACCTTCATGAGCACGACTGCCGACACAGCCTCCGTCGACTTCAACCGCATCTTTCAGGATGCATTCAACCGCTCCCCCGTTAAATACAAGGACCCCTTCCTGCTCATCTATATGATCATTGAACTGGTCAACGGAACCTGCTACAGCGCCATCCTGTATCAGAAGCCCAAGCCCGTCGACGAACTGAAGCCCGACCTCTACGAAGCGATCCGTGCCATCATGCGCGTCAACGAAGTACATTCCGCCTGATTTCGTTTTTCTTTCATCCAAGAGTCCGCAAGAATGCGCTATTCTGAAGACATGAAAAAAATAGTTCTGTTCTATATCGAAGACTGCCCCTACTGCCTGTCTGCCCGCAAAGCGATCACCGAACTCAAGACAGAGTATCCACCTTATTCGAAGCTGCTGATTCAGCGCATCGATGAAACGGTGCACCCGGAAATTGCGGACCAGTATGACTACTACCACGTCCCGACTTTTTTCGTCGACGACAAAAAGATCTACGAATGCACGCCTTCAGACTCCTATAAGACAATCAAGGAGAACGTCAAAAAGGTACTGGATGCCGCACTATGAAGATGATCCATTCCGCCTCGGACATGGAAGAGATCATCCACGATTACGGCTTCCTCCCTTTTTTCGCCAATGCCATTAGCGGCTGGTCGATCGAAGATCATACGCCGCCTGAACTGTGGTTTGCGGCCGACAGGGACGGACCATGGGAATGGAAGGGACCAGTGACGGCCGATGCGACCATTGCCTATGGCAAATTCTTCAACAACCGTGCCGGCTTCATCTCAAAGGAATGGATCCCCGACTTTGCCAACTACCGCCGCGACGGCTACGACTATGACAGCCGCGTCGACGAAGGCATCGCCGACACCCAGGAAAACATTCTGATCAGCACGCTAACCAGAACCAATGCGATCAAGTCGAAGGAACTGAGGGCCCTGACCGGTCTCAACTCGAAACAGGGCGGCGCCAGGTTCGACAAACACATCACGAAGCTTCAGATGCTTGCCTACGTCACTACCGCCGGTTTTACCTATGAAACAACAAAGGCCGGCGTCCCCTATGGCTGGGGCATCGCCCTCTACGCCCTGATGGAACAGGTATTCCCCCGCAGCTTCGTCCGCAGCGCCTATAAACGCAAACCGGAAAAAAGCGAGGAACGCATCATGGAATATCTGATGCAGAAGCTTGGGCCGCAGTATGAAAAGGATATTCGAACATTGATCGAGAGGCGCTGAACCATTCGCGCCTTTTTTCTTGCGGTATACTTGGGAAAGAAAGAGGAATTTCATGCTTGATTTATGTCTGCTTGGCTGCGGCGGAACCCGCCCCATACCCGGCCGCTGGCTGACATCCCTGTATATTCAATACAACGGTCACGGTATTTTAATTGACTGCGGCGAAGGCACGCAGATTGCCATGGCCTCGGCCGGCATCTCCCCCCACAGCATTGATCTGATTCTGCTCACGCACTTTCACGGGGACCACATTCTTGGTCTGCCCGGCCTTTTGATGTCCATGGGCATGTCCGGACGCACCGCACCCGTTACCATTGCCGGCCCCAAAGGTCTGCAGCAGGTTGTAAGCAGCCTCTGCGTTACTGCCGGCTTTCCGTTTCAGCTCAACGGCATTGAATTGAGCGGTGCCCATGCGTCGTTCGACTTTGAAAAAGATTCGCCGCTGCACATTCATGCCTTCGAAGTCCACCACAGCGTTACCTGTTACGGTTATTCTCTGGTGCTGGATCGTGCCGGCCGCTTTGATCCCGTCAAAGCCGCTGCCCTGAACATTCCCAAAAAACTGTGGAATCTGCTTCAAAAGGGAAACACCGTAACCACAGACACCGCCGCCTTCACCCCGGATCAGGTAATGGGAAAGCCAAGAAAGGGAATCAAAGTCACCTACTGCACCGATACAACGGTCTGTGACTCCATTGTGCCAGCCGCAAAGGATTCGGATCTTTTCATATGCGAAGGAATGTATGCGGATCCCGCCCGTGCAGAAGCTGCCGAAGTGAAAAAGCATATGGTTTTCACGCAGGCAGCGCAGCTGGCAAAAGAAGCCGAAGTGAAAAAACTCTGGCTCACCCACTTCAGTCCGGCAGAAACTCATCCGGAAGAAGGAATCGATACCGCCAGAGCAGTCTTTCCAAACACCGAGCTTGGTGAAAACGGTAAGAAGATTACTCTGAACTTTCAGGATGATCCACACCAGCCCTGATCAGCATTCATATTTAGAATTTTCCTGAAAATAGTCGGATAATCAATTTAAATAGATTTAAATAACATTAAATAAGAATTGATATTTTAAATAAAATTAAATATAATTATGCCATGACCAAAGCAATAGAAAATCCTTTTGTTCTTGGATTCGGAAAGAAACCACAGGAGTACATTGATCGTACTGAGCAGGAAAATACCATCATTCATACATTTGCAATGCAGAATCCATCGGCACAGACATTCATGGTTGCCGGGATCCGCGGCTCCGGGAAAACAGTTCTTCTTTCCGAGCTTTCGCAGCATTACGCGGCAGACAGGAACTGGATCGTCCTGAACCTTGCCTCTGATATGGACATTCTGTCCGCATCCGTTGCCGAATTGCAAAGCCAGCCGGAATTGCGGCGCATTCATCTGAATTTTGGCGTTACGGTTGCAGGCGTCAGCATTTCCAACCGATCCAATGAAGCACTAACAGACAACGGAGTACTGTTGAAACAAATGATCCTGGAGCTGAAAAAGAAAGGGAAAAAAATTATTTTTCTCATCGATGAAATCATAAGCAACCCGTTCGTCCAAAACTTCTGCTCAATCTTTCAAATTCTGGTCCGCGAAAATATGCCCGTCTATCTTGTAATGGCCGGCCTGTATGAGAACATCATGAATCTTCAGAACAAAAAGACACTTACCTTTCTCTATCGGGCCCCGAAAATACTTCTGGAACCTCTCAGCCTGGGGGCAATCGCAAACAGATACTCTTCCGTTCTTCAGATCCCCATCGAAGAAGCCGTCGCCATGGCCAAAGAAACAAAAGGATACCCGTTTGCTTTTCAGATCCTTGGATACCTCTGTTATCAGCAAAAAGAAAACTACCAGAAGCTTCTGGACGAATACGATCAATATCTCGCTGAATATGCCTATGAAAAAATCTGGTCAGAGCTTTCAGAAATGGACCGTACCGTTATCCGCGTCATCGCCTCAGGAAAGACAGCAATCAAAGACATCCGGGAAAGCCTTGGTATTTCTCCCCAGATGTTGAATGTGTATCGAATGCGGCTGATACGACAGGGCATCGCCGATGGCAGCCACCGGGGCGAATTAACAATTACCCTGCCGCGTTTTGAAAAATTTATCGAGCTTTACGGTGTCTGATATTTACTGCTTCTGTTCCAGCATCCGGTTCATACTGCCGGAATGAAAGCCTTCCAGATCCAGCGTCACATAAACAAAGCCCGCCGCCTTCAGCGTCTCAACAACCTGCCGGCGCAGCGTTTCATCTTCAAAACGTGACAGATCCTTAGGAAGCACTTCGATACGGGCAAGTGAACCATGAACACGCACCCGCACCTGACGGAAGCCATGATTCAGCATAAATGTTTCCGCCGCCTCAACCCGTTTCAGCTTCTCTTCCGTGATTTCTTCGTCATACGAAATACGCGAAGCCAGGCAGGCAAAAGAAGGCTTATCCCAGGTAGGAAGATTCAGCTGCTTCGAAAGATCACGGATATCCTGCTTCGTCATCCCTGCTTCTTTTAGCGGACTGCGAATGCCAAGCTCCTTCAATGCGACAAGTCCTGGCCGATAGTCGCCCAGATCATCCAGGTTCGTGCCTTCCATAACGCAGGCAAGCCCATCCGCTTCCGCCTGCTTTTTTAATTCCGTAAACAGCGCATGCTTGCAAAGATAACAGCGGTTCGAAGGATTCTGCGCAACCCCGGGCTGACCAAGAACATCAAATGTCAGTTTCTTCTGAACAATCCCTTCCTCTTTGCAGAAAGCAGCCGCCTCACTGTTTTCCCACGAAGGGAAAAACACCGATCCGGCAGTATAGGCAATCACCTGATCCCCAAGGACCGCATGTGCCTCCTTCAGCAGATACGTCGAATCTACGCCGCCGGAAAAGGCAATCGCCGCACTGCCCGCTTCCCGCAGAATACGATGCAGATCTTCTCTTTTTTCTTCTAAGGTTTTCACTTACGATCCATCTCTTTCTTGACTTCCCAAAGCGTCTGACCGGTCTTTTTGGCGATGGCGGCGAGGTCATCATATTCAGCCTTGATACGGTCTGTACCATAGCCGGTCGACTTTTTTACACGCACCGTTCCATCCCCCACCGCAACTGTTTCCATTTCACGTTTCAATACCGCCCGGTTCATCCTCTGATAGCGCACACCAAGCGTTGTCGTATAGCGGAACAAACACCTCAGCATGGCTTCTTGATCCTGCGGTGCACACAGCACTGTTAACAACACTGCCGGCCGGTTCTTCTTCATCTGAATCGAAGATGTAAAGACATCCTTCGCACCGGCTTCAAACAGCCGTTCAACCGCAAAGCCGATTTCCTCTCCAGTCATATCATCCAGATTCGTTTCCAGTCGCTCAATCTCTTCCGGTATGTCTTTTTCTACGGTTTCACCCACGAAGGCCCGAACACAATTGGACGCTTCAAAGTCTTTTTCGCCCATACCATAGCCAGTACGTTCCACCGTCATGACTGGCCGCACCCCAAAACTGGTGCCAAACGTTTTAAGAAGTGCGGCTCCGGTTGGCGTACACAGTTCGCCACGGAAACGCTCCTTGGCATAGGAAGGAATTCCACGCAGCAGATATTCCGTTGCCGGCGCTGGTACCGGAACGAGGCCATGCATACAGCGAACCTCACCATATCCCGTATTGACCGGTGAAACGACAACCTGCTGCGCACCAATCGTATCCATCAGAACACAGACCGCAGTGATATCCATGATCGCATCTTTCATGCCAACTTCATGAAAGTGAACCTCACTGACCGGCATCTGATGGGCATGGCTTTCCGCTTCAGCGATCTCTCGATAAACATTCAGAATTTTGTCTGTAACTTCCTGTGGAAGCGGGAAGGATTCGATGGTTTGCTGAATGGATGCCATGGAAGCGTGATGATGGTGATGATGTTCCGCTTCCAGCGGATGCTCAGAATGATCACATGATTCATCGAGGCTCTTTTCCTCTTCCTTGTTGACGATGACGCGGAAATGCTTTCCGGCTATTCCGCATTTGGTGCTGTTTTCCAGTGTTACATGCACACCTTCCAGGCCGAGGTGATTGAGCTTGTCGATCACTTCGTTCTGCTTTGTTTCGTCCAAAAGGTCCAGCAGCGCACCTGCAAGCATATCGCCGGCAGCGCCCATATTGCATTCCAGATACAGTATCTTCATTTTCTGTTCTCCCTGTCATATTTGGGATGATTGATCATGCTTGCCTGATAAGCAGCGCCGAACCCATTGTCAATATTCACGACACTGACGCCGCTGGCGCATGAATTCAACATGGATAGCAGCGCCGAAACGCCATGAAAGGAAGCGCCATAACCAACGCTGGTCGGAACCGCAATGACCGGGCAGTCCACCAGACCTCCGACCACACTTGCCAAGGCTCCTTCCATGCCGGCAATCGCAATGACCACATTGGCGGACATCAGTACATCGAGGCTGCTTAACAGACGATGCAGACCGGCAACACCGACGTCGTACAGCCGGATTGTTTCATTGCCAAAGGCCTGTGCTGTTAGTACGGCCTCTTCGGCCACATTCTGATCGCTGGTTCCTCCCGTCGCAACGACAATCGTCCCCAGACCATCCGGTACAGGGACTTCCCCGAAAACAGCGGCCTGTGCCGTTTCGTTGTAATGAATCGCAAATGGGGGCTGATGGGATTCGATCTCCTGTTCCTTTTCTTTGTTCATGCGGGTTACAAGAATTGTCTTCTGGCCGCTGTTCCATGCGGCAAGCGCAATCGCTTCAATCTGCAGTGCCGTTTTACCGGCGCCATAGATTACTTCTGCCAGCCCCTGACGAAGTGCGCGATGCGTATCCAGCCTGGCAAAGCCAAGATCTTTATAGGGCGCTTCCTTGAGCTTCAGCAGAACGTCCTCTTCCTTCAGCTGCCCCTGTTTATACTGCTGCAGCAGCTGACGCAGTTCCTTCTGATCCATTCCAGTTCTCCTTAAGGCCATCATAAATGATGGTATGTTTCTCATTCAGTTCCAAAATCCGGTCCGGAATACTGTGCAAGAGCGTCTCATCGTGGCTTGATAACAGCAGCGTTCTGCCGGCCTGTTTCCATTGCTTTAAAAATGACAGCATCCATTGCCGCGACCTTCGGTCCAGTCCGTTCAGCGGCTCATCCAGAATCAGAACGATTGGATTCATTGCCAGAATACTGGCAAGTGCAGTCTTCTTCTGTTCTCCGCCGCTGAGATGATAGGGTGCCCGTTCTGCAAGATCCTGAAGATCCAGCATCGCCATGACATCGTCCGTGCGCTGATTCACTTCCATCGCAGAAAGTCCCAGCTGACGCGGTCCAAAGGATATTTCCTCCCTGACGCTGGCACAGAACAGCTGCACCTCCGGATTCTGGAAGACATAGCCGATGGCCGAATGAAGCGTTTTTGATGTCTGTGGATTTTTCATTGCGGCGGCATTGATTTCTTTGCCCTGAAAATACCAGCTGCCCTGCTGAGGGAATAGCAGACTGTTCAGCAGTTTCAATAACGTTGTTTTTCCACTGCCATTGTCACCGGCGATGCCGATACATTCGCCCTTTTGAATCGAAAAGGAAACATCGCACAGAGCCGGCACATCGCCATAGCTGTAGGAAACGTGTTCAAGCTGTATTAGTTCTTCGCTCATCCTTACCTCATTGAATATAGAAACAGAAGCACAAATGCACCAAGCACCGCGAGAAGTGCGATATCCCAGGCGTTTCTGCGGCTTCTTTGTTCCGTATGTATGGTTCCATCATACAGCCGGCATTCCATCGCATCTGCCGTTTGATGACCATATTCCGCCGCCTTCAGAAACAGGGTTCCGGCAATCCCGGAAAAGCTGCGCCGGTGATCTTCGCTTTTACCGATGCTGCGAAGGCGCAGTGCCGTTAACATTTCTTCAGCTTTGCGGCCAAGAATTGCTATATAGCGCAGTGTCAGATCCAGAATAAAGACAACAATCGAAGGAATATGGATGCGGTTCAAAGAAGCGGTCAGCCGGTTCCATGGGGAAGTCACGGACACATACGTTAACATCGCCACGGACAGAAACACTTTCACCGATATGGTGATAAACGTCATGGATCCGGAAAGGAAATAAGCCGGAACCAGAATCAGAAATGACAGCATAGCCGCTCCGGCAGCGCTGCGCATCACTTCCTGCAGCACTTCCAGCCGCTGCATGCTCAGAAACAAAAGAAACACTGCCGCTATGCACAAAGTAAATCCAAACGCCGGCGACAGTGCCATCATGAGTATCATCGAAAATGCCGCCAGCAGTTTGACGCCGGCATGGGCCTTTTCCGAATCAGCGCGTTTATTTAAATCGATCCGTTCAAACAGCCGGACAAACGCAAGAAGCGAACGCGTAATAAAACCATCCTGTCCCTTTCCAGGGACAGGACATGGTTCCTCTTCCATCCATGACGGAAGTAAGCTGCTCATCTGGAGTAGACTGGTCCTTTCTTAGCGCCACCCATCAGGCGGAACACAATGATTAACAGGGAAACACCTATCACGGCGCTGACAATATAGCCAAGAACATCCGGCATGCCGCTCACCGTATAATCAGGGAAAAGTGTACTTAATTCAAATCCGCCCGCCATTCCTGCAGGTGTATAGCCCAGAGCGCTTCCGGCGCTGGCATCCATGGCGATTTCATCCGCACCCCATTCGCCCCAGGCAGTTCCATCCGCAAGTAATCCCAGCGGCACCAGAACAACCAGGGCCGTCAATAGAAGGTACAGCGGCTTCCTTTCGCCTGTGTCTTTGGAAGTATTCAGGACCATGGAAGGTGACGTGCGCAGGATAAAGGCAAGTACACCAGCCGTAAAGATGACCTCGGCAAGGCCGAAAATTGTCAGATGACCGATCATCATGGCCGGAATCGAAATCGAAAGACCATAGGGGCAGTACAGTGCCTGACCAGCCGCATCATGGAATAGTGCCGGCTGAATGCCAAACTCAACGGCGGCACAGAAGGCTGCCGCATTAATTCCGGCAAACGACCCGAGCCCTGCCGCAAGTAATCTTCGCTTCGTACTGACTTCACCTTTGGTCAGTGCCTTGTAAATGGCATAGCCAAGGAATGGCAGTACAAATGCCATATTGAAGCAGTTTGCCCCAAAGGAAAGAATACCGCCATCCCCAAAGAGCAGTGCCTGCAGTAACAGTGCTACAGAAACAGCGATACACGCCGCTTCCGGTCCCAGCAGAATAGCAATCAGTGTACCTCCAACCGCATGACCCGTCGTTCCGCCGGGAAGTGGGACATTAAACATCATCGCAACGAAGGAAAAAGCGGCGCCGACGCCAATCATGGAAATTTTCTCTTTCGGAAGCTCATTTTTTACTTTGCGGATGGAATGAGCCCATACCGGAATCATCGCCGCAGTCATCACGGCGCACGTTGACGGACTCAGATAATTTTCTGGAATATGCATGATCGTTTCCCCTTTCCAATCTACAAAAAAGCATGCCCATTCGCTGTGCATACCTTCGTGATATACAAATCCACGGCTTCAGCCGTTTCTGTTTCTCCCTGATTGTTTCATCCTGTCTGCAGCCCGAGCCCTGCTTCAGCAGCGCCATCCTCCGGCATCTTCAGATACCGGTTCCGCAGTTTCTTCGAATGCTAATATTTTAACATTTCAAAATGGATCCGAGGCGGTTTTTCTTCCGTTTGCTTGCGATTTTACACTTCAGCGTAACATCCCCGGTCGGAGTGCTGCGCTCACCAAGAATCAGAAAAATCCGATCCCTCACCAGATTGCCAGGAAATGTACTTTGAATCAGGCAGCGCTTATCATCCCGTTTGATATATTCAACTACATTCAGCTACATTTTCTGCACTTGCGCGAATACGTTAGAAATACACCTGCAGTAATCTAACATTCTGATTCCAAAGTGCTAAGAAGTTCATCCATCGAGTCACAGAAGCGAATCATTTCCATGCTCTCCACAGGGAAGAAACCTTCCCGGGCCATATGCTGGTACTGCCTGCGCAGCGAATCATAAAAACCATCAGGGTTATAGATGAGCACATCACCTTTGAAAGTGCCAAGTTTCTTCGCAGATACTGCTTCCGCAAGCTCTTCCAGCGTCCCCGGACCGCCAGGCAGAGTGACCAGGACATCCGCTTTTCCAATGAGCAGTTTCTTTCGCTCATCCATATTTTCAACAACAATCTGCTCATCCAGACCATCATTGTTTGCTACACCGCGGTCCACCAGAAACTGCGGCATAATGCCAATCACATACGCTCCGGCTTCTTTCGCTGCTGAAGAAAGAATTCCCATGGTCCCAACGCTGGCGCCCCCATAGATCAGCGTATGATGATGCTCACCGATCCATGTACCAATCCTCTCAGCATCCGATGCATACTGTTTCTTTGATCCAAATGTCGAGCCAAGAAATACCGTGATGTTCATATCATTTCTCCTAAAAGAAAACTGCAGACATTCGCCGCAGTTAGAGATCTATTCCTTCGCCGATGATACATCGGCGCCTGTGTCTTTTGTTTTTCCCGTCTGACGGCTGCTGATCCAGGAAAGAAATTTGGCGCGATTTTTCGCAACCAGATAAATCAATATCACCTGCAGACCAAACACCGCAACGACAGCCGCAACATTCTTACGGATCAGATAATGTCCCGCGATGCAGTTGAGAAGAATCTGAACAATGCTTCCCGCCGCAACAGCCACTGTAAACGGCTTCAGTGCAATATTGATCTGCGAAGCAAAGTAAGGAATGAAACCGTTAGGGATGCCCGGAATCATATATGCCAATCCCAGCACAAACGCCGGTGAATAGTTATTGATTTTATCAACAAGTGAATTTTTCCGGTTGGTCATTTCCATCAGATCCTTGATAACTCCCGAGAACCTGCGGGCAACCGAAAACACCAGCACATTGCCAAAGATAAAGCCAAGATACGTCATCGCAAAGGCCTTCCACCAGCCATAAATCACGCCGGCAACGACCTGGACCGCAATCCCCGGAATAAAGATACTGATAACCTGCAGAGCGGACATCATAAATACGGAAAACAAACCCGATAGTTCACCTTCCGCATTCAGATAGGCACTGATTTCATTCTCGTCATTATCCTTCAGCAGCGTGAACAGCGTCGAAAGACGCGGCCCAAAAATCTTAACGATGATTAAAACCATCAACGTCACGACGCCGATGAGCAGAAGGATCGCCAGCAGTTTCTCTGCTTTTTTATTCCGTTTTGTTTCCTTTACCGACATAACCTGCTAATTTTCCCTATTATTATGGGAAATGTCAACTTATTTTCGCCGCACGCTTTTGACGGGAAGACCAGCATTTTTCGAAAGATAACGATGCACTTCCTTCATCTGATCCTCGTTGAAGTCAATATAGGCAGGCGCCGCCCCCTTGCTGAATTCAACGCGATGCCCCTCATCATCCACCTTAATGGACTTCAGCTTCTGATACGGATACAGCTTACCGATCATTACAATCCCATCCGGTGAAAGACCCGAGTTCAATCCCCAGTACAGAACTCCCATAATAACCAGCAAAGCTGTCTGAATCACCCGGAAAACGCCTGAATAATTAAAGAGCCCGATCGCCGCAATGCCCCAGAAAATACACGGAATCACCCAGCGCGGTCCAAGTTTCGTAGCCACTTCGATGCGTTTAGAATCTCTGCGCATCTTAAACAGCGTCGCCATCACGATCGCATCCAATACATAAAAAAGCAGATCATTCCAGTTCATAGTATTTACCTGGGAATATTCTAGCAAAGAAACTGCCGCACTTTTCCGTTTCTTCCATAAAACCGCGAGTCTTAACGCTCTTCCTTTACTTTGTCTGCCCAGACTATTTCCCAGGAAATCATTGAGCAGACGCATCATCGCTCCCAGGACATATAAACGCCCGGTCATCTGAAACCAGGCTGGAACCGGAAGCGTCCCTCCCCAATAATACCCAATATGGTCCAGTGTCATCAGCACTCGTGCCAGCACCATTTCCTCTATCAACAACAAAAAAGCCATCCGGGATAATGAGCCTGGACAGCCATTGTTCCTGGAAAGTCACACAGATCAGCGCATAGATTCCGCAAGAATCTGTTCCTTTAACATCACGATCTTTTGTCGAATCTCTTCCATCACCCGCAGATATGCGGCATCGTCTTTTCCCGTAGGATCTTCCAATCCCCAGTCAAACCGCTGCTGGCAGGGCAGCGAAGGACACTGCACGCCGCACCCCATCGTCACCACAATATCGACGCTGCCAATTTCTGCCAGGGGTTTTGTATACTGGCCTTCTTTGATCATATCGATGCCATAGTGCTCCTTCATGAGTCTGGCCGCGGCTGGATCAATCGCTTCTTTGATATTCGTTCCTGCGGAACAGCTTTCCAGCACATCTGCAGCCAAATGTCTTCCCATAGCTTCTGCAATCTGACTTCGGCACGCATTGTGCGTACAAATGAAACCAATCTTCAGTCTGGTCATACACGCATGTTCACCCGGGGAACCAGTTTTTCGTATGTTTCGCGATCTTCACCAGCGTCAACATCACCGGCACCTCTGTTAGTACACCAACCGTCGTTGCCAAAGCTGCAGGGCTTGTTGTCCCAAACAACGCTACTGCAACCGCGACCGCAAGCTCAAAGAAATTCGATGCCCCGATCATTCCTGCCGGAGCCGCGATATCAAACGGAAGCCGGACCAGCTTTGCCATTCCATAAGCCAGAAAGAAAATCAAAAACGTCTGAACAATCAGCGGTACCGCAATCAAAACAATATGCAGCGGATTGGCAAGGATCACCTGCGCCTGTGACGCAAAGATCAGCACCAGCGTCAGCAGAAGTCCAACCGTCGTCGCCCGATCGAAACGGTGCACAAACACCCTGTCCAGATACTCCTTTCCTTTGCGCCGCGTTACGATCACTCTGGTTAAAACACCTGCCGCCAGCGGAATCACAACAAACAGAAACACACTGACAAACAATGTCCCATACGGCACCGAAACATTCGACACTCCCAGAAGGAACTTCACAATCGGAACGAACGCTGCCAGAATAATCAGATCATTCGTCGCCACCTGCACCACCGTATAGGCAGGGTTTCCATCTACCAGCGTACTCCAGACAAATACCATTGCCGTGCATGGCGCCGCCCCAAGCAGCACCGCCCCGGCCAGATACTGTCTGGCAAGATCCGGTGAAATCCAGCGCCCAAACACAACAAACAAAAACAAGTACGCCAGCACGTACATTGAAAACGGTTTGATCAGCCAGTTCACGATCCAGGTCACAAACAATCCCTTCGGGTTCTTTCCAACTTCCCGCACACTCTGAAAATCAACCTTAACCATCATCGGATAGATCATGATCCAGATTAAAATGGCAATCGGAATCGAAATACCATCCACTTCCATCTGCCCAAGCAATTCTGGTACAGCAGGAATAAAATGACCGATCAGAATTCCAGTCCCCATGCAAAGCAATACCCACACCGACAAATAGCGCTGAAAACAGCTGATACCCCCTTGTTGTTTCTGCATAAAATCACTCCCCACACCGGCAGTCCTCTGCCCTCTTGCGGCAGCCATCGCCGCAGTTCAAATGCTCGATATAGTTACGAAACTCCATTAAAGTCTCGCAATCCAGTGAATAGAACGTATTCTTCCACTCTTTGCGGCAATGAACCAGGCCGCATTCCGCCAGAATCTTCATATGATGCGACAGCGTCGGCTGCGTAATCCGAAAATGTTCCAGCAGCCTGCATCCGCACAGCTCACCATTCATCAAAAGTTCCACAATCTGAATCCGGTGCAGATCTCCGAGCGCCCGGCAGATCTCAGCCGCCCGCATCGCATCCATCGTTTCTTTCTGGTCACAGTCCATATCACATAGACGCCTTTCTATGTGATATCTTATTCATCGCATAGACATTCGTCAATGTGACAGTGCAAAAAAAGAAACTGCACAGGGCAGCTCCTTAATGTACCGGATAATGCTGGGTCGATCCGTCTTTCTTGATCTGCAGAATGTCCACAAGCTCAAAGCCCGCATCCTCCAGAACCTTCTGCATCTTCTCAACGGAAACTTCACCGGTCGCCTTGATGACACATTCGACGCCACGCTCTTCATTATGATAGACCGCAATGCCTTCCAGGTTCGCATCCTCATCCGCAAACAGCTTGCAGATCTTGGCAAACTCACCCGGGCGATCCTCAACTTTAATTACGAAGCGGGTCCCTTGAATCGTATAGCCCATCAGATCGACAAAGGCCTTGAAGATATCCTTCTCCGTAATGATGCCGATCACCTTATTGTCTTGATCGACAACAGGAAGCGCCGCGATCTCGTTATTCTCCATCCGCAGCGCCGCCTCTTCCAGAAACTCATCCGGTCCGATCGACACCACATCCCGGATCATGATGTCGGACACCTTTGTGCGATTCAGAAGATAGTTCAGCTCATAGATTGAAAGCGACGTGTTGCGGGCACCGGACGACTCTTCCACAAGCCCGCCCGTAACCAGGCCAATCAGCTTTCCGTCCCCGTCCACAACCGGCAGACGATGGAACTTTCCCTGTCCCATGATTTCGGTTGCCTTTGACAGCGAAACGTCCCCCGTAACAGTCACCGGGTTCTTCGTCATGTGATCCTTAATATACATACATTATCCTCCCAGATATGCCTTCTGCACACGCGGATCCGACGCCAGCTGAGCGCCTGTACCCTCCAGCGTGATTTTTCCTGTTTCCAGAACATAGGCACGGTCCGCAATCGACAATGCCATGCGCGCATTCTGCTCCACCAGAAGCACCGTAACACCCTTCTCCTTATTGATCGTCTCAATAATGTGGAAGATTTCCTTTACAAGCAGCGGTGACAATCCCATCGACGGCTCATCGAGCAGAAGAATTTTCGGCGCCGACATCAGCGCACGCCCCATCGCCAGCATCTGCTGCTCACCGCCCGAAAGCGTACCAGCCGCCTGCGTGTAACGCTCCTTCAGACGCGGAAAGAGATCAAAGACCATTTCCTCATCCTTCTGGATGCCGTCCGCATCCTTACGATGAAAAGCACCGAGCAGAAGGTTTTCATGAACCGTCTGCTCCGCAAAGACGCGTCTGCCTTCCGGAACCTGCGCCAGACCAAGAGAAATAATCTTATCGGGCGCAATCTTTACCAGATCCTTATCATCCAGCTCAATGGAGCCCGAAGCCGGTTTCAAAAGCCCCGAAATTGCATGCATCGTCGTCGTTTTACCGGCGCCATTGGCACCGATCAGCGTAACGATCTCACCATCATCGACATGGAAGGAGATGCCCTTCACGGCTTCGATCATGCCGTAGCGAACAACCAGATTCTCTACCTTCAGCATTTCTCTCTCCCTTCCTTAATCGCCGAGATACGCCTTGATGACGTCCGGATTATTCTGAATATCCGCCGGCGTCCCCTGTGCCAGACGCATTCCAAAGTTCAGCACCGTAATCTTCTCGCAGATGCCCATCACGAGTTTCATATCATGCTCAATGAGCAGAATCGAAATATGGAAATGGTCCCGCACCTCACGGATCATTGCCATCAGCTCTTCCGTCTCCTGCGGATTCATGCCAGCCGCCGGCTCATCCAGCAGAAGAAGCTTAGGCTGCGTCGCCATGGCGCGGGCAATCTCAAGACGCCGCTGCATCCCATAAGGCAGGTTGCCCGCTTCACGGTCCGCCGCCTCATCAAGGTCAAAGATCTCCAGCAGCTCCATTGCCCTTTCATCGAGCAGACGTTCTTCGTTGCGGAATTTTCCGGTACGGAACACGGAATCCAGCATCGAATAGGAAATATGATTGTGCATCCCCGACTTAACATTATCCAGAACCGACATGTTCGAAAACAAACGAATATTCTGGAACGTACGGGCGATCCCGGCCTTGGACACATCAACCGGCGTCATATCTTTCGTATCCACACCGTTCAATAAAATCGTACCACGCGAAGGCTGATAAACCTTCGTCAACATATTGAAGACCGTCGTCTTCCCGGCGCCATTAGGGCCAATGAGACCGTCAATTTCATTGGGATAAATCGTCATATCCAGATTGTTGACAGCTGTCAGACCGCCGAAATCAATACCGAGATTCGTAACCTCAAGAACCGGCTGAACCACTTCATTCGACATGTTCCGCCTCCTTTCTGGACCGAGGCTTCAATGCACGCAGCTTCTCTTTCATCTTCGGATTATTCGAAACGATCATAATCACAATCAGCACAATCGCATAAATAAGCATACGATACGTGGACAGGAAACGCAGCGCCTCCGGCAGCACCACCAGTAACGTTGTCGCAATGATCGTACCGGTCATATTGCCAAGGCCGCCCAGCACCACATAAACCAGAATCAGAATCGAAAGGTTGAAGTCAAACTTGCTCGCGGCAAACGAAGAATAATTCAATGCATACAATGCGCCAGCCGCACCGGCCAGAGCTGCTGAAACAACGAAGGCAAGCGTCTTCGTCCTGGCAACCGGAATGCCGATCGTCTCGGCCGCAATACGATTGTCACGGCACGCTTCAATCGCGCGCCCGCTCTTACTGTAAATAAGGTTGTAGATAACAAGAAGCGCAATCACAATCAACAGAAAGCCAGCCGTAAAGTTGGATACCGTCTTGACACCGGTCGCTCCCATCGGTCCGCTGACGAGCATCTTGCCGCCATCGCCCAGTTGAACCGAATTCGTAATGAAGGAAAAATGAAGGCCGCTGCCATCCACACCGAGATACATATTGTTCAGCAGCGAGACAATGATCTGGTTGAAGGCCAGGGTCACAATCGCCAGATAGTCACCTTCCAGCTTTAATACCGGCACCGAAATCAGCCAGCCAAAGACACCTGCCGCCAGCGTACCCACAAGCATCGAAACAATGAGCACCACGATGCCATTCGCAGATCCGCCAAGGTTCATCATTCCCGAAACTATAACCGCCGTAAAAGCTCCAATCGACATGAAGCCGGCCTGTCCAAGGTTCAGCTCACCAGAGATACCAACATTCATGTTCAATCCCAGCGCCGCAACAATATAGCAGCACACCGGCACCAGCAGGCTCGAATACTTTCGGCCCAGAACACCGGAAGCCGAAAGAATCATCAACACCACATACAGCACGATCACCAGCGCAAAGGAAGCGGTACGATTGCCCTTCTTCCCGGAGAAAAGACCCTTCAAATTGAATTTCATCGTCGCTTCCTCCTTATACCTTGATCCGCTTCTTCTTGCCAAGCAGCCCGTTCGGCTTCAGAAGCAGAATCACAATCAGCACCGCAAAAACGATCGCATCGGAAAGCTGCTGCGAAATATAGGCCTTCGACAGATTTTCAATCACACCCAGCATCAGTCCGCCGACAAAGGCACCCGGAATCGATCCGATCCCGCCAAGGACCGCTGCCGTAAACGCCTTAATGCCAGGCATCGAGCCCATCGTCGGCGAAATAGAAGGATACGTCGACGCCAGCAGCACCGCCGCCACGCCGGCAAGGGCTGAGCCGATCGCAAATGTCAGGGAAATGATGTGATCGGTATTGATCCCCATCAATGTCGCTGCCCCGCGATCCTCGGCAACGGCACGCATCGCCCGCCCCGTCTTGGTGCGGTTAATAAACAGTGTCAGTACAAGCATAATCGCGACGCATACGCAGATCGTGATGAGGCTGACCCAGGTAATGGATACGCCGCCAAGATTCAGCCCGCCTTCTTTGATGAAATTGGCAGGAAAGAATTTGGAATCGGCGCCCCAAAGGATCTGCGCCGCGTTTTCAAGAAAATAAGAAACGCCGATGGCCGTAATCAAAACGGCAAGGCTCGGTGCCTGCCGCAGCGGCCGGTACGCAAGATATTCAATGACAACGCCCAGCACCATGCACAGCACGATCGCCAGAAACGTTGAAATGCCGGCGGATTGTGAAAATGACGTCGCCGCAAAGAATGCGACATAGGCGCCAACCATGATGATGTCACCATGCGCAAAGTTAAGCATTCGGGCAATGCCGTAAACCATGGAATACCCCAACGCAATGAGAGCGTACACGCTTCCCAGACTGAGCCCGCTGATCAGATATGTCAGAAAGGTCATTGTGCTCCTCCTTCCCCTTTCATGCACCAAACGTATTGTAATGCAGAAGAAGGGCCTTCAGCGAAAGTGCTGAAAAGCCCTTCTGTAAAACACTGGAAATCGCTGTACTTACTCTGCGCTTACGTAAGTGCCGTTCTGGATCACAATTGCACGCGGTCCCTTGGACACTTCACCATTTTCGTTCCATGTAATATCGCCAGTACCGGTGATGCCCTGGAACTTCATCGTTGTAAACTGCTTAACAAGAGCGTCGCAGATTGTCGCATTGTCATCATCCGCCGTTACGCCGGAAGCTTCCAGTGCCTGAGCAATCGCATAGACTGCATCATATGCGTCGGCCGCAAACTGGTTCGGAACATCACCAAACTTGTCTTCGTAAGCCTTGACAAATGCCTGCGTCTTTTCGTCCGTGGAATCTGCAGAGAACGGTGTAAGCATGTACAGACCTTCTGCCAGAGATGTATCGAAGTTCTCCTGCGTCAGGATACCATCCATACCATCGCATCCGAAGAATGTCGGCGTATAGCCTGCGGTCTTAGCAGCCTGCAGAATCAGAGAAGCCGGCTGATAGTAAATCGGAAGGAAAACGATGTCGGCGCCAGCGGCCTGTGCCTGCTGTACCTGAACCGAGAAGTCGGGCGCATCCTTTGTGAAGGTTCCCGTATAGACTACATCCAGTCCATCCTTGGCAGCCTGATCAACGAATGTGTTGTAAATGCCGGTGGAATAGTTATCGTCATTACGATAAATGACCGCAACCTTACTGCCGAGATCCGGATGCTCACTCAGATAGTCAGCGGAAGCGACTCCCTGGTTAGGATCGGTGAAGCACATCTGGAACACATTGCCATACGCTGTGCCTGAATCATCAAAGATCACAGCGGTCGAGGAGCCGGACGGTGTAATCGCAAATGTCTGATCCTCTTTATAAAGCGGCGAAACAGCCTGGCCGGCACCGGAAGTTGTCGTAGCCAGCGACACCTGCATGCCCCAGTCTGCCAGCGTGTTGTACGCATTTACAGCCGCCTCAGAATCTGCCTGATCGTCTTCAAACTTGAAATCAAACTGGACAGGACCGCCCTTGGCGTTGATCTCATCAACGGCAATCTGGGCAGCGTTCATAACCGCTGTACCATAAACAGCCGCATTTCCGGAAATCGGGCCGGAACCGCCAAGCTTAAACTTCTTTACTTCCGAAGTGGTAGACGCTGCTGCGTTATCGGATCCTGCTGTTGAAGCCGGGGTTGTCGAGCTTCCGGAACCGCATGCCGCCAGTGCCATGCACATAGCGACAGCCATACCCCCTTTAAATACGTTCTTCATGTTTTCCCTCCTGCTGGTTTTTAGTGAAGATATGCCTATTATACGGTGCCCGCTTTTTGTTTCAACCCGTTTTTTCAAAGTTCCATGAAAGTTTTTTGTAACTAAAGCATTTTCTTTCATTTGTTACATTCAGCCGAGCAGTGAAAGACCGATTGCAATCATCCAGACATAGGCCAGCGTCTTTGGCATCATCAAGGCACCAATCGCCGGATGTTTCTTGGCAAAAAGTGTCACTGGCAGATAGCAGCCGAAGCTGATCGCAATCGCAATGGCCATATGAACGCCATACGCGGTACCGGCAGACAGCTCCAAAGCAATCATCGCAACCCCGACAATCGCAAACGGAATATTCCGGTACAGGGACCAGCGCAGATTCCCCTCATGGTGAAACCAGTTGTTCTGCGGAAAGAAGCAGAGCACGATACGCGCGATACCAAATCCAAATACAACCACAGCAAAAACAGGCGAAGGCCAGCCATACAGCATTCCATAGATCGCATACAGCAGAAAATAAAACACCGTCATAGTCACCGATGATACGGCAAGTCCAAGTCCAAGCTTCCACTCAGTACGTTCATTTTCGCCCTTCAAATAACGTTCCACGCGGGGGACGAGATGAAATGCGTCGCCCGCCCCTAGCAGCAGGGCCAGAATCCCGTACAGGATCAACACTGGCCTGCCCTGCGCTTTAGCAAAAAAGATAATCCCGGCAATCAAATCAAAGGCAAGATATGTAATGTCAAATACCGGTTCGATGATGTTCATTGGTGATTTTTTATTCATAGGTTTTCCCCTTTCCTCCCCAAGCATGCAAATAAAAAGAACCGCCTGGGATGTGAGTGCGGTTCTCTTAAGAAAAAATACGTCTGCACACGATCCGATGTGCTCCATCATCATAACCCAGCGGGCAGATAAAACACAATGAAATCGAAGTGAAAAAAACATTCCTAATTATTAAATCAGTGAGGCAAACATTTGGACAGCGCGTTCCAGCAGATGATCATTGAAATCATACGCCTCGGAGTGGAGGACGGGCCACGTTTCGCCATTTCCGAGATAGAACATCGCGCCGGGGCACTGGTGAAGATAGCTGCCAAAGTCTTCGGAGGCGCGCCAAAGTTCCGGCATAGGAATCGTTGAATAGCCATTCTGCTTTGCGGCAGAAATGACCCGGTTCAGACAGGTTTCATCGTTTCTGGTCTCCGGAAAGAGATCAGAGATGGAAACAGACAGCTTCAGATGCTGTGCGGACGCTAGCTTCTGTGCTTCGCTGCAGAGAGCCTCTTTCAGCCGGTTCATCTCCGCTTCAGCTTCCGCCCGCAGAGTGACAGAGAGCGAGCCGCTTCCGGCCGAGATGCCGAAGTTTCTGCTGCCGGCTTCGATCTGTACGACGGTAGCGAGCAGAAGTCCTTTGCTTTGATCGCGGCATGCTTCTTTCAGAAACAATACGAGGCGTGCAATTGTTTCGGAGGGATTGATTCCCTGTTCAGGATCTGATGCATGGCTCTTCTTTCCGGCAAACGACAGCGTAAGCCCCATCGATGCCGGCTGGGTCAGGCCATGGCGATATACAACAGCTCCTTCCGGATAACCGCCGAGATTATGAAACGCATAGATTTCACGGATCCCCTTTTCCTTCAGAAGGGAGGCGCACATTTCTCCGCCCGTTCCAATTTCTTCCGCGGGCTGGAAAATAAGATACACATCGCGGCAAAGAGGCTTTCCAGTCAGTGCCATCGACAGTCCCGCCAGCGCAGCGCTGTGACCGTCATGGCCGCATTTATGGCTGACGCCAGGCACCGTCGAGGCATAAGGAAGATCCATCGTTTCCGCAATCGGCAGAGCATCCATATCTGCCCTGAAAGCGATCGGAGCCGCCTGCGGATGTTCCGTATGACGGCAGGCATAGAACCAGCCAGGGCAGGGAACCACTTCAAAGTCCGAGTGCTGCTGAACAAAATCCATCAACACCCTGCGTGTACGTTCTTCTTTTCCAGAAAGTTCCGGATGTGCATGCATGTCATGCCGCAAGGCAATCACCTGCGCAAGTTCTTCATCGTTCATATATACCTCAGGAAGCAGTTGTCTCTAAGCTCCCAGTGTCTGCCAAAATTATCGGATATAAGAACTGATTGTCAACACCGTCATTCGCATGCATGCAGCAGGTTAACAGTCCCCTGCAAGCATAAAAACCAGGTCCGCCATTTGATGCACAGACCTGGTATAAGAAATCAAATCCTCAGTTGTTATTTCCCCCGCCAGCACCGGTTGCAGGAATGAATTTCTGTGCCGATGTGATCGGGAAGAAGATACTGCCGTTTGATGTTTTTGAATGTGTGGATGCTGTTGCAGAAGGGGTTGCAGAAGGAGCTGCAGCAGCCTTCCAGCCTGCATAAAGTGTTAACGTAGTCTCTGTGCCGAAATAATCGTCCACTATTTCCTTATCTAATTGATCTCCAAACAATGTGAACTCCCGTGTACATTCAGGATCCAAGTACCATCCGGAGAATATTACTCCCTCATAATTTGCCATATTAGAAAGGTCCGGCTGTGGTATTGGGTTTCCAAACTGCACTGGCATATCGTCTGGAGCGCCACCAGCCTTATGATAATTAATGTCGAACTTAAAAAGATAAGTTTTAGCATCCCAATGGGCATAGAGTGTCGTGTCTCCCTTGCAAACGGTATCAGCTGTCGCTGGAATACCATCGCTTGCGGCTGAAGTAAACCAGCCGGTGAAGTTATGACCTGTAAATGTTGGCACCGGAAGCTCGCCATATGTATTATGGACCATAACAGACTTGCGCTTGCTCTCATCCGGCAGTGTACCACCATTTGAGTCAAAGGTGATGATAGCATCTCTTTGTGCATACCATGTACCCTTCAAGACGCTACTTGTCAGGCCGAGATGGCCAAGCCCGACAGCATCATAAGACTGAGATGCCATTTCGGAGTCACGTCCCCACTTACCATTGGATTTCACACCGGAAACGGTTGTTGAAGGGGTGGGAAATATGTTTTCTGCATCAAAAGAAGTATATTTAAAATTCGAGCCAAAGGTAATGGATTTCAGACCGCTGCAGTTCTCGAACATCCAACCCATCCACTGTGCTTTGGTATTCCAGTTTGAAACATCAATCGTAGTGAGACTCTTGCATCCTTTGAACATTTCAAACATGTCAGTTACATTGCTGGTATTCCATTTTGAAACGTCCAAAGAAGTGAGACTTTCGCAGGAGATGAACATTTGATTCATGTTTGTTACATTGCTGGTATTCCATTTTGTAACGTCCAAAGAAGTGAGGCTTTTGCAGGCGTCGAACATTAGTTTCATGTTTGTTACATTGCTGGTATTCCAGTTTGAAACGTCCAAAGAAGTGAGGCTTTCGCAGTGGTAGAACATACAATACATGTCAGTTACATTGCTGGTCTTCCAGTTTGAAACGTCCAAAGAAGTGAGACTTTCGCAGTAAGAGAACATATCGGACATACTTGTTACCTTGCTTGTATCAAAGTCCTTGGTATCAATGTTCTTGATAGCCTTCATACGATAAAACAACTGATCACTATTTGCATTCAGCATTATCTTATCCGCTTTCGAGTACCAGTAAACTGTTCCGGTTGAACTGTCAAACCATGCAACAATAGAGCCGTTCTGCGATGCGGAAATATCCGCCGTCGTAACGCCAGAAGCAGGTGCCGAAGAACGGGTAAAGGCTTGAATGCTGGTATCATAGCGCCATAAGTCATGAGGATTTGCGTCACTGTTGCCTGCCAGCTTCATGATGGCTACATTGAACGCAATTCCTTGTTCCAATGTCGCCGTGGAAGTTGCAGGTGCTTTAAATACCGGCGCGGAAGAAAGGGAAGCGGATGAATCTGCTGTCGCTTCCGGAGTTGGTTCAGCACTCGCTTCTGGTATTGCTGCCGCTTTGGGAGCAATTGTTTTCTCAGTATCAGCGGAAGATGTTGTTGCTGGCACATCCGTTGTCGCTGTTGGAGTTGCAGACGGATCTGCGGAAGCTTCTGCTGTGGCACCTGGGCTGGCAGGTGTGTCCTTGCTTGTTTCGTCTGTTGTCACTTTACTTTGGTCACTCTGCTGTTCAGTTGGTTCTGCTGTAGGAAGAATTACTGTACCCCCCCCCCCGATGATTCACCGGTATCTTCCGCATGAATCGGACTGGTGCTCAGAGTAAGGATCATTGCAACAGAAAAAAGACTGCAGATCAATTTCTTCATACCCTCTCCTCAATGACTTGATATAATCTTCAATATATTATCGGCCAGAACACATAAATATCAACACATTTCTTATATATGTTCCAATTTGTGTCTGCATGCATGAAAAAATGCAGGCGCTTTTTATGCCTGCACTGTTTCGTGTGATGATTCTCGTATCCTTATGATTCAACCAGCTCCGAATATCCCATCAGATACCGGTCCACCTCCTGTGCACACTGACGGCCCTCTGTAATCGCCCACACAACAAGGGATGAGCCCCGGTGCATATCACCTGCCGTGAATATTCCACGTTCACTGGCAGCGTAATGATCAAGCTCCGTCTCGATGCGGCCGCGGTTTGTGACACTGACGCCGAACGCGTCACTCACATAGCTCTCGCAGCCTGTGAATCCTGCCGCAATCAGAAGAAGCTCACACGGAAGAACCTCTTCACTGCCTTCTTCCTCGACCATCTTCCCATCCTTGAAACGGACTCTGACGGTCTCGATCTCGGCGATATTTCCCTTCGCATCCGTATGCACTTCCTTGACCGTCGTCGAATAGACACGCGGATCCTTCCCAAACACATGGATCGCTTCCTGGTGCCCATAGTCAACCTTCAGCACCTTCGGCCACTCGGGCCACGGATTGTTTTCTGCCCGCTCCTTCGGCGGCTGCGGCATCATCTCCAGCGCCGTCACGGACGCACAGCCATGACGGATACAGGTGCCGATACAGTCATTGCCCGTATCGCCGCCGCCCACAACGACGACATTCTTTCCTTTCGCCGAGATGTAGCCGCCGGCCTCCTCCAGATCCTTTATGCCATGTCCCTTTGCCTTTGCAAGCGCACGCGTCGTCGAGCCAAGAAAATCGACCGCATAATAGACGCCGCCGATCTTCTGCGGATCCACGCCCGGCAGCGTCCTTGCTCTTCTTGCTCCGCAGGCCAGCACGATCGCATCATATTCCTTCTTCAACAGTTCCGGGGTCACATCACCGTCTTTGCCAATGTTCGTATTGCACCGGAAGACAACGCCCTCCGCCTCCATCAGCTTCTGCCGCCGGTCAATCACACGCTTATCCAGCTTCATGTTTGGAATCCCAAAGCGTAACAATCCGCCAACCGCCTCATCGCGCTCAAACACCGTCACCTGATGTCCCCGGTGATTTAACGTATCCGCCACCGCAAGACCACTGGGACCGCTGCCGATCACAGCCACCCTTCTTCCTGATCGCACCCTTGGAACACGCGGCTTCACCGTACCGTTGACGAATGCCGTCTCAATCAGAAACAGCTCATTATCGTGAATTGTTACCGGATCCGAATCCTCCCCGTTGATGCACGCCTTCTCGCACAGCGCCGGACAAACTCTGCCCGTAAACTCCGGAAAATTACTCGTCTTCGCCAGCCGCGCATAACCATGATCAAAGTGGCCGCGATAGATCTGATCATTCCACTCCGGAACCAGGTTGTGCAGCGGACAGCCCGTCACCATCCCGTTCAGCACCATTGCCGACTGACAGAACGGAACCCCGCAGTTCATACACCGCGCACCCTGCTTCTGACGCTCCACCACATTCAGCGGGCGATGAAACTCCTCATAGTTGCAGATCCGTTCCTCGATCGGAACATCAGCGTTATCCATGCGCACGTATTCCAGAAAACCCGTCGCCTTGCCCATATCCATCGTCCTCCTTACGCCTTCGTCACTTCCCGGAACGCTTCCAGAACCGCATTGTCATGCGAAATGCCCTGTTCCTCGAAGCGGCTGATCGCCACCAGCATCCGCTGGTAGTCATGCGGAACGATCTTCTTGAAGTGCGGCAGATAGCTGTCGAAATCCTTCAAAACCTTATTGGCAAGCATGGAACCCGTCGCCGCCGCATAATTCTCCAGGATCTCCTTCAGCTCCGCAATATCGTACTTCTCCTTCACCTCTTCAAGATCCGCCATATCCTTATTCATCCGCAGATACAGCGTATGGTCCAGATCCAGCACATAGGCAATGCCACCCGACATGCCGGCCGCAAAGTTCTTGCCCGTCGGCCCCAGAATCACCGCCCGGCCGCCGGTCATATACTCCAGCCCATGGTCGCCGCATCCTTCCGCAACCGCAACCGCACCGGAATTTCTTACACAGAACCGCTCCCCGGCCACACCGCACACATAGGCCGTACCGCTGGTGGCACCATAGAGCGCAACGTTGCCGATGATGATGTTCTGATCCGCCGCAAACTTCGCCTCCTTCGGCGGCACAACAATCAACCGCCCACCGGACAGCCC
Source organism: Galactobacillus timonensis (assembly GCF_900240265.1). Lineage (NCBI taxonomy): Bacteria > Bacillati > Bacillota > Erysipelotrichia > Erysipelotrichales > Erysipelotrichaceae > Galactobacillus > Galactobacillus timonensis. Next base: position 489,215 of record NZ_LT964739.1, read on the forward strand.
CTTGCCGAAGCCATCATTGGCATCCCCGGTCAGCTTCAGCGTCAGACCTTTCGGAATGAAGGCACCGAACGACTGACCGCCGCCGCCCTCGCATTCCACCGTAAATGTATTGTCAGGAAGACTATTGCCAAAGCGACGCGTAATCTCCGACCCCAGAATCGTACCGAACGCACGGTCCGTCGAACTGACGGAAAGCGAAACCTTTGCCGGCTTCACCTTCTCCTTCTTCGCATTCAACTGCTTCTCAAACGCCGGCAGAAGCACCGACTCATCCAGCGTCTTCTCCAGATGGAAGTCATACACATGCGCCGCATCAAAATGCGAATGTTCCGCATGCGCATATTGCGTATTCAAAATCTGTGACAGATCCACCTTCTTTGCCCTTGCCGGCAGATCGCTGCGCATCTTCAGACAGTCGGTTCTTCCGATCATCTCCTCCACCGTACGGAAGCCGAGCTGCGCCATGATTTCCCGCAGTTCTCGCGCCGTAAACATCATGAAGTTGATCACATCCTCCGGCCGGCCGCGGAACCGCTTGCGCAGCGTCTCATCCTGCGTCGCAATGCCCGCCGGACACGTATCCTTCGAGCAAACGCGCATCATCATACAGCCAAGACATACCAGCGCCGCCGTACCGAAACCGTACTCATCCGCACCAAGCAATGCGGCCACCGCCACATCACGGCCCGTCATCAGCTTGCCATCCGTCTCCAGACATACACGCTGCCGCAGACCGTTGGCGATCAGACTCTGGTGCGCCTCCGCAATGCCCAGCTCCCATGGCATGCCCGCATGATGAATGGACGAGCCCGGTGCCGCCCCCGTACCGCCATCGTAACCCGAGATCAGAATCACCTGCGCACCCGCCTTGGCGACACCGCTGGCAATCGTACCGACACCAGCCTCCGAAACGAGCTTCACATTGATCCGCGCATCGCGGTTCGCATTTTTCAAATCATAGATCAGCTGCGCCAGATCCTCGATCGAATAAATATCATGATGCGGCGGCGGTGAAATCAAAGACACGCCCGGCGTCGAATAACGCGTAGCCGCAACCCATGGATACACTTTCTTTCCCGGCAGATTGCCGCCCTCACCGGGCTTGGCCCCCTGCGCCATCTTGATCTGAATCTCACTGGCACTGTTTAAATACGCCGACGTCACCCCGAAGCGGCCCGAAGCCACCTGCTTGATCGCCGAATTGCGCTCCGTACCATAGCGGGCCGGATCCTCGCCGCCTTCACCTGTATCCGACTTTCCGCCAATGCGATTCATGGCAATGGCAAGCGTCTCATGCGCTTCCCTGGAAAGGGCGCCGAACGACATTGCCGCAACCTTGAAGCGCCGCACGATCGATTCTTCGCTCTCCACTTCTTCCAGAGGAACCGGATCCTGCTGAGGATTGAACTCCATCAGGGACCTCAGCGTAAACTGACGCTTCGGATCCTCAACCTGATCCGCATACGCACGGTACAGCGCGTAGTCATTGCGGCGCACCGCCTGCTGCAGCGTCACAATCGTCTGCGGCCTGTAAAGGTGGTCTTCCTTGTCACGCCCGCTGCGAAGTTCATGGAAACCAACACTGTCCAGCGTCGTATCCACATCGAGACCCAGCGGATCAAAGGCATGATCATGGCGGCTCGACACATCGGCTTCGATTTCGCTGATCCCGATGCCGCCAACGCGGCTGACCGTTCCCGTAAAGTAATGATCAATCAGTTCCTGACTCAGGCCGATCGCCTCGAAGATATGCGCCGACTGGTAGGACTGCAGCGTCGAAATGCCCATCTTCGAGGCCGTCTTTACGACGCCGCTGAGCAGGGCTCTGTCATAGTCTTCGACAGCGGTATGCGGATCCTTGTCCAACAGGCCAAGATCAATCAGCTCCTCGATGCACTCATGGGCAAGATAGGGATTGATGGCACGGGCACCGAAGCCAAGCAGCGCCGCCGCCTGATGCACGTCCCGCGGCTCACCGGACTCAAGGATCAGTGAAACCGCCGTACGCTTCCGGGTACGCACCAGATGCTGCTCAACGGAAGAAACCGCCAGCAACGAAGGAATCGGCACATGGTTCTCATCCACCCCGCGATCCGAAAGAATGATGATGTTCTTGCCGGCCGCCGCAGCCCGGTCCACTGAAATGTTGAGCTGCTCCAGCGCCCTGGCCAGCGACGTATTCTTGTAATACAGCAGCGAAATAACTTCACTGTGGAAGCCCGGCTGATCCAGGTTCTTGATCTTGAGAATGTCGACGCCGCTCAAAATCGGGTTGTTTACCTCGAGCACCGTGCAGTTGTCGCCCTTTTCCTGCAGAAGGTCACCATCGGAGCCGATGTATACCGTCGTATCGGTCACGATCTTCTCACGCAGCGAATCGATCGGCGGATTGGTAACCTGCGCAAACTGCTGCTTGAAATAGTTAAAGAGACTCTGTGAATGCCGCGACTCCACCGCCAGCGGCACATCGTGTCCCATCGACATCGTCGGTTCACTGCCGCTTTCAGCCATCGGCAGAATCTCATCCATCACATCTTCATAGGAATAGCCGAATACCTTGTACAGCTTGTCCCGTACCGGCTGGCTGTGGGACTCTACCTTCCGGTTGGGAATCTTCAGCTGCTCCAGATGCAGCAGGGACCGGTCCAGCCACTCACCATAGGGCTGCCGGTGCGCATACGCCTGCTTGCATTCGGCATCGGAAATGATCCGCTTCTTCTGCGTATCGGCCAGCAGAATGCGGCCCGGCTCCAGCCGCGCCTTCTTCACGATATGCTGCGGCGGAATGTCGAGGACTCCTACCTCCGACGCAAGAATCAGACGATTATCATCCGTAATGTAGTAGCGGCTCGGGCGCAGGCCGTTGCGGTCCAGCGTCGCCCCGACCACATCGCCATCGGAAAACAGGACGGCTGCCGGCCCGTCCCACGGTTCCATCATCGTTGCATAGTAATGGTAGAAATCTTTGCGGTCCTGAGACATGAAGCGGTTGTGCTTCCACGGCTCCGGAATGAGTACCATCATCGCCAGCGCCAGATCCATGCCGTTCATGTACAGAAATTCCAGCGTATTGTCAAGAATCGCCGAATCGGATCCGCTGCGGCTGATGACCGGGAAAATCTTGTCGATGTCCTTCTCCATCAGCGGCGACGTCATCGTCTCTTCACGGGCAAGCATACGGTCAATATTGCCGCGGATCGTGTTGATCTCACCGTTATGGGCGATCATCCGGTACGGATGCGCACGCTGCCAGGACGGTGTCGTGTTGGTGGAGAAACGCGAATGAACGATTGCGATCGCCGTCTCATAGTCCGGATCCTGCAGATCGTCATAGAAGCGCCGCAGCTGATTCACCAGGAACATGCCTTTATACACAACCGTCCGCGAAGACAGGGAACAGATATAGGTATCATCCGACGACTGTTCAAATTCTCGCCGCACCACATAAAGACGCCGGTCAAAGTCGATGCCCCGTGCCACATTGGCCGGGCGCTCAATGAAACACTGCATAATGTACGGCATGCAGACGCGGGCAGGTTCGCCAAGAATTTCCGGATGCACCGGAACATTTCGCCAGCCAAGAAATTTCAGCCCGTTCTTCTGCGTAATGACTTCGAGCATCCGCATCGCAAAACGCCGCTTAAGGCTGTCCTGCGGCAGGAAAAACATGCCGATGCCGTAATCACGCGGCCCGCCGACCGTAATGCCGGCTTCCGACGCCGCTTTGCTGAAGAATTTATGTCCGATCTGCAGCAGGATGCCGACACCGTCACCGACCTTGCTCGTCGCATCCTTGCCTGCCCGGTGCTCAAGTTTCTCGACGATGTGCAGCGCATCATCCAGTACGCCATAGTCCGGATGTCCGTCAATATTTACAATCGTCCCGATTCCGCAGGAATCCTTCTCATTCTGAAGTCCCGCATACAGACTTCGGTAATCGGTTTCTTTTCTGTTCCCCATGTGCTGTCCTCCTGCCGAATAATGTAAAGATGTTTTTCATTCTAGCATCCGGCGACCGGATTTCTGCGGCAGTGCATCTATTGTTTCAAAGAAGATGTAAATATTTCTGAAATAACACACCGTACTTGTTTCATATCCTTATAAAAATAGGCCGGATGAGTGTCGCTCATCGGGCCTTCCTGATCTTTTCTAAATCCCGTCACTTTTCTACCGCATACCGCAGCCAGACACCTTCATCTTCATACCGTATGACGGACAGCAGTTTCCCGTTTGTATCGGTCACAATGTCGTAGCCTTCGGATACGCATTTTCTGGAGAAACCTTCCCGGCAGCGAATCTCCGGATGGGTGGGTGTAAATTTCCTGGGCTCTGCCATCTCCAACTGTGCCGTTACGCGTCCGCTCAGTGTCGTTGGTACGTTCAGTTCTTCCATCAGAGAATAATATTCATTGGCGCCATGGATCTGTCCCATCATGGCGCAATCGATACGTCCGTCGATGGACATCATCATGTGGCATATGATATATGGTTTTTTCATCGTCATTGTTTTTCCTCCTTTATCAATTTCAGTTTATCCAATCAGGTCACAGCGAAAAAATGCCTGAAACAAATATCCTCCGATACAGAAAGAGAATATCAGTTTCAGGCATAAAAAATGGCGCCTCAAACAGGGCTCGAACCTGTGACCTAGCGGTTAACAGCCGCTCGCTCTGCCGACTGAGCTATTGAGGCGTGCTCAAATAATATACCATCGTCCCCGTGGACGGTCAACGCGGATTTTGAAATTTTAAGCCCTACGCGTGACGATTTTTCAGTTCATAAATGAAAATGGAAGAAAATCATTCCCGCCAATGAACGTCGAACATCCACCCGGCGCCCATTTTCGGATCATGAATATTCCTTCCTGTAAAATATTGTTTCTTCTCAGAAGATACAGGACAACAGCGTCAGGATCGCCAGTCCGCCCTGCATCAGAATGATCTTCGGATTGCTTGTGACACTTCCATAAGCAGCGACCGCAACGATATATGCCATCAGGCACACAACGGCAGCCTTGCTGGAAAAAGCAAAAACCGCAAGCAGAATCAACACCGAAAGCAGCCCATTGTACACACCCTGATTCTTGAACAGAACGTTGACACTCTTCTGACTGAGCTCTTCTTTCGTCATGCCAAATACCTTTGATGTCTTTTCGGAAGTCGTCGCCACCGTCTCAAGATAAAAAATATAGAGAAACTCAATCGCCACCAGTACAGAAATAATCTTCGTTACGATATTCATATCATTCCCCCTACCGCCATGCTATGTAAAGCAATTGAGATTATATGCCCCAGCATAAAGCATTGGAAGCAATGTGACCTTGCGAAGCAAAAGGAATAAACCAGTTCCCTCTATGAAACCATGCTTTTTATATCAGATAATATCTTATGTTAAGATATAAATAATATGTTTAGATAAGGAAGCAAGTATGAATACAATGGAAAACACTATAGCAAACCTGCTGCACGTTCCGGTCCGCGAACAGCAATTCAACAAGGAATTAATTCCGCTAGCTTTCACGGGCATTTATGACATCAGGTCTTTTATGGTTGAAGATCAAATAATTTTTTTGGTTCACCCCAGGGAACACGTTCCTCTTCCGGATATAAAAAAGCATATGGCAAAGCTTCGAACTATCCTTGGAAAAAACTGCATTTTATACGGCGACGGTTATACACAGTATGGTATTTCCAGGCTGATTGAGATGGGGGTGCCCTTTATTTTCGGGGATAATAATATTTACCTTCCAAACCTTGGAATCCGTATTCATGCAAAGAGCGATACCCGCCTTCCGAACATCGAAAAATTTTCTCCATTCACCCAGAAGCTGATTCTAACGGCTTTGTACCAACAGTGGACCAATATCTCAGGTAAGGAAATATCTGAGCAAATGAAGGCTTCACGCATGACTGTCAACAGAGCTCTGATTGAGCTGGAAGCATTGAATCTGCCGCTGACGGAAATCCGCGGAAAATCCAGATATTTCCGAAACAGATTCAGCAGTGCCGGGCTACTGGAAACATGCAAAGCGTATTTTATCAATCCGGTCAAAAAAACATATCGCATGATGGCAATACCGAAATCAGTCCATGTAAAAAGCAGCACCTCAGCTCTGGCTGAATATTCCATGCTCAACGACGGCCCGATTCCAGTCTATGCTGTAACTCAGGAACAATACCGAAATCTGGAGATTCAGGACAAGGATATCGCACGGCGCGAAGATACCCCATCCTGCCTGCTCCAGATCCATAAATATCTGATCGCAAATAACGGTGTTATCGATCCAATCAGTGCAGTTCTTTCCATACCGGATGAGGAGCGGGACGATGCGAGAGTAGAGCAGGCAATCAATATAATCCAGGAGGAGGTTATGAATGGTATACGGATTGGAAAAGTTTAGAGAGTACTTTTCAAAGTATTCTGACCAGTATGTGCTGATCGGCGGAGCTGCCTGTGATTTGATTATGGAAAACTATGCAAGGCCTTTTCGCGCAACCAGAGACCTTGATCTGGTCCTGCTTGTCGAAGCATTAACACCTGACTTCGGGCAGACATTCTGGCAGTTTATTGAAGACGGGAAATATCGCAATAAAAGTATCAGCTCACAAAATCCACATCTTTTCCGGTTTGATAAACCGGAAATTTCCGGATATCCGTATATGCTGGAACTGTTCTCGAGGAGCGCTTTTGATCTGCGCATGCCTGATTCCAGTCTAACGCCGCTGCATTTTGATGATAGCATCTCCAGTTTATCTGCCATCCTGCTCAATGATGCATATTACGCGATGTTGATGAACGGCAGAGTAGAGATTGATGGAGTACGCATCCTGGCACCTGCGTATCTCATCCCATTTAAAGCAAAGGCCTGGCTGGATTTGACCAGTCACAAGCGAAGCGGATTCCACGTCGACGAAAAAGATATCAAAAAGCACAAAAATGATATAGTACGGCTTTCATCTGTTCTAAGCGGAAATGATACAGTTCAAATCCCAAGAGAGGTAATGGAAGACATGTCTGATTTTATTCGGGAATATGAACAGGCACCAGCAGACCTTAAGTCTCTAAAGATTCATGGAATCACAAATCAGCAGATTATCGACAGGTTGAAGAAAATCTATTGTCAATTCCCCGATCCGCCGCTGCAGCAATAATCAAGTCGAGCATCGTCCTTCCCTCATATACCAGGCACAACCGCCCGTTACCGCATGGAGCCGCAGGATACGGACACTGAATTCAACAATAGAGCAAACAAAAAGCCAGGAAACCGGGCAGATTCTTCCGCCTAATATTCCTGGCTCTATCTTTTTGAAACTCAGTCAACCTTCTGCAGATCGTTGTAACCGATGTCGGTCGGCGTCTCACGGCCAAACAGCATCGTCATGACGGATGCAACCTGCGTCTGATCGTTCATCGAAGAAATGCGGCCTTCCATTCCGGAGAACGGGCCCGTAAGAATACGGACCGTATCGCCAACCTTGAAATCCACATCCACCTTCTTGTCGCTCTGACCCATCCGGCGAAGAATCGAATCCATCTCAACCGGCGAAACAGGGAACGGCTTCGCACCGCCGCCTGACGAACCGATAAATCCCGTTACACCCGGCGTATTACGAACAACATACCATGCCTCATCGGTCATCTTCATTTCCACGAAGATATATCCCGGGAACATGTTGCGCATGGTCTCAACCTTCTTGCCGTCCTTCTTGATCTCGATGTCCGGCTCCTCGGCTACGACAATACGGAACAGACTGTCCTGAATACCCATCGACGCAACACGCTTCTCAAGGTTCTCCTTCACACGATTCTCATGACCGGCGTAGGTATTGACAACATACCAGCGCTTCTCATGTTCATCATCGATCGCCTTGCGGACCGCCGGATTTTTTTCAAAAAAGCTATCTTCTGCCATAATCAAGCTCCAATACCAATAAACTTAAGAACGTAGGTCACAAGGAAATCACACAGCACGAAGAACAGCGCAAAGAATGCCGTAAAAATCACAACCTCGCCAAATCTTCCAAACAGATCTTCCTTCTTCGGCCAGCGAATACGCTTGGCTTCCTTCTTGATACCGCTCCAGCTGAATGTCTTATCCATAGTGCCGTCTCCTTATTTCGTTTCTTTATGCAGCGTCTTCTTCCCGCACTTCGGGCAGAACTTCATCAATTCCAGACGCTTCGTACTGGTTTTTCGACGCGTCGTCGTATAGTTGTTCGACAGACAAACCGTACACGTCAATATTACCTTTTTCGAATCAGCCATAATTAAAAAACCTCGAAACGCGCTATTACTCTAGCATTCGCATCGAGGACGGTCAACCGCAAATTAGCTTCGCCCGCTGAATTCATGATGACACTGCGGACAGGTAATTGAAACACTTCCATGTCCCCGCGGCACCCGAACGATCTGTGCACACTTCGGACACAGAAAGTATCTGTACTTCCGATCCGTCACATTCTTCCACAGGATCTTCGTCCCGCGCACTACAACACGCTGCGCCTTCGTATACTTCTGATTCTCGATCGAACGCTTTACGATGTTCTTTGAGAAAAACCGGAACAGTTCATACACGAGAAGCGCATCCGTCACCAGCACAAGATAGGGCAAACTGACAGCCGCCCCGACAACCTCCACGACCAGCGAAGAACCCACCAGAAACAGACCGTACCGGTCCGTACCATAGCGCCCCTGCATCCAGCCGCTCATCCGCTGCACAAGTTTGTTCATCCTCTGCCTTCTTTCTTCCAGAGCACAAAATCCTGTGGCTTCTTCGGCAGACATAGAAGATCCCACTTCCCGTCCGTCCACGTAAATTCGAAGATACTGCCATTGGGAATCGGAAAGCCGCCGCCCTGGGCCCTGCGCAGCTCATCAATCGAAATACCGAACAGCTCCGCAATCAGATGCTCACCATAGCTCCCGTGGGAAACCGTCAGCACCGTCTCGCCGCTGTAGGCTTCTGCCGCAATACCATCGTAGGCACGATGAATCCGCTTCGCGATCCGCTCCCAGTTTTCTCCCCCAAGATCCGAAAAATCATAGTTATTCTTCACGTGGCTCGCAACCGTTTCGGCTACCTTCGGATCCAAAAGACACTGTCCCTCCAGCTCGCCGAAGTCAAATTCCTCAAGATCCTTTAACTCCACCAGCTGCACATTGTGACGCTCCACGATGATCTCTGCCGTCTGACGTGCGCGGCCGGCTGGCGAACAGTAGGCTCTGGTAAACGGAACATCTCTTAATGCCAGCGACGCCTTTTTCGCATCTTCGATCCCCTCTGCAAGCAGAGGTGAATCACAGCGCCCCTGCAGACGGCGCAGCGTATTGAATCGCGTCGTCCCATGGCGGACAAAGTAGAAGGTCACCTTCTTCATAATAGACGCAGCGCTTCCCGCAGCGAATGCACCGTGCGATAGCCGCTGTCACCCTTATCCTTATGCCTGTCCAGCAGAATGCAGTTCATACCCACGGAAGAAGCACCTTCCATGTCTCTGGTCGAATCGCCGATCATGATGCCGTCATTGCCTTCGACTGCTGCCGTTGCCAGTGCCTTTTCAAACAGCTCCCTGCGCGGCTTGTAGGCACGTACACTGTCTGCCGAAATGACGGCATTGGCGTGCAGGCCGTTGCGGCGCAGACAGATCTTCACATACTCCTCGCTGTTATTGGTGATGATATAGATCGGATTCGTGCACTGCTCAAAGAAGTAGCGCACATCCGAGTACAGCGGCGCATACATCCAGAAGCTGACGTTCAGCCGCTGCATCTGCAGCAGATCTTCCTTCAGTCCCTTTTCGCGCACCGCCTTCTCCAGAATCCGCATGCACAGTTCCTCTTCCGGAACAAAGTTCTCCTGATAAGCGTGCTCCTCCATCACGCCCAGCTCACTGAACCACCAGCGAACTGCCTCCTGCTGCGACGCAAAGCTCGCTCCCTTTGTGAAGCGCTCCATCATCTCTTCAATGTCCGGTCCGCTCGTCTGAAGAATCGTCCCCGTATAATCCAGAAATACTGCCTTTGCCATTACCTGTCCAACTCCTTCTCCTCAGCGGTTTTCTTCCTCGATTCCTTACCCTCAGCCGCCTTTTTCGTCTTGTCCTTCTTCGGAAGCTCCGGCTCCGTCTGAACCGCCCTGAGCATCTGCTTGAGATTGCTGTTGATCTCATGTACCGAAAACATCACATCCCTGCGGTGCTCCTCATCAAACCCCTTGAAACATATGTTTTCAAAGTCCTTCAGCGCAAAGCCGAGCTGCTTCAGCACAGGCTCCGCCTCAGGCGTCAAAGACACCGGAATGTTCTTGCCAAGATAGTCCACCTTGGCCAGCCCCTTCAGTGCCAGTTTCTCCACCGAAGCGACACAGCCCGTCGTCCCCTGATGCGTAAAGTCCGCAATTTCGCCCAGCGCCATCGCCTTTCCATGGAACATCAGCGCATTGAGCACCTTCACATCGTCGACCGCCAGTCCGCTCACCGTCGCAACGGTCCGCAACTGCTGATCGTAAACCTCATCCATGTAGTACATCATGGTCGCCATATTATCGACCAGCGACGTATTCACAACATCCACATCCTTCTCTTTGCCTACGCGCGTCCTTCCCTTGCCATTGGCAAGATCATCCGTCGCAAAGGCAAACATGAAGCGCACATGGTTCAAACGCTCCCCGATCGTATTGTCCACATCGTATAGATTTTGATAAAAGCTGTCGTAATACTCGACGATCCGCTCCTTCATCTGCCGCACCGTCTTCATATCACCGGCCGCGCTGGCAACGAGAGACCCTTCATTTTTCACATAGTAATAGACCGGCACCGGCGTCGCCGCAATCCGCTGACAGTGCAGCAGATACTCGAGATTGAACACCGTATCCTCACACCAGTTCAGCTGCTCATCCATGACCAGCTTCTGTTTCCGGATGATCGAGCGCCGGTACAGCTTGTTCCAAAGAACTCCATAGTAGAAATCCGCCGGCTTGTTCATCAGATACGACGCATATTCCTTCTGCGTCATCACATCCGTCGAATCAATGTCATATTTCACCGACAGATAGGTGCCAACCACCCGGTAGAAGGCGGCAACCACCAGATCCGCATCGTGTTCCTCAGCGACACGTACCAGCGTTTTCGTCGAATCAACCGGCAGATAGTCGTCCGAATCCACAAACTGCAGAAAATCACCCTTTGCCAGCGAAATACCATGGTTGCGCGCATTTGATACGCCGCCATTGGTCTGATGAACCGGATGTACGCGTCTGTCCTTTGCCGCATAGGCATCCAGGATGGATCCGCTGCCGTCCCTGGAACCATCGTCAACCGCAATCAGCTCAAAGTCCGAAAACTCCTGTGCAAGAATACTGTCGATACAGCGTTTCAGCCCCTTCTCCGCATTATATACAGGCATGATGATGCTTACTTTCGGCATTGCGGCCCCCCTTATCCTTTACAATGATACTATTATAGCGGAATCTTGAGCACAGCTTGGAGAGGTGAAAATCGTGAATCTCTTTGATATTATCGGGCCTGTCATGGTCGGCCCGTCCAGTTCCCATACCGCCGGAGCCTGCCGCATCGGCGAAGCCGCCCGCCGCCTCATGGCCGAACCCGTCGCTGAAGCCGGTCTGTATTTTCATGGCAGCTTTGCGACCACCGGCCGCGGACACGGCACCGACAGGGCACTGGTTGCCGGCCTGTTAGGCATGGACGTCGACGATCAGCGGATCCCCGATGCCTTCGACTACGCGAAGAAGGCAGGCATGAACGTAACCATCGGAACGATTGATCTGGGTCCGGATGCCCACCCCAACTCCGTACTGCTCAAGCTCACCGGGACATCGGGCCATCATCTTGAAATCATCGCCTGCTCCACGGGCGGCGGCCAAGTGGAAATCCGTGACATCGATGGCCTCAAGGCCCACTTCTCCTGCAACCATCCAACCCTCATCGTCCAAAACAACGACACGCCCGGCATCGTCGCCTTCGTCACCGGCCTGCTGTATGAGCGCCGCATCAACATTGCGACCATTCAGCTCGACCGTGACAGCCGCGGAGGCCATGCCGTAACGGTACTGGAACTGGACCAGGAAGTGCCGAAGGATATTCTTGACCGTCTCAACAATGAGCCGGCCATCGTCAAAGTCACCTACTATAGTCTGGAAGGAAATCAGTAACTATGTATACCTCATTTGCCACATTGCTCGAACAGTCGAAAACGACAGACAAACCCCTCTGGCAGCTGATCCAGGAAGAAGACTGCGGCGAAGAAGCCATTACCAAAGAGGCATCCTTCGTAAAGATGCGCGAAATGTATCGTGCCATGAAACGCTCCAGAGACAGCTACAACCCGAAGCAGATGTCTGCCTCAGGCCTGGTCGGTGATGAGGCCGCAAAGCTTCATGCCTATCACCAGAAGCACTCCCTGGTCGATGACTTCGTGGGCGAAGTCATGGAAAATGCCCTCAAGGTCGCTGCCTCAAACGCGTGCATGCACGTCATCGTCGCCGCCCCGACAGCCGGTGCCTGCGGCGTACTTCCTGCCGTACTGCTGGCAGCCCAGGATCATTTCAACTTCAATGAAGAAGACATGGTCAAGGCCCTCTACGTTGCCGGTGGTATCGGGGGCATCATTGCCAAGAGAGCATCCATCTCCGGCGCCGCTGGCGGCTGCCAGGCCGAAATCGGCTCGGCAAGCGCCATGGCTGCGGGAGCCTTAGTCTTCCTGCATGAAGGAACCAATGACATGATCGCAGATGCCTCTGCGATCGCATTGAAGGGACTGCTGGGACTTGTCTGTGATCCGGTCTGCGGCCTGGTCGAAGTGCCGTGCGTCAAGCGCAACGTCATCGGCGCCGTCAACGCTGTTACAAGTGCCGATATGGCGCTGGCCGGCATCACCTCCCGTATTCCTGCGGATCAGGTATTTGATGCGATGGGTATCATCGGCAGCCGCATGCCGATGGAAGTAAGGGAAACGGCACTGGGCGGACTTGCTGCAACCCCGGAGGCACATAAGATTGCCGAACGTCTGAAACAGCAGGAAACGAAAAAATAGAGAAAGAGAAAAAGAAACCGCAGGATTACACGGAAGAACGTTCCATGCAATTCTGCGGTTTTCACATGCTCTATTCTGCTCAGTCCTCTTTCATTGCGCAGAAAGCCTTCGCAATCTGAGAGGCAACCTTGGCATTGTTGTAAACCAGGTGGATGTTGGAGTTCAGCGAATCGCCGCCCGTAATGGAAGCGACCTTGGCGAGCAGGAACGGTGTGCACTCCTTGCCCTTAATGCCCTTCTCATCCATTTCCTTGATGGCTTCGTCAATGGCATTGTTGATGACCTTGTCATCCATGGCGAATTCCTGCGGGATCGGATTCGTCACTAGCATGCCGCCCTTCATGCCCAGATCATGCTGAACAAGGAAGGCCTTGGCGCACTCTTCCGGAGTGTCCAGTTCATAGTCAACCTTGAGTCCCGAGTGACGCGTATAGAATGCCGGCAGCTCCTTGGTGCCATAGCCGATGACCGGAACACCGTGCGTCTCCAGATACTCCATCGTCAGGCCGAGATCGAGAATTGCCTTTGCACCTGCGCAGACAACCATGACCGGCGTATTTGCCAGCTCTTCCAGGTCGGCGGAAATATCAAACGTCTGCTGCGCACCGCGGTGAACGCCGCCAATGCCGCCGGTTGCGAAGAACTTGATGCCTGCCATATGGGCAATCATCATCGTCGTCGTAACGGTTGTTGCACCATCCTGGCCCTCTGCACAGAGAACAGCGAGGTCGCGGCGGCTTGCCTTGGCAATTGCCGTACCCTTCTTGCCGAAATATTCAATCTCTTCCGGCGTCAGACCTGCCTTCAGACGGCCGCCGATAATGGCGATCGTAGCCGGAACGGCACCGTTTTCACGAATGATCTTTTCAACATTGAGCGCCGTCTCAACATTCTGCGGATACGGCATACCATGCGAAATGATCGTCGACTCCAGAGCCACGACCGGCTTACCGGCCTTCACGGCCTCTGCAACTTCAGGATTTACATCAAGATACTTGTTCAGCATAGGTTCTCCTCCTTATATAGTTACTGCTGACTCTCTAACAGTTTCTGCTTCATCGCTTCAACGGACAGCTCCGGATTGATCGTCTCCTCGCCTTCAACAGCGATCGCCGCTGCCGCGCTGGCAAATGCCGAAGCGTCCGCGAGGTTCGTCCCTTCCAGATACGCCCAGCCAAGCGCCGCCATGAATGCATCGCCGGCACCGGTCGCATTTTTGATATGGGCCCTGCAGCAGGGAACCAAAATCGCTTCCTTCTGATCCGCCGCATACACGCCTTCGCTTCCCAGCGAGATGAAGACGCGGTGCAGACCCGTATCCAGTAACGCCTTCGCCGCCTTTTTCAGATCGCGCCTGTTATGGATTTCGATGCCGCTGAGATGCTCCGCCTCCATCCGGTTGGGCTTCAGCGTATTCAGCTTCCCGAGCACCGGCTTCAGCTTGTCTGCCTTCACCGTCGACACCGGGTCCGCAAAGATCGGCGCCGTCACATGATCCGCAATGTAGGCAATCGTATCCGCAGGCAGATTCGTATCAATGATCACCACCTGCGCATTGTTCAGCAGCGTCAGATTCTGAGAAATGTAGCGCGGCGTAATCTCTTCGCAGATCGCCATATCATTGACGGCCAGCGCCATATCACCATCCGGCCCGCCCATAAAGAGATAGGTCGAGGTGCGGCCGCCCTTTACCTTGCGTGCATGGGAGATGTCAATGCCCAGATTAGCGCAGCTCGACTCAATGAGACGCGCATAATCATCGTCACCGAATGCCGTCAACATACGTACATCAACACCCAGCAGCGTCATATTATGGGCAATGTTTCTGCCAACGCCGCCAAGGCTCGTCGTCACCGTTCCCGGATTGGAATCCTTCGGAATCAAGGGAGCCGCCGAACGCCCGCCGATATCGATGTTCACACCGCCGACAACGGCCACATAGGTACCCGAGCGAAGAACATATCCCTTGCCGGCGATATATCCCTTCTTCATCAGATTGGAAATATGGACGGCTGCAGAGCTGCGGCTGATTCCCATCTTCTGCGCAAGTTCCTCCTGCGAAATCATCGGATTTTCTTCAATCAGCTGCAGAATCTGACGCTCTCTCTGTGTCATAGTTTCTCCTAAACTTTTGCTTAGCTGTAAGCGTTTGCTTAGAACAGTATAGATGCAATTCCACCGCTGTCAATACTCAGATCACGCCAATATGCCTGAACGCATTCCAGATCCCGTCATCCAGAATATCCGTCGTCACAAAATCAGCCTTTTCCTTCACATGTTCGAACGCGTTGCCCATTGCGATCCCCGTTCCGCAGGCCTCAATCATCGGAATATCGTTCTCACTGTCACCGATCGCGCAGGCATCGTTCCAGTCTGCGCCATAGAAGTCGAGTACTCTGCGGATGCCCGTCGCCTTCGTTATTTCCTTATAGTTCAGTTCGCAGCCCGTTCCGCTCTCACTTTTCAACGTGACCAGCAGCGAATACTTCGGATCGACCTTTGCCCGGATCGGCTCCATGTCGTCAATGATTTTGGTCGTAAAGCCGCAGATCTTGTAGATCTTTTCCTGCGGATCCATGTACCCTGCCGGGTACATGCCGTTGTCCATCATCTGCTGAACCATGACGGAACGCGGCTGCTTCCCCGCCGAAAAGTAAGGAAGAAGAAACTCGTACGCCTCCTCATTGACGTAGGCACCTGCCTGCCCCTCCAGAGACCATCCGAAGCCGTTTTCTTCCAGGAAGTGTTCAATCGCAAGTACATCCTCAGGATCCAGCGGCCGATCATAGATCCGCTTATGTTCCGCATACACCATCGCACCCGCGCCAAACACGAAGCCGTCCAGCGGATCATTCAGATATTTGCTGCACTCGGCCAGGGAACGTCCCGTGCAGAGAAACACCTTCGACCCGTTGGCCCGTGCCAGATCAATTGCCTTTCTTGCCGAAGCCGGAACTCCGGCAATCTGAGAACTGTAGAGCGTCCCATCCACATCCAGAAAGATATATTTCTTCTCCATCTTCATCACCATCCATCTTCCATTATGCAATTTTCGCCATCATTCTAGCGGCTCTATGTAAAATTCTTTCCTGAATCTCCATTATTTCTGCAGAATTCCAGATTGAAATACGCTGGCAGTACAAATAGAGGTTTTAACAGTTACCGACAAAGTTCTGTTCTCCAGAATATCTTTATTATTGATAAAAAGTTAACAATCGTCCAAATCTTGTTCACTTCCGGCGATTGCCTGAGTCATGAATGCATACTTATAATTTGCTCACAAGTAGCAAAGGAAAATCGAGTAATGAGGATAGGCTTCTGGGAACTGATCGTTATTTTAATTGTCGCCCTGCTCGTGATCGGGCCGGACAAACTGCCGGAAACGATGCGTGAACTGGGCAAAGGACTGCGGGCCATGCAGAATGCTGCAGGCAAGCTCAGCGACAGCATCTCTCTGGATGATGATGACGTTCAGCCGAAAAAGGAAACGATGGCAAAGAAAGACACCTGGATCTGCCCGAAATGCGGTGAAAGAAATACGGGACATTTCTGTGCCAACTGCGGAACCGCTAAGCCTGTTGCTGATGTGAAGGAGGAATCGCTATGAGAATCGGTGCACCTGAACTGTTAATTATTCTGCTTATTGTGTTGGTCCTTTTTGGTCCGCAGCAGCTTCCTAAGCTGTCGAAGATGTTTGGTAAGAGCGTCAAGAACTTCAAGGAAGGCATGAAGGAAGAGGACCAGGAGGAAGCTGAAAGCGTCAAGGTTGAAGCTGCAGCCGCAAAGAAAGCTGAAGCGGTCAATTCGGAAAACAAGGCTTGAACAATGTCTGACCTGTCATCTTCCGAAAATGGCACAATGACCCTTCGCGGCCACCTCAGAGAGCTTCGGAAGCGGATCATCATCTGTGCCATTGCTTTTATTGCTGGCTTTCTGATCTGTTTTTCGTTTGCCCGCCAGATCATCACAGTACTCACCGACATGGGTACAGGGTACGGCTACCACTTCATCTACCTGGCTCCTCAGGAGCTGCTGATGGTCTACTTCAATGTTGCAATGCTGGGTGGACTGATTATTGCGCTGCCGGTGATTGCTTCTGAGATCTACCAGTTTGCAAAACCCGGTCTTTCCAGCCAGGAGACGCGTTCCTTTTTTTGGTCTCTTGTGTTCGGTGCCATCTGCTTTGTGATCGGCATTCTCTTTGCCTACAAGATCTCTTTGCCCTTCATGCTGTATTTCCTGATTTCATTTGGTGCCGACGGAGTGATACACGCTTCCATCAGTATTCAGGAATATCTGAGTTTCGTCCTTACCGTTTTTATTATCTTCGGCTGTGTTTTTGAAATGCCGGTGATATCTGTTCTTCTCGCCCGCCTGGGGATCCTGAAACCAGAATGGATGCTTAAAGGAAGAAAAGTGGCTATTGTGATCATCTTCGTGGTCGCCGCCATTATTACCCCGCCGGATGTAGCGAGTCAGATCCTTGTCGCGGTGCCAATGATTGCCCTTTACGAGATCAGCATTGCACTGGTCCGCATGTTCTATCAAAAGCATGCTGCTGAAAAATCCGATGCCGCGGAAAGCGAATAAGCAGCTGCCCAATAATTCATTCGTGAGAGGAGAAGAAAAATAACATGGATGAGAAAATGATTTCCCGCAGAGACTTCCTGAAGGGACTGGGAGCCGGTGTCATCAGCGTTGCGGCTGTCGGAACCCTTGCAGGCTGCTCCACCGCTAATGCCAATGCGGCCGCTTCCGCAACCCCGGAATCCACTTCAGAAGCGGCGGCTCCTGCCGCCCCAACGCATCCCTTTGCCTGGCATGAGCTCGACAAAGACAAGGTTCAGGAGATCGGCTTCGATGGCTTCTACAACCTGAACGGCTGTGCCCGCGGAACATTCAATGCGATCGTCGGTCAGATGGCAGATCTGTATGGCTATCCATACAACCAGATCCCGACGCAGATGTTCTCGAATGGCCACGCTGGCTACACCACAGGTTCCCTGTGCGGATGCCTTGGTGGAGCATGTGCCGCGATCGGTCTCTTTGTTGATCCAAAAGATCAGGATGCGATCGTTAAGGAACTTGAGGACTGGTACAGCAACACAGAGTTCCCGATTTATCAGCCGAAGATGGAACTTATCACGACCGTTTCCCACAGCGTAAACTGCTCCGATTCCGTTGGAACCTGGATGGCTGCGGCTGGTGTCACGGACCGCAGCGATGAAAGACGCCAGGCACGCTGTGCAGGTCTCGTCGCCGATGTTGCAAAGAAGACAGTGTCTCTTCTGAATGTTTACTTCGGTCTCGAAGAGCCGGAAGCTACAGCCGCTCCTACCGAAGAAGCACTGGCAGATAACGAATATGTAGCGAGCGCCCAGGGCATGGATGGTGATGTCAAGGTTAAGGTCACCATGGATAATGGCGCAATCTCCAATGTCGAAGTTCTCGAACAGAATGAAACCGCCGGCATCGGCACCAAGGCTGTTGACGAACTTCCGTCCAAGTTTGTAGGCATGTCCACTGCCGAAGAAATCGACTCTGTTGATGCGGTCTCCGGTGCAACGATCACCAGCAACGCCATCAAGGAAGCTGTCAAGAGCTGCCTCCTGCAGGTGAAATAACGCATTCGTTTCATTTTCTTGATCCGGGTTCGTCCCGGATTTTTCTTCTGCAATCAGCCAGATCCTGATGCATAAAGCTCAGCGTTTATAAAATTTCTCTCCGATTCTCAATTTTTTCTGCAGAACCTTCAGAGCAATCTAAAATATAGGCAGAAAACAAGCAGAAGGGGAAAATCATATGCTCAGAATCGGAATGCTGACGAGCGGAGGCGACTGCCAGGCGCTCAATGCCGCGATGCGCGGTATCTTCAAGGGAATTACCCGGAACACAACAGAGCCTGTCGAATTCTACGGTTTCGAAGACGGCTACAAGGGACTGATGAATTCCCGCTTCCGCCTTCTGACCGAAGATGATTTTGCCAACATCCTCACCGTCGGCGGAACCATTCTCGGAACATCACGCGTCCCGTTCAAGACCATTCATGATCCGCTGCCGGACGGCCGCGACAAGGTCGCCAGCATGAAGCAGACCTACTACAAGCTGCAGCTCGACTGTCTCGTTGTCCTTGGCGGCAACGGTTCCGTCAAGACGGCGAACCTCCTTTCACAGGAAGGTCTCAACATCATCACGTTGCCGAAAACAATCGACAATGATCTGTGGGGAACGGATATGACCTTCGGCTTCCAGTCGGCGGTCGATATCGCTACCCGCTGCATCGATGAAATCCATACCACCGCATCCGCCCACGGCCGCGTCTTCATCGTCGAAGTGATGGGCCATAAGGTGGGCTGGCTGACGCTCAATGCCGGTATCGCCGGCGGCGCCGATATCATTCTTCTTCCTGAGATTCCGTATGATCTGAACAATATCGTCAACGTCATCGAAAACCGTGACCGCAACGGCAAGCGCTTCACGATCATTGCGGCGGCGGAAGGCGCCATCTCCAAGAGCGACGCCAAACTGAGCAAAAAGGACTATCAGAAGAAACTCGAAAAATATACGTTCCCGTCCGTTTCCTATGAGCTTGCGGATCAGATTACAAAAAAGACGGGCCGCGAAGTCCGGGTCACGGTCCCGGGTCATATTCAGCGCGGCGGCGCCCCGGTAGCCTATGACCGCGTCTTCGCTTCCCGGATCGGTGCCGAAGGCGCCAAGTTCATTCTCAAGAAGAAATTCGGCGTCATGGTCGGATATAAGAACCGCGAAATCATAACTGTCCCGCTCGATCAGGTTGCCGGAAGACTGAAGACGCTCGACCCCAACGCAGACATCATCAAGGAAGCCAAATTTATCGGAATCTCCTTCGGTGACGATTAAACATCGAGTAGGAGGCGGTGATTAACCGCCGTCCTCTCACACCACCGTACGTGCCGTTCGGCATACGGCGGTTTCAGTACTTAGAACACAAGTTGCAGTTGAACTGCAGAATATTTAGGATGAACAGACTCGAAGTATCNTTCCGCAACCGCTGCCTCTATGTGCTCAGGAAGAGCTCCCGGCCATTGTTGAACCCTGTCATTCCGCCAAAGAAGGTTAAGCAATGACAACAAACGGATTAACATACGACCAGGTGTGGATCACGGCAGAAGGAGCCCGTTTGTATGGCAAAGAAGCAGAACTATATCTGCAGCCCCGCATCCGTTCCCTGAACCGAATGTGCCGCTCAGCGCAGCGATTAATGCGCGGCATTGAAAGTGAGCTGAAGCAGCACGACCATACGAACAACAGGATCCTGTATGCCTTGAGTACAGACGAGATGCTTGCCCACATCGCCATCTGTTGCGAGATGTTTCTGGACGAATACGAAGAACTGCTGGAGACGCAGCCTTAACGGGCCCGTCTCCTTTTCGTTTCCATAAGAAAAACCGCCTGTTTTACCAGACGGCTTCATGGCGGATAAACCTTTTTGGGGTGCCCCGAGACCCCAGGTTATTTCACTTCGATTTCGAGGCCTCCCCAGAAAAATTTAGATCGCCTAAATTTCTTGATTCGCTCAGGAAGGTTTGATCTCCTTGATCGAATCAGGCATCTGCGTATTTTCAAACAGCTTCACGATCCAGGCCTCATTAACGACTGGAAACGACGCATTATCAACACGGTACAGATCACGGTCCGCATCAAACTCCTCCTGCAGACCGGCAAACGGAATCATGAATCCCATGCCCCTGCCTTCGGTAAAACGGACATTGACCTTTACAACATCGTCTGTCTTACTCTGGTATTCGACGGAGGTGATTTCTTCCACCTTCGCCTTTTTCTGCTCAATCACGTCAATGAAGCTGTCATACTTCGCCAGCTCCGCAAGGCGGTCATCGATACCGTCTTCCAGCTGCTGAATCTTCTCCGTAAACTCGCGTACCGTCGGACAGCGGCGCAGAATATAGTGCTTCGCATTGAGCTGGCTGCCAAGGTCAAGCATTTCCTTCGGCGGCTGCTCTTCGGACACATAGATCACGAATTTCCTCTCCCTGTCCACATACAGCAGCGGATTCATCAGAAGAAACTCTTTCTGACAGTGCGGACACGTATGATGGAAAATATCTCCCGAAATGCTCCGTTCACGAAGATCCGGATCCTTTGACGCCTCCACGACGTCATACACTTCAACCGGGAATTCCTTTCCGCAATACGGACATGTATAGGAAATGGTATGTGATGTACTCATTCCAGCACTCCTCTCAGCTGCCGGTGCGCTTCCGAAAAGCCGAACCCGGCCGCATTCCCCTCTTTGACAAGGGCATCTTTCTTTTTCTCATCCTCTTCCGAAAGGTGGTTGCTATGGAAGACCGTCAACAGACGCGTCATTTCACCGATCTCATATGGCAGCGTATACAGCAGCTCACCGATCGCATAACCGCCGCTCTTAGGCTCTTCCAGAAGCCGCCCGAGCAGAAACGGGCCCTCAAAGGATTCTGCCTGCATCGAATATTCGCAGATTCCCTTTTCTTCATTGATTCCCACAACAAGGATATCGGGGCAGAAATCATCCCGAAGATCATCGATCACCGTCTCCTGACGCGTCAGCCGCACGCCTTCCGGCGTATCCCTCTCCTGTGTCTCGATGAACACTTCATTTTTTATCTGCATCTGGTGACTTGGACGGATGCGGCGCGCATTGAGCGAACGCAGATGGCCCGGCGTAAACACTCCGAGCATCTCTTCCCTGTCCAGCCCCTTTGTACAATGATTCCAGGAATCCCCGATGGAGAGCACATTAAAAAGAAGAATCCCTTCCCGGCTGATGAACGAGGAACACAGCATATAGCAATCATCCTCACTCACATCGATCGATGGTTTCAGTTTTTCCGTAAAGGCATCTGCTTCCAGTACAACGTACTGATGAAAGTATTCCCGAAATCCCATTTCTTTCAGCAGAATCATCGCTAGACCCCATCCCTAGACTAGCACGTTTATGCATGTTTATTCAAACATGCACGCAAAAACATGCTTTCAATCAGGCGGCACGGTATCTATTGTCTCAAAAGAGGGATCACGTCTCTCAGATCCGTCACAATTGCGTCCGCAAAGCTTTGATCCGCAATCCCGTCCGGGTCCCGCAGCGCCGTCACGAATGTGCCCGAAGCTTTCGCCCCTTCGATGCCGGTCCGCGAATCTTCAATAACCATCGCCTGCGAAGGCAGACAGCCCGCATCCTCAATGCCAAGCGTATAGATATATGGATCCGGCTTGGGATGACCCGTCTCAAGACCACTGTAAATGGAACGAAAATACTTCGAAATCCCCAGCGTATTCAACGCATCAACAATCCGGTCACTCCCCGAATTGGTTGCCACACTCATCGGAATATGATGATCCCTGCAGAAGGAAAGAAGTTCTTCCAGATGCGGCGTCGCCAGCGCCTTCCAATCCGGATTTATTTTCGCAGGACGATACTTCACGATCTCATCGCGGTTTTTCCGGTATGCCTCCTGATCCGAGAAACAGCGGTCCATAGCCGCCGGCCGCGTCATATAGTTTGCGCCCATCAATGCCGCAAGATCCGCCTTTGTACACCGGATCCCCATCTGTTCCAGCGCCTGCGCCTGCTGACGCATATACCACGCCTCCGTCTGTACAATGACACCGTCAAAGTCAAATAGCAGCACCTTATACATCACCGCGTCCCCCCCTCATCGTTCAATTTTCGAGAATATTCTAACAGTAGATTGTCAAAAGTATAAAAGTGCCGCTTCCGGGTACTCTTTTTTACTTTTCTGCATTTTTAGTACCGTGAAGTTCAGATGCTGACTTTACCAAGAAACAGATCAATTGCATTGATATGATGCACGCCTTCCCGCTGGTCTCTGTATTTATCAAGGGAAATGATGTAGCGCGGATATCCATCGCGGATGAGCCGGAAAGGACGATACTCCCGTTCCTGAATTTTCTCGTCCGCCTCTCTGCTGCCGCCATGCAGGGAATAAGTCACCTGAATATACGCATAATTCTGTTCCTGATCGCGACAGATAAAGTCACATTCAAGATTCCCGACTTTGCCGAAACTGACCTGGTAATTATTGCTTACAAGATACAAATAGACCAAATTTTCCAGAGTCGGCCCATAATTCATCTGATTATCGGTATTCATAGAAAAGTAGAGCGACATGTCCGCAAGATAATATTTCTGATCCCTGCGTATCGCCTTCCTGCTCTTTAAGTCAAACCGATTACATTCATAAATTATCTTGGCCTTTTTCAAATCTTCGATATATCTGCGGACCGTCGATGCCTTTGTCCTCATCCCCTCTTTTTCCAGAGAACTCAGCAAATTTCCAAGTGAAACAGGTGACCCATAATTATTAATGAGATACGTCTGCACTCGTTCATAAACCGCAAGATTGGAAATGCGTCTCCTGGTCTTTACGTCTTTCTCGAATATTTCTGAGACGATGCCACGCGTGTAAGTACGCCTTGCATTTAAATCAGGAAACTCAAGGGACTTTGGAAAGCCGCCGTTCAGCACATACTCATTGAATTCCTGATCCATATCACCGCTCACATTGAGATTAAAAAATTTCTTCATTTCCAAAAACTCATGAAAATCCAGCGGAAATGTCTCAAAGGTCAAATATCTTCCCGTAAGTTTTGTCGTGATTTCATCGCTAAGAAGATAAGAGTTCGATCCTGTAAGGAAGATAGAGAATCCATCCTCTGCATATGCCTGCACAACACTTTCAAACCCCTCCACATTCTGGACCTCATCAATAAAGAGGTAAAATAATCCCCCGCCAGAAATCATTGACTCAATCCGCGCTTCCAACTGCTCAGGTTTCTTAATTTCCTTGAATCCACGTTTATCCAACGGAATATAGATGATATGTGCCGAATCCACACCGTTAGAGAGCAGTTCGTTTATTATCGCCTTCATAATGCAGGATTTCCCGCACCGGCGGATGCCGGTAATTACCTTGATAATATCCGAGCTGTAAAAAGGACGAAGTCTGGATAAGTATTTTTCCCTTGGATATATGTTCGTATACATGTTCCGTGCCCGTTTCTCTTTCATGACTATACTTCAAAACTGCTGTTTCCGGGTACTCATTTTTACTTTTTTGCATTTTTAGTACCCTGAATAGGCAAATAGCTATAAGACAAAGTCCAGCAAACGGACCGCAAAATGAAAAAGCCCCCCGAAAGGGAGCGAACATCAGAAGGAGAAAATGATTCCAATCACAGCCGCAATCACAATCAGAACGATCGGATGAATGTCCGGCTTCCATTTGTAAAACGCAAAGAGAGCCGCAAACAGAATGATTCCCTTCCAACGGAACAGATCCGCAACACTACCACTCACCTTGAACGCATCCACATTAAAGAGAGCCATCAGATAAATACTGATCACAGCCGATAGAATAAAGCCAACCACCGCCGGCCGCAGACCATTGAAGATCCCCTTCACAACTTTTGAATTCTGGAACTGAACCAGAATCCTCGCAATGATGCAGATGACAATAATGGACGGCGCAACCAGAGAAAGCGTAGCCGCAACACCACCCCAAACACCAAACATATGGTTACCGACATAGGTAGCCATATTGATGCCGATCGGACCCGGCGTCGACTCCGAAACCGCAATCATCGTCGTCAGATCGCTGAGCGAAAACCAACCGTATTTTGCCGAAATCTCTTCCAGGAACGGAACCGTCGCAAGACCACCGCCAACAGCGAACAGACCCGTCTTGAAGAATTCCCAGCACATCAGAAGAAAAGTATTCATGCCTTTTCTCCCTTCTTATTCCCCGTCACATACAGAACATAGCCGACCGCCCCTGCGACAATCACCAGAAGCACCGTCGAAATATTTGTAAAGTATGCAAGAATAAACGCCGCCGCAAAAATCACAAATGCCGGCGCATCCTTGACGCCCTTCTTATACATCTTGGAAATTGCAAAATACATCAGTACACAGACAGCGACCTGAATCCCCGCCAGCGCATGCTGAACGACCGCAAGCGAAGAAAAGTTCGAGATCAGCTTTGCAATCACGCTGATAATAATTAACGAAGGCGAAACAACCCCCAGTGTAGCAACGATGCCGCCCAGAACTCCTCGCATCTTATAGCCGACAAACGTCGCCGTATTTACCGCGATAATACCCGGCGTACACTGACCGATTGCATAATAATCCATGATTTCATCTTCCGTCGCCCAGTGATACTTATCGATCACTTCCTTCTGAATCATCGGCAGCATCGCATATCCGCCGCCAAACGTAAACAGTCCCATCCGGAACCAAGCACTGAATAACTGCCAGTAAATCACACCACTTCCCCATTTCTAATTAAGTTTTTTCCGCACAACATAGAGCAGGTCCTTAGAAGCATGCAATATTCGAATCCGTCCGCGACTCTGTACCGCCCACCAGCGTCCCATTGGCAAGACGCACAATCATCTGCCCCCTGCCGAAGGAAACACCATCCGTCGCAATCTGAATTTCATGTCCACGCCGCACCAGGTCCTGCGCAATCGCATTATTAAACGACGGCTCCAGCATCACCTGCTTTCCTCGAATCCATTGCCAGCGCGGCGCATCCAGCGCCATCTGCGGATTCAGATTGAAGTCCACAAAGTTGCTTACAACCTGCAGATGACCCTGCGGCTGCATATATCCGCCCATCACGCCAAAGGGGCCGACGGCCTTGCCGTCCTTCATGAGAAATCCCGGAATAATCGTATGATAGCTGCGCTTATGCGGAGCCAGCGCATTGGCATCCTGCGGATTCAAAGAAAAATCAGCACCCCGGTTCTGCAGCGAAACGCCATAGCCTTCCAGAACAATGCCCGAACCAAATCCCATATAGTTCGACTGAATGTAGGAAACCATATTGCCTTCCCCGTCCGCCGTACAAAGATACACCGTACCGCTCTTCGGAGGCTGTACAAAGGAAGGAAGATTCGCCTTCGCATTGATTTCCTTCGCCCGCATCGCTCCGTACTCCGGCTTCAGAAAGCAGGAATAATCAACGGTCATATCTTTCGGGTCCGTCACATAGTGCATCGTATCCGCAAAGGCCAGTTTCATCGCCTCAATCTGCTTATGAACCGTATCCGTACTTTCCATTGCCTGCAGAGAAAAGTTATTAAGAATATTCAGCGCCATCAGTGCCGCAATCCCCTGCCCGTTGGGAGGGATCTCGCACACCTCATAACCCCGGTAGTTCACCCGGATCGGTTCAACCCATTGTGAAGAATAATCCACAAGATCTTCTTTGCGGATATAGCCGCCATCCCTGCGGCTTTGCGCATCGAGTTGATCCGCAATCTCACCCTTATAGAAGGCGTCCGCATCCGTTTCCGCAATCAGACGCAGCGTCCGAGCATGATTCGGCAGACGCACAATCTCACCAAAGTGATACGACTCACCATCTTTCGTAAACGTTCGGAACCACTCATTAAAGACCGGATTCCCATCAAAGCGCTCATGAAAAATACGCGTTGAACGCTCCCACATTCTTGAAAGCATCGGCCCAAGAGGATATCCTTCCTCGGCATAGCGGATGGCCGGCGCCAGATCCTGAGCCAGCGTCAGCTTCCCAAAGCGCTGCACAAGCGTCGGCCACGCCTTCACCGCACCCGGCACCATCACTGGCGTCCAGCCGTACTTCGGCATCCCTTCCGGATTGTTTTTCTTCACTTCTTCCAGCGAAATATGCTTCGGCGAATAACCGCTCGAATTGAGACCATACAGATGATCTTTAACCCATACCAGCGCAAACGAATCCGAGCCAAGACCATTTGCCGTCGGCTCCACAACGGTCAACGCAGCCGCTGTCGCAACCGCCGCATCAATGGCATTGCCGCCATTCCGCATCACTTCCAGTCCCGCTGCCGCCGCCAGGTTCGAGCCCGTCGCAACCATTCCGTTTGCGGCAGTTACACAATACCGGTTGCCCGCATAGGGCTGATATAACGGATCAAACATCAATCCTCCTCCTTATCAAACAGATGGCATGCCACAAAGTGCCCGGGTTTCACTTCACGGGACACAGGTTTTTCCTTTGCACAGATCTCCATACATTTTTTGCACCGGGTATGGAACGGACATCCCGAAGGCGGATCAATCGGACTCGGCACCTCTCCCTGCAGAACATCCTCATCGCTTGTCTTACGGTCCGGATCCAGATGCGGAACCGCATCCAGAAGCGATTGCGTATACGGATGCAGCGGCTCATGAAACAGATCCGAGCACGGAGACAGCTCACACACATTTCCCAGATACATGACAAGTACCCGGTCACAGAAATGCTTCACTACACCAAGATCATGTGTAATAAACAGATAGGTCAGATTCTTTTCCTTCTGCAACTGCTCCAGCAATTGCAGAATCTGCGCCTGCACCGACACATCCAAAGCCGATACCGCCTCATCCAGAACAACCAGGCTCGGATCCAGCGCAATGGCCCGGGCAATGCCGGCCCGCTGCTTCATTCCGCCCGACAATGAATTCGGATACGAATAATAATGTTCCGGCTTCAGATCCACTTCCGTCAACAGCTTAATCGTACTCTGCTTTCGCGTCTCTGCCGACATCTTTGTGTGCAGACGGAACGGCTCTTCCACCGCACTTCCGATCGTCTGCCGCGGATCGAGGCTGGCCGCCGGATCCTGGAACACCATCTGCAGATCCGGGCGCAGACTGCGCAGTTCCTTCTTTGTCAGCTTGCTCAGGTTGATGCCAGTCTCATAGTTACGGTCAAGTTTCTCCTGATAGGCTTTATTCTGTGTCCGTTCCGTCAATGGAAGAATATCTCTGCCGCGATATTGATCAAAGGCCTGCTGATGGTACTGTTCTTCCTTTTGTATATGCGCCCTTGCTTCCGCCTGCAGCGCATTCATCTGCTGAAGCAGCTCCTCGTCTTTTTGAACAATGGCGCCGCGGTCCAGCTTCGCAACATGTTCCTTCTTTTTTTTCAGATCCTGAAGACGTGCCTCCTGGGCCTCTGTACGTCCATCCATCGCCTCCAAAACCCGGATACGCTCATCGGCATGGTCAATATCATCGATATCCGCAAGGTTACGGTCATACACAATCTTCAGCTGCTGATACTTCTGAAGATATGCATGGGCCTGTTTCACTTCATCTTCAGCCTTCGTAAACAGATCCACTACCGCATCAAGATCCTTGCAAAGGATCAACGAACCGACCGTGCGCGACCCTTCTCTCAGCTGCCGGCTCGCTTCCTTCTTCAGCTCTTTGGATTCAAATTCCAGCCGGGCGATTTCCTTCTGAAGCTTGTCATAGGCTTTTGCGTCCCTGGCATTTCCTTCCGCATCATAGCCCTGTGCCTTCTCTTTCAGCTCCTTGATCTTTGCATCAGTGCCAAGGCTCTTCTGATAATATTCGCCCGCTTTTTCCTGCTGCTTCTTCAGGTTATTAATGTACTTCTGTATATATTCCGGGTTCAGCTCCTGAATCGATTTCCCATAATACACGCATGACCCTGACGTCGGCTCATACAACTGCAGAATTGTTTTGCCAAGTGTCGATTTGCCGCAGCCGCTTTCGCCGACAATGCCGAACTTCTCACCCTCATAAACGACAAAGGAAACATCTTCCACTGCCTTCAGCTTCTTACCACCGCTGACCGGAAAGTACTTTTTGAGTTTCCTTAATTCCAGTATTTTCTTCGGCTCGCTCATACACTCTCCTTTGTTACCAGATGGCAGGCCACAAAATGACCGGGCTCCACTTCAACCATCTGCGGATTCTCCTTCGTGCACAGATCACATCCCTTCGCATGCGAACAGCGCGGGTTAAAGCGACAGCCCGGAATCACATCCTGCAGATTCGGGAACTGCCCCGGAATCGGCTTCGGTTCAAACTCATCTTTATCTATGTTGGGGACCGCATCCAGGAGCCCGATCGTATACGGGTGCAGCGGATGCTCAATGATCTGCTTCACAGATCCTTCCTCAACTTTTCTACCTGCATACAGCACAACGACACGGTCTGCTATCTCGGATACGACACCAAGATCGTGCGTAATAAACAGAATGCCCGCATTCATATCCTTCTTCAGATCATTCAGCAGCGTAAGCACCTGTTTCTGGATGGTCACATCCAGTGCTGTTGTAGGTTCATCGGCAATTAATAAGTCCGGCTGCGCCGAGAGCACCATCGCAATCAAAACTCTCTGGCGCAGACCTCCGGACAGCTGGAACGGATACTGTTTCATCCGGTCCGGCGCATTTGCGATACCAACGGTCTGCAGATATTTCACAGCAGCTTCATCGGCCTGTTTCTTGTTCATGCCGCGATGGTTCATCAGATTTTCACGCATCTGATATCCAATCGTCAGCAACGGGTTCAATGCCGTCATCGGCTCCTGGAAAATCATGCCCATCTTCTTGCCGCGGTACTTTCGGATTTCATTATCCGAAAGCCCAACAAGATTCTGCCCATCCAGTAAAATCTTCCCGGATGTGATCCTGCCGTTTTTTGGCAGAAGGCCCATGATGCACAGGGTTGTAACTGATTTTCCGCAGCCGGATTCACCAACAATGCAAACAGTTTCATTACGGTGAACGGTAAAGGAAATATCATGCAGCACCTCATACTCTTTCTTATCGATACGGAAAACTGCATGCAGCTTCTCTACTTCAAGCACCTTCTCCTGTTCCATGACGGTAAACCCCCTTCTTAATCAGATGAAATCAAAATGAAATTAAGCTAATGTGATGTCCTTGACATAGAACAAACCATCCATGCCAAACGGAACCTTTCCAAACTTATTGGAGTTGTAGCAGTACAGCGTATTCTGAACATAAATCGGCGTCACAACCGCATCGCCCTGAATCATCTTCACGGCTTCCAGCATATATTCCTGACGCTCGGCAAGATCGGTCGTTTCCGCACTGTTTTCAACAGCCGTATCAAATTCGGCGTTGTTGTACTTGACGCGGGTGCCATTGGTTGTGGAGAAGTTAGGATCCAGCATCTGCTGACCATCACCGGTCACATTGGACCATGTCAGGAAAATCATATCGGCCGCCTTGTCTTCCTTGGCATCGGAAAGGAATGTAGCCCATTCTTCCGAAACAACGTTCAGCGTAATGCCAACATCCGCCAGTTGTGCCTGGATATAAGCTGCCAACGTCTGCTGCGCTTCACGCGTCGACGTCAACATGGTGACCGTCTGTCCGCTCCAGCCGTTGGCATCAATCGTCGCCTTGGCAGCTTCCTTGTCATAGGCAATGTAGGAATCATCCATCGCCGACGTATAACCAACCAGAGAAGGCGCAACAATGGAACGGACCGTGGAGGCCGCACCATTCATGACACTGTTGACATAGGAATCAAAGTCAATTGCCTGCAGCAAAGCAGTACGGAACTCCTTATTTGCCATCAGCGGGTTGACCGACGTATCGGCATTGGACCGTAATGCAAGATAGCCCGTAGCACTGCTTGGCTGATTGACCAGCGTATAACCGGAAATCTGTTCTGCGGCGCTGACGGAATCAATCGCGACGGTCGGATAAAGGTCAGCTTCCCCGGTCTGCAGACGTGCAATCGCGGTTGCCTCATCGCCAACGACACTGTAATGAATATTCTTTACGGACGGTGCACCACCCCAGTAACCGTCATACGCCGTCAGATCATAGGAAGATCCGGAAACGGAGCTGACATACTGGTAAGGTCCGGTACCAGCGCCCGTCGGATCTACAAGAAGATCCTTCGACTGATCCAGAGTCGGATTGACAATTGCGCCATTGGTATGTGCCAGCTTTGCCACGAGAACGCCATCGTCATAAGCAAGATGCAGAACGATATGTGTATCATCCTGAATTTCATAGCTTTCAATCGAAGAGACAATGGAAGGACGCTGAGAGCCATAATCCGCATTCTTCAGGCAATCAATCATGTACCCGACGGCATCGGCTGTAAACGGTGTCCCATCCTGGAATGTGACGCCTTCACGCAGCGGAATCGTTACCGTCAAACGGTCTTCGGAATATTCCGGCATATCTGCTGCCAGCAGCGGTTCATAGGATGTGCCATCGTACGAGCGGCGATACAGCGTTTCAAAGATCTGCCCCGTCACAAATGTGGATGCAGCGTCGTTTGTCTTCAACGGGTGCATGCCAACGGGTGCCGTTGTCAATTCGATGTTAATGGTGTCGGTGGATGATGCGGCTGCGACTGCTGTAGCGCCCGCATCACTGCCTTGTGTGGCAGTTGCTGTTGAGGAACCAGCGGACCCGCAGCCAGCCAGGCCGACCGCAAGAACCAGAGCCGCAACAGACGAAAGTTTTCTGATGCTCATTTTTCTTCCTCCTTTTGTATTGAACCTGCCTTTTAAGGCAGGGGAATACCTGTTTAATCTTTCAGGTTTGGATCCAGAATGTCTCGCAGCTTATCGCCAAGAATGTTGAAACATACAACGGTAATTACGATGGCAATGCCCGGAATCACAATCAGATACGGTGCCTGATACATCTGCGTTTTGGCCGAGGAAATCATCGACCCCCACTCAGGATTCGGTACCGGAACGCCAACCCCAAGATAGGACAGCGTCGCAATCGACAGGATCGCGCCGGCAATCCGCATCGTCGAGATGACAATGATGGTCGACAGTGTATTCGGCAGAATATGGCGGAACAAGATGACAGGATCACTGGCGCCAAGCGACTGTATGGCCGCAATATAGTCTTCCTGCTTGATCTGGAGTACGCGGCCGCGTACCATGCGTGCAAAGCTCGGAATGGACCAGATGGAAATTGCGATTGTCGCATTGCGGACACTGACTCCGAGCATGGCAACAATCAGCAGTGCCAGCAGAATTCCCGGAAACGTAAACAGCACATCCATAAAGCGCATGATGATGTTGTCCAGTTTCTTGTAATACCCTGCCAGTAAACCGAAAAAGGTGCCAAATACCAGGCCGACGGCGGTTGCGGTAAAGCCAACGCGCAATGAGATTCTTCCGCCATACAGCAGGCGGGCCCAGATATCACGGCCAAGTTCATCGGTCCCAAGCCAGTGATCCGGTGAATACTTGGGATTGGAGGATGCCCAGAATCCCGGCACCAGACGGTTCACGATGTCCTGCGCATTCGGATCATTCTTTGCAAATACAGGTGCGAAGATAACAAGAATCAGCTCAAGCAGCAGAATAAAGAAGCACACCGCTGCAAGTTTGTTATGAAACAGCTTTTTGAAGGCTTTGCGGATCTGACCATCTTTTTTCATTCGCATCCCCTCCTTCATTCATACTTGATACGCGGATCGACAACGACATAGAGAAGGTCCACGATCAGATTAACGACGACAAACATGAAGGCAATCACAAGAACTGTCGACTGAACCACAACATAGTTGCGCTGTGAAATTGCATTCATCAGATAGGTTCCGATACCGTTGATAGCGAACACCTGTTCCGTCACAATGGCTCCACCCAGCAGGCCGCCGAAGCTGGTTCCCATCTGTGTCAATAGCGGAATCAGAGCATTGCGCAGGGCATGTACCCAAGTAATCTTGCGCTGGCTCAGGCCTTTTGATTTAGCGGTACGAATGTAGTCAGAGCCAAGCACATCGAGCATGCTGGAACGTCCGATCCGAACAAAAGATGCCATAACCTGCAGTGAGAGACTGAGACCAGGCAGAAACACCTGCCGTAACCCGATCGCTGTCCAGAAGGGATGGTCCATACCGCCGGTTGGAAACCAGCCAAGTTTGACGCAGAAACCGATAATCAACAGGGTGCCGAGCCAGAAGCTTGGTGTACTGATGCCGATCAAAGATAACGTTGTGAGCAGGTTATCGATCCAGGTATCTTTATGCAGAGCAGAGATAATTCCCAGCGGGATACCAACGATGCACGCCAGCAACATGCTGAAGACGGCAAGATTCAGCGTATTGGGAAGCCGGACTGCCAGCTCATCGACAATCGGCTGCCGCGTTAAGTAGGAGGTACCCAGATTTCCATGAAGAAGATTCCAAAGGTATCTTCCATACTGAACAAGGAACGGCTGATTGAGCCCGAGATAGCTGCGCATCGCCTCAACTTCTGCTGTTGTTGCGGAGGGACCGGCCGCAAGTTCTGCCGGATCTCCTGGCGCAATGTACAGGCTGGCAAAGACGATAAATGTCATTCCCAGTAAAAGAATGACCATTATCAGTAAACGATTTCGAATATACTTTCCCATCCCGTTCCCCCTTCGTTCAAGAAATGCACTGGGTTTATGATAATTCTTTCATGGGAACTTTCAAACAGTATTTTCATTAAATATTCACATTTTGAAATGGCAATCATCATTTCTTTCATTTTTTCATTCGTCAGCATTAAAAAGGTGCCCACGGTTGGGCACCTTAGAAAGCAGAATAATCGTATCGATTATTGTTCTTCTAATTCTCAGTTGCGGCGGCGATTGCCGAACACCGAGAGAATACGCAGGAAGAGGTTAATGAAGTCAAGGTACAGCTCAAAGGCGCCATAGATGGCAAGGTTGGCACCGGTCTGTCCATAGCCGCCGTTGGTCTGATAATACAAGCTCATAATTCTCTGCATGTCCCATGCTGTAATGCCGCAGAATAACAGAATGCCAACATACGACAGCAGCAGCGAATTACCGATGGCCGGAATAAACATGCCAAGGATGCTGACAAGAATCAGGGCAACCAGACCGCCCATCATGATTCCCGAAAAACGGCTCAGATCCACATTTGTAAAGCGCCCGATAATGGCGCAGCTGAAGAATACAACCGCTGTAAACAGGAAGGAAATCGCAATCGTTGAAGCATCATAGGCATAGAACAGTGTCGAGAAGGTCAGCCCCGTTACAACGGCATAGCCATAGAACAATCCGGTCGCCGTATTAGTTGACATGGTTGTCAAGCGGCTGCTGAGGTAGATGACAATGCCAAATTCAACCGCAATTGCCAGCATATACAGCATGCTCAGGATGCCAGGGCTGCTCATGGCCATGCGGCCAATCAGATTCGACGCATACAGGCCATATGCCGAAGCAGCTGTAATCAAAAGCGCAATACCCATTTTCGTAAAGACGCCAACAATGTAATCCTTTAATCCCGCCTGCTCATTGACGTAGACAGTTTGATCTCTGTTGAATTCACTCATATCAGGAATATCTCCTTTCCCGGATTCCTCCGGTAACTATCAGTATATCGACGGCGGCGGCCGGTTCAAGAACCGTACACAGCCGATCTCTATACATTTGGCCAATAATGTCCGGATTTCACAAAGCGATCACAATGACCACAATCAGTGCACCAATCAATGCCAGCAGATACCATGGCCGGATCAATTCTGCCGCATGTTTCTCCAACAGTGAAGCGCCGCAGGCGGAACAGAAGCGATCCTCTGCGCGATTAACGGTTCCACAGCTCGGACATACTCTCTGCACAGCCGGTGCCTCCGGTTCGGCCAGCCAGCGATCAATGGTCCTGGCCGTCTCTTCTTTTTCAATACCGTCATACTTCAGAAATAACGGTTTTTGCGAACCTTTGATCTGAAGAACCAGTTTCTTATGGGAAACGGGAGCCGCATCATTTTCCTGATATGCCATGGCCTGCGCAATCTCATCGCGGTGCCAAAGCTGCACCTTCCCGTTTCTTCGATAAACAAGCCAATGAGGTGAACAAAAGAACGAACCGCTGGAATCAACCGGCTCAAATGTCTCCTCATTGATCGATCCATGCGGATTCTGCATCTGCTTAAGGCGAATCCGATCCCGCAGCGCATTTGCCTGATGGCGGCCGATCAGCTCAAACACAATCAGCACAGCCAGAAAAAGCAGCGTCGCCCTTCGTAAATAAACGGGAAACAGAAAGATACGCCGAATGCCCGGCAGCGCCTGGCACAGCACATACAACGCCGCAAGAGCCGCAATCTGCAGACCGATCAGGCGGCATTCCACCAGGGGAATCCGCATCAGACGAATCATATTCGTTTTCTTCCTACGCATTGACTTCATCCTGTTTCTCCTTCCATCGGTCGATCTCTTCCAGTGTCTGCCGCAGGTCCTCTTCCGACAGCGGATTGAACCAGTGCACCGGCATCTGATGGCGCAGCCACGTATACTGCTTCTTGGCATAGTGGCGGCTGTCCATCTGAATCTTCGCCTCCACCTCGTCCAGCGTCATCTGTCCTTCATAATAACCCCGAAACTCCTGATAGCCGATGCCGCGCATCGCCGGCATCGAAAAGTCGACACCCCCGGCAAGAAGACGGTCCACTTCCTCTTTCAGTCCCGCCTCAAACATCGCATGGACCCGCGCATTGATCCGCGCATACAGAAGTTCACGCTCCATCGTACAGCCGACAATCATCGCGTCATAGATCATGCGGTGATCCTGTGACGCGACAAGATCGCTCTGTCTCTGCCCCGTGCGCTTCTGAATCGTCAATGACCTAAGGATCCGCCGCCGGTTATGGGGATGAATGATCTGTGCCTGCACCGGATCACTTTCCCGCAACATCTCATACAGCTCCTCGGTCGTTTTTTCCTCCAGCTGCGGATCGGCGGGTGGAAGATCATCCGTCCCCTCCGAAGAAAAATCATAGTCATAGAGACAGGCCTTCAGATAGAGGCCGGTTCCTCCGACAATGATCGGAAGATGCGACCGCGACGAAACGTCATCGATCGCCGCCCGCGCCTGTTTCTGAAAGTCATAGACGCTGTAGGGTTCATCGGGACTCAGAAAGGAAAGCAGATGATGCTCCACTCCCTGCATCTCAGCTTTCTGGATCTTTCCTGAACCGATATCGAAGCCGCGATACACCTGAATGCTGTCGCCGCTGATGATCTCACCGTCAAAGCGCCTGGCGCATTCGATGCCGAAGCCACTTTTGCCCGACGCCGTCGGCCCTGCAATGACCAGCACCTTTTTCACGATCCAAACTCCCGCGCCACATCACGCGCATCGAGAATAACCAGCACCGGTCTGCCCGCCGGATCGTTCCACGGATTGCGGCATTCGTTCAGCCCGCGAAGAAGCTCCTTCATCTCATCCATTGAAAGCTTCTTCCCGTTGTTCATCGCACCGCCATACGCAAGACGCCGGGCCAGCGAGTCACGCGCATCTGTGACCGAAAGTTTCTCATCCTGAAACGCATCGATCAGATCCGTACCGATCTGATTGATATTCATATCCTTCATCCATACCGGAACCTGACGGATCCGCAGCGTATCATGCCCGAACGCCTCAAACACGATGCCCATCGGCGCACTGAAATGATTCAGATCCTCCAGCCGCTGCACCATCGCATCCCCACACTGCACCGTCGCAGGAACCAGCAGCTCCATCATCGCCCCCGGAAGCGAGAGACGCTGACACGCCTGTTCATACAGAATGCGCGCCTGTGCACGCCGCGGATCAATCAGCGCAATGCCCTTTTCACAGGTACCGATCAGCCACCTGTCCCGCAGCTGACCAAGCAGCACAATATCGGGAAGAAGACTGCGTTCCTCCTCAGGTTCGGAAGGAGCAGCAGGAGTCTCTGTGTTCGATCCATCAGGAACAGCCGGATGTTCCATCCCGCTGTAGGTGTTTAAGGGTTGTGGTGCCGGTTCGTGTACAGGGCCAGCTTCCAACGTCTCCACACTTTTCTCACCCTGAACATCTACGGATGGTTCCTCAGGAACCGTCCGTTCCTGATTCTCCTCCACTGTCGTACCGCTCAGATCCATGGAAGTCTGTGCATAGTAGGACGGCATCTTTGCCGTACGCTGCGTATGAGCTGCCTTCTCAAGATGATTGTTCTCCAGCGTCGCACGGATG
Organism: Galactobacillus timonensis; assembly: GCF_900240265.1. Taxonomy (NCBI): domain Bacteria; kingdom Bacillati; phylum Bacillota; class Erysipelotrichia; order Erysipelotrichales; family Erysipelotrichaceae; genus Galactobacillus; species Galactobacillus timonensis. Next base: position 526,071 of record NZ_LT964739.1, read on the forward strand.
CTGTCCTGCAGCAGATACTCGAGCTGATTCTCCTTTGACAGCCGTACTTCCCACTTGCTTGGATGAACGTTCACATCAACCAGATGCGGATCCATCTCCACATCCAGCACCGCCATCGGGTATCGATCCGCAGGGAGATACCCGCCATAGCCTTCCTGGACGGCGGAGTAAAGACGGAACGTATGGACCATGCGGCCGTTCAGGAATATCTGCATGAAATTCCGGGACGCTCTTGTAACAGTCGGCTTAATGATATAGCCGCTGATGGTGTAGTCATAATCCGAAGCCTTGAGCTCCAGTGAATTTTCCGCCGGCTCTCTGCCCCAGCACTGAAACAGTACTTCCTGCAGATTGCCATCGCCGCTTGTACGGAACGTCTCACGTCCATCGCTCTGCATCACAAAGGAAATATCCGGATGTCCCATCGCAAAGCGCATGACAAGATCCTGAATCAATGATGTTTCGTAGGCCGCGCTGCGCAGATGCTTGAGACGCGCAGGCGTCCGGTAGAACAGACCTTCGACGCTGATCTCGGTCCCCTGATCGCAGGGGTACGGCTCCGCCTTGACCAGCTTTCCATATTCAATGACTGTCCTGGTACAGTCATTGCCATCGCTCGTGACAAGTGTCACCCTGGAAACCGAAGCGATCGAAGGCAGCGCCTCCCCGCGGAAGCCCATCGTATGAATGTTCCAGAGATCATTCTGCGAATGGATCTTGCTCGTAGCGTGGCGGCCGAAGCACGCCGTCGCATCCGAGGCATCCATTCCGCATCCGTTATCGCGGACCGTCAGCTTCTCGCAGCCGCCCTTGACAGCCGAAATGACAATCTGCGTACTGCCCGCATCGATCGCATTTTCAATGAGTTCCTTGGCAACGCCGCGCGGCCGCTCCACGACCTCGCCCGCAGCGATCATATTTGCCGTCTGTGCATCAAGCTGATGAATCCGTCCCATACCCGCGATTATACACCGGCCCGCTCTGCTAAAATGACGGTATGCGTCTGAAAGAAGAATATCGAACCGAAACCTCAATTGAAAAATCGCGTTTCATCGCCTGCCTTTCGCCCTGCAAAGACGAAGAGGAAGCGCGCCAGTATATCGCATCCATCCGCAGAGAATTTCCCGACGCCACCCATGTATGTTCCGCCTACCGCATCGGCCCCCTGGCCCACTCCAGCGACAATGGCGAACCGGCCGGAACCGCGGGACGTCCCATGCTCGAACGCCTCATCCACGCCGATCTCGATCAGGTATGCGCCTGCGTCGTACGGTACTTCGGCGGAATCAAGCTCGGTACCGGCGGACTGGTACGCGCCTATGGCGGCATCGTTCAAAAAGCCATTGGCGAAGCACCCATGGCCAGCGAACAAACCGTCGCCCTCTACACCGTTTCCTATCCCTATGAACTTTCCGGCAGCTTCGCCGCCTGGCTGCGTACAAACAGCGAGATTCTCGATACCGATTACAGCGACACGGTCAATGTCCTTGTGTCCGTTACCGATCCCGCCTTTGTAAATAACGCCCAGGCCGCCTCCAAAGGAAAAGCGCAGGTAACTTTCCTGCGCAATGAAACACGTCTCATCTCCATCCATTAATTTTTACTTACGGACAAACATCACATCGAGATCCACCAGCGTCGAGATTCCATCAATCGTACCGGTGTGAGAATACTGCCAGCAGGAATAGGCATACGCAAACCGCGGAAACTCCACATCATACGCAGCCAGCCAGAAATCCGCCTCATCCTGCAGAACAGCCATCGAAATATCCTGCTGAAGCCAGCTCTGCGAACCGTAGATTGTCACCTGGCAGCCATGCCGGCGCATCGCCTGCACAAACGCCGCCGCCAGCATCGTCTTCTGCCCACGGCTCAGCGTATTGATCCGATCACTTTCATCCGCCTGTTCCATGTCAAATACAACCGGGTACGAAAGATCATAGTCCTTGATCAGATCGTACAGATACTCCGCCTCCGCAATGACTTCCGGCACCGTAATGCCATGCGAAACCCAATAAACCCCAACCGGAATCCCGGCATCCACCGCCCCGGCCATATTCTTCGCAAAATAATCATCCGTATGCAGAAGACCTTCCGAATACCCACGGTACCCGGCACGAATATAGGCAAACTGCACACCGGCCGCCGCCACCTTCTGCCAGTCCACATCCTTCTGCACATAGGAAACATCAATGCCCTTCAAAGACGTATAGGCATCATCCTCATACGACCAGAGAACATCGCTCTTGTCAAAGCCGCTTTGATCATAGCTGTTCTTATAGACGGGGTCCGGCGTCGTGGCAGCGGTCTCTTCTGTACCGGTATCCGTACGCCGCGAATTCACCGCCTCCCCGATCACGACTAACGCAAGCACCACGAAAAACAGCACCTGCAAAAGATTCATCCATTTGATATGACGCCGCCGGCGCCTTCTTCGTTTTGCCATCAAGAGGGATTATAGCTGAGATCCTTCATCACCGCCTTACGAATCAGACGCCGCGCCTTCTGCACACAATAGTCGTACCTCTTCTTTTCCATGCCGAGCTTCTCTGCTCCCTGCGCATAGGTCAGATCATCCTGCATGCAGAAAAAGACATCGCGCTCCTGTGTGCTCAGACCGGAAATTTCATCCATCGCCTTTCGCAGCGCATCATCAAAGCGAACCCGAAAGTGCGGCTCACTAAGACGGTCTGTCTGCGGCAGATAATCGTAATAGCTCTCCTCCTCATTGACATACCATGCATCAATCGAACAGGTCAGCTTCTCATTGCGGATGTCAGCCGTCTCGCGGCGGAAGAATCTGAGCATCGAATTGCGCGTCACAACATGCATATAGCCCGCATAGCTGCCCCGCAGCTCCGAATACAGATCCACCGTCTGCACCTGCAGAATCATCGCCTCCTGCAGAAGATCGTCAAAGCTCGAATAAAACCGGCGGAAAATTCCCAGCAGCTGCCGAAGCGTCATCTTCAAGTGCGGACGCGACTGCTCCACCAGAATGTTCAGCGCCTCCTCATCCCTCATCCGGATCATGTACAGCAGCTCATACGCATTTCCCATCTCCACAAAAAAATCCCCCTCATCACTTGAGAGGGAAGCGGGCCGCATCAATCCCGTACATCAGGATTCCCGCACTCACCGACGCATTCAAGGACGAAATCCTTCCCCGCATCGGCAGCGACACCACATAGTCACATTGCTCACGGACCAGACGCGAAATCCCTTTGCCTTCGTTTCCGATGACGAGCACCGTATCAAAGTCATAGGACAGCGAACGATAATCCTGACCGTCCATGTCCGCCCCAACGATCCAGTAACCCTTCTTCTTCAGATCCTGCAGCGTCCGGGTCAGATTGGTCACAGCCGCACACTTCACCGTATCGATCGCCCCCGCCGATACCTTCGCAACGGTCGGCGTCAGACCGGCGTTATGCGTCTTCTTGAAGATCACGCCATCCGCCGCAACCGCATCCGCCGTCCTGAGTACCGCTCCCAGATTGTGCGGATCCTCCAGCTCATCCAGCGCAACCAGGAATCCATACTGCCCGTGTTTCTCAGCGACCAGGTCATCCACCGGCCATGTCCTGTAGGGCTGAATCTCAGCCGCCATCCCCTGATGGTGCTCACTGCCCGTCATCCGCGTCAGCCGCTTTCGATCCACGTACTCCAGAGGAACATTTGCCTTCCTCGCAAGTGTCTCAATCTCCGGATCCTGCACCGCCAGACAGATGCGCAGCGGCCGATGCCCGTCCTCACTCAGAATCTGACGCAGCACCTGCTTCCCATAAACCCATTGTGTCATTTCTTCTCCTTATGCAGCGCAACCGCCCTGTCCAGAATCTCTGTGATTCTGGCTCCATCGCCATTCAGTTCCAGCATCCCGACAATCGCCTCGAAGCCCGTCGCCTTCCGGTACGTCTGCACCGTCGTACTGTGCGGAACACTGCCCGAATGCGCATTGCGGGCCCGATGAAACACGGCCTCTTCCACATCCGTAAACCAGCTTTCCTCATGGAGCACATCGTACAGCTTTGCCTGTGCAACGGCACTGACATAGGATACTGTTTCATCCATCAGCACCTTGCCGTTAACGACGCCCGAACGCACCAGATACTCACGTACCGCCAAAGACCAGACCGCATCCCCGACATAGGCCAGCGTACGGCCATTGAGCTGGCTCAGATCGCTCATGAAAGCAGACCCTTTTCCGCCAGCGCCTTTCGGCACTCGTCCGCCGCCGCAAAATCCTTGTTCGCACGGGCCTCGTTCCAGCGGGCATACAGTGCACGGTCCTCGTCGCTGACTTCCGGCTTTTCCACAACGATTCCCAGAATATTCAACATTTTCTCAATCGCATTGCGTGTCAATGCGGCCTGATTCCAGTCCGGCTCCCTCACCCGTAACATCTGGTTCAGCTTCTTCGCCTGTTCGAAGATCACCGTATAGGCATTCGGCGTATTGAGATCATCGTCCAGCTGATCCAGGAACGAACGATACGCCGCCTCATCCCAGGCACACCCCAGTGTTACGCCGTTCAATGCGGCCTTGACATCGATGGAGCGCATCGGATTCATCACCTTGTCCAGCTCCTTGCGCGCCGTCTCCACCGTCTCATCGGAGAAGTTGAGCTCCTTGCGGTAATGGACCGAACTCATCAGCCACCGCGTCAGATTGGTACCGAGCCTGTCAACCACATCCTGTGCCCACAGCGTATTGCCCAGGGACTTCGACATCTTCTGCCCGTTGATGTTGATCATCGCATTATGAATCCAGTAGTTGGCCAGCGAATTGTGATGCGTGCATTCCTGCTGCGCCGCCTCGTTCTCATGGTGCGGGAAGCGCAGATCCATACCACCGCCATGGATATCAATGAGCGGTCCCAGATTCTTATTGATCATGACCACGCATTCGGTGTGCCAGCCCGGGCGTCCCTTGCCCCACGGGCTGTCCCACTGAATGCCCTTAGTTGTTTTCTTCCACAGCGCAAAGTCATACGGATTGCGCTTGCCTTCGTTGACGTCAATGCGTGCACCGGCCTCAAGTTCATTGAGACGCTGGTGCGAAATCTCGCCGTACTTGTGATCCGCATCGACAGAGAAGTACACGTCGCCGTTTGTCGATACATAGGCAGCCCCATCATTGACCAGTTCCTGAATGAAGGCAATGATGTCGTCCATCGTCTCCGTTACCCGCGGCGTAATATCGGGCAGCTCCGTATTCAGACTGCGGCGCACCTTCTGATAGGCGTCGATGTAGCGCTGGGCAATGACAGCCTCCGTCGTACCTTCTTCGATCGCCTTATTGATGATCTTGTCATCGACATCCGTGAAGTTTGAAACATAGGTGACGGTATAGCCTTCCGCCTCCAGCAGCCGCTTCAGCACATCGAACACGACCATCGGCCGCGCATTGCCGATATGGGCATAGTTGTAAACCGTCGGGCCGCAGACATACATATCCACATGTCCCTCGTGAATCGGCTTGAACTCCTCGATCTGCAGCGTCTTCGTATTGTAAATGCGAATCATACATTCCTCCCACAAAATAAAAAGCGGCGCATCCGAAAAGACGCTGCCGCGCGGTTCCACTTTTCTCTACTTCTCTCAGGCGATAACGCAGCCGGCGTCTCCGGTTAAGAGCCCCATGGCGGATGCACGCAGCCTCCCGCAGACAGCGCCTTTCACCATTTGCGCCTCGCTGATGTCCGCTTGAATGAAACTGTTCCTTCCGCTTCTTCAGGTTTGATTCAAGTATAGCACGATGCCTATCTGTTCTGATGACTGCCTGCCTGCGATTGATCGCTCTCATTCGCTGAGGCATCCGGCTTTTTCTCAGCATCCTTGTTTGCTGACTCTGCCTTCACGTCTTCATCACTCTTGTTCACTGCGGGATTATCGACCTTCAGCTGACGCTCCTGCAGCCAGTTCTTCTGACGCTTCATCGAAAAATATCCCGACAGAGAAATGATGCCGGCACCGAGCACATCGACGATGATGTCCTTCATCGTATCCGCCAGTGCCGCCTGACCGACCAGAGGCACACCCGCCTCCGTACGCCACTTCTGCATATTCATGCCCAGCAGCGAGTCACCCGTAAATTCATAGATTTCCCAGATGGCACCGGCCGCCACCGCAAAGCAGAAGGCAAACAGCGCCAGAAAGCCCGGAGACAGTGATACCGGCACCTGATCGCTGCGGTTCAGAATCGATACGATAGAGTACGCCAGCGTCGCCAGCATACCCGCAGAGAAGAAATGCAGCACCGTATCCCAGCCGACAAACCGGTAATAGTACGACCTCACCTCGCCCAGGAAGATGGCACAGTAAAGGAAAATCACAAACGGAATCATCATATGCGAAGGAATGTGGACATGAAACTTCTTCTCCACTCTTCCCGGAATCGTAATCACGATACAGCCAAGTATCGATTCCACATACATCAGCACGTAGTAGCTCTTCGGATGCACCTCCGGATGAGCGACCGCCATCTCATTGGAAACCTCGGAAGGCGCCGTGATGATCAGTACCGTTAGAATAACGACCGAAGCCCACAGCGTCAGATTTACAAAGTTGAACAGAAAGCGCTCCAGCTTCGGGTGACGATCCTCAAATGTCTTGATATCGTCATTCAGATCCTTGTCCCTGCGATTCATCTCTTTCCCTCTTTCCAAAGATAATAATAACAAATATCTTTACTTTCCACCCTCCTGCAAAACGGGAGTTTGACAGTTAAAAAGTGTGAATGAAATTACTTAATGTTTATTAACAAGCCGCATTAAAAACAATATTGAGAAAAGTTCATGTTTTAGCTAACCACAGATTGTGGAGATCGCGATGGAGGTGTTTGACTAAAGGCACTGATCACTGTTTCAGGTTTCACACCAGATTTCACTAGGAAATCTATTGCGGATTCTATTGTTAATTCTTTTGGCTTCTTGGGCTTGGGGTTCATCAACTCATCGTAGTCGGAAGGCTTAAATGATTCTCCGGTAAGAATCATATTGTAGATGCAGATTAACATCATGCGGGCAATGGCAATGATTGCTTTTTTGTGTCCTCTACGCTTCTTGATTCTGTTGTACTTGATTCCGAAATAGCTCTTTGGATTTTTGATGGCAGCGAGTGCACATTGTACAAGTAAAGGCTTAAGGTACTGACCTGCCTTGGTGATACGCGTTGACTTCTTCTTTCCTGCAGATTCATTATTGCAGGGAACCAGACCTGCCCATGAACAGAGCTGACGGGCATTTTTCCAGATTGTCATGTCCACACCGATTTCTGATACGATAAGGATAGCAGAGAGGAAACTGATTCCAGCCATCTCTGTGATATGCAGGAACTGGCTGAAGAAAGGTGCTGCTCGTTTGACTAACTCCAAGACACAGGCACTGATGTGTTGGTCCAGTTCCTCTTTGTGTTTTTGGATCTCAACCATCTTGAATCTTGAATCAGAGTTAATCCTGCAGCCATGGATGGCAGCGAGAAGCTGGTCTTTCTTCCTGCAACTCTTGTGGACCAGCTTCATTAGGTCTCCATCCGTAAGTATTTCGGGATCATCTGCCGCCAGAACGGCATCCATAACTTTTCTGGCGGATTTCCCATTAATATTCGAAAAGATTGATCCAATACCTATGTTTGAAACAGTAAGACAGTTCTGATAACGGTTGGATTCTGAGGAGTTCATTCCGGTAAGCTTGTGATAGTATCTGCTGATTTCACGCAGTTCACGAATCTCTTTTGGCGGAATAAAAGAACCTCTGATAAGGTCATGCTTGTAAAGGTCACAAATCCATTTGGAATCCTTTTTGTCAGTCTTCTTACCTTTAATTGCCTTGGTGTACTTCGGATGAGCAAGGCAAATTGTAAAGTGGCGCTCTTCAAGGATGTTGTGAATTGGTATCCAATATTTACCGGTGGATTCCATACAGACATCTACGCAATGATGATAAGAAAGCCAGTCACAGAGGCGATACAGATCGGAGTTCAGGGTGCTGAAGGTTTCCTGGAAGTACTCGGTTACCATTGTCTGCTTGTCAGTGATTCCAACTGTAGCGACAATGATATTCTTGTGTACATCCATACCGCAGCAGATAAAGCGAACAATCTTCAAAGCCATAAAAAGGACCTCTCTTTCTAAGAGATCAGGCTCTGAATACTGTCCAGCCCTTAAATCTTATAGTTACTGATTTTAATGATAAGTGTACAGACTCTATGGTCTACTCATTTGTGCTTGTAAGGACAGCGTCAACTGATAAAAATGCAGCTTCAGTTTATCTACTAAACCTCTCGTGCTCTAAACAGAGCCTTGTCTCTATCGTCAGAATAGCAGACAAAGTAGAGAGTTCAAATTCATAAAACATTTGTGACGGCGAAAAGCGCCGTTATGGGGAAAAAAATGATCAATTTCAATTCAGCGCTTAATGGCGCTGTTTTTTTGACTTTTTTGGTGTCAAATTTTGTGTTTTTATTTATCGTTACACATCGTTTTATGATATAATTGTTTAGGAGCTATCTATGAGAGTTGCTGTGCTGAATGCCAATACCCCTTCCGAAACCGTTTATATCCAGAAGGATTTCTACCTCGGCGATGTCCGCGGCAGAAAAACGAATACTAATTCCAACNGAGACTGCTGAAAAAGTACGGTTATCGAATAACCGATTTTGCTTTAACATTTAACCTCTGAATGACCCGAGTGTGGATTTATGATTCACAATGATAAGCGCGTAATCTGCAGAAATGCGTCGATTATGCGCTTTTTCTTCATGTTTTGATTGAAACGCATGCATGCATGGCGTATAATATAACTATACTCCGGAGGTGTCTTTATGCTAAGAATGATTGATATGCCCCAGTTGGATCTTGGCTCTTATAACGGGCTCTACGATATTCTGATCCCTAGAGATAACTTCTGGCGTCAGATGAACGAAACGATTGACTTCTCTTTTGTTGCAAAAGAAGTTCAGAAGAACTACAGCGACTGTATGGGCAGAACTGCAGCTGATCCGGTACTGCTGTTCAAATATCTGCTTCTTAAGACCGCACGCAAGCTCAGTGATCGTGATCTGATTGAAAGAGTCCGGTATGATATGGAAATGAAATACTTTCTGGGCTATAGGCCTGAGGAAACTGAATTCATTGATCCGAGCCTGCTTACCAAATTCCGCAGAACCAGACTCAAGGATACCGACCTGCTGGATGTGCTGATTGGCAAGACTGTTGAAATCGGGAAGAAGAAAGGAGTCATTCATGATCATGAAAAGATCATCGTCGATTCCACTCATACCAATGCACTCTACCAGCATATTTCTCCGCGTGAGGAACTGATCAGGCGGGCAAAGGAACTGAGAAAGTCTGTATATGCAGCGGATGAAACCATGAAGGGCAGAATGCCGAAGAAGCGGGAAAGCAGCGGTCTTCTGGAGGATGAAATCGAATACTGCAAGGAATTGCTGGATCTGATCGCTTCAGATGAACGGCTTCAGAAGATACCGGATATCCAGGAACGTCTCAATTACCTGAAAGAAGGAGTGGAAGACACGAGTGAACAGTTTGAATTCTCCAGAGATCCGGATGCGAAAGTGGGGCACAAAACTGCAGACACTTCCTTCTTCGGGTATAAGACGCATATTGCCATGACCACGGACAGAGTCATTGTGAGTGCGGCAGTGACAACCGGAGAGAAACATGACGGCAAGCAGGCTGCAGATCTGATTGAGAAAGCAGAAGACGCAGGAGTAACCGTGGACGCTCTGATTGGTGATGGTGCATATTCCGAGAAAGACAATATTGAATACACCTCAGAAAAAGGAATCAAGCTGGCATCAAAGCTGAGTGAGAATGTTCTACATGGAAGCCGGGAGAAAGAGTTTGAGTTCAACAAGGATGCCGGGATGTATGTATGCCCGGCAGGACATATGGCAGTCAGAAAAAGCAAAGGCGGTCAGGAGAAAGCAGCGAATGGTTCTGATACAAAAGTAGTTACCTATTTCTTCGATGTAGAGAAATGCAGAAACTGTCCTTTGCGAAACGGCTGTTACAAGGAAGGCGCGAAGTCAAAAACCTACTCGGTAAAGATCAAATCAGATACGCATATTGCTCAGATGGATTACATGAAGTCAGATGAATTCAGAGAACTATATGCTGAGCGATACAAGATCGAGGCTAAAAATGCGGAACTGAAGCAGACCCTCGATTATGGAAATGCCCATGCGTGCGGAATGAACGGAATGACGATACAGGCAGCAGTATCGATTTTTCTTGTGAACCTGAAGAGGATAAAAACACTGGAAACAAGCGTTAAGGGGGCACCAGATAAGGAATAATCCTCTCTTTTTCTCACTTACTCTTCCGAAAGGCAGAAAAATCCTGGCCGGTTCTGATACTGGCCAGGATTTTCATCAGTGATTAAGTTTTCAACCCCTACTTTGTCAGCAACCTCGTTTTAATGCGCTCTGATTATAATTTCCCGCTTATAATTTTGTAGTTAAGTTTCAGGGATAAGAAAAGACGTCAACCATATGTTCTTAGGTTGACGCCATTGGCCCCCTCACGGAGGCCTTTCTTCTATGCATGAATGATCTGAAAACTGCAGTGTATAAAACAGGGTTCCGTTTTCCAGAACCCTGTTTCCTTAGACTTATCGCAATTGCGCAGCAGTTGCGTCCTGATCCTTTTCTTCCTTATCTTTGTCTTTATCTTCCGGAAGATAAACGGAATAGATACTGTCACCGATCCTGATCCAGCTGTCAAAATCCACCATCCAGATCAGATCATCACTGCTCAAAATACCGTTGACGATCAGACGCTTCAACTCCTCATCGGTATAGGGCCCGTACTTCGCCCCGTCTTCCTTCTGGTAGTACCAGATTTTTTCCTGTCCTGCAGTGTCAAGATTTTCCATCATGCTAGTTCTCCAGTCTCATCCATTCGTGCCGGTATTGTCTGTCGTATTCTGATCCGTGGAAGTCTTTGCCGGATTGACATAGGAATAGTTCGTCATTGTCGATACTGAGCTTGTATAACCCGTCGCACTCGCCGTAACCGTAATTGTATAGGTATCATCCGTAAGACCGTCGTCGGAACTCGTGAAGGTAGCTGAAGTATCCGTCACATTCTTTGAGATCGTTGTACCGGAGCTCTTGGTCAGCGTCACCGTATAGCCCGCCGCATTCGTTACGGAACCCCAGCTGATCGTCAATGCACCCGTTGAACCATCAATCGACGTTCTGATGCTCGTAGCCGCCAGCGTAGGTGTCGGGGTTGGTGTAGGCGTTGCTGTAGGCGTAGGCGTCGGAGCGGTGTAGCTGATCGTACCGCTGGCATCATCGGAACGCGAATAGCGCGTCTGACCGGCTGCCGGCAGCGCCGCAACCGTCACCGTATAGCTGCCGTTTGAAGCATTGGACAGATCTACAGTCACCGAATTTGCCGTAACCGTCGAATCATAGTTGATACCGGAGACCTTCACCTCATAACTGCCCGCATTGGCCACCGCATTCCATGTCAGCGTCAGCTTCGTACCGGAACTGTCAAGCGACCCCTTGATATTACCCGGCGTCGAAAGCTTGATCGTATTCGCCGCATAGGTATAGGTCACTTCCGTCGCCTTCGAAGCCTCATACGTATCCTTGTTCGAATACGCCGTAATCGTAACCGTATAGGACGTACCGTCCGTCAGCTTATCCGACGAAACCGACGCACTGGCCTTCTGCGTACGAACCGTCGTCACCGGCGACGTATTCACGCTCAGCTCATAGTAGTCCGCATTGGCCACCGAATCCCAGGTAATGCTCAGGTTGGCTGCCGTCGTCGAGAACTTCACGTTCGTCACCGAAGCCAGCTGCGTCGAAGCAGTCGCCGAAGCCGAAGGAGAAGCACTCGCCCCCGCTTCACCATACACGTGATAGCTGTTATCACCCGCACCGTAGATGGTACCCGACGCATCGACCGCAATCAGCGTCGAACCATTGGCCGCAATGTACCGGATATTCGACCACGTATCAGCCGCCTTCGCAAAATCCTCGTCCGAAGACGCGATCGATACCTTGCCGCTGTCAAGGCCCGCCGCAAACGTATCACCGACTGCAACTGCATCCATGCCCGTCCAGGTTGCCGTATTCGAAGAACCCGAAGAGCCAAGCGCATAGCACGTCACATTGCCGCTGTTATTGACCAGAGCCACCTGACGATCACTCAGCGCCACCGACGCAATACCGGTCTGTTTCCACCATTGCGTCGAACCGGACACAGAACCGACCACCTCCAGAGAACCATCCGACTTCAGGCCCACCGTAACCTCATTTCCCGCATAGACCTTCTGAATATCCGTCCAATCATCCACCGCGCATGCCGTCGTAGAGCCCGTGCACACAACGGTGCCGTCTGACTTCAGACCGACACTGTGACCCTCACCTGCCGCAACCATGACAATGTCCTTCCACTTGGTAACTTTGCCCGCATCACCGTTCGCCGAGCTCAGCACCGTACCATCACTGTTCAGCACCAGCGCAAAGTTGCTGTAGGCACTGACCTGCACCGCATCGGATGTATCGATGGACGGAGCCGAATCGCCGCTCATCACAACATCGCCCTTGCCGCGCACATACATCGCAAAGCCATTGCCCAGCGCCAGACGGTTATCACTGCTCAGATCCACCGCCGTCTTCGATCTGCCGCCGCTGACCAGTATCACAATCAGAGCGACCACTGCCACCGCAGCTGCCGCAATGCCAATAATCACCGGCTTCTTCAGATGAAGCTTCTTCTTTTTGTTTGAGGACGGCTTCGCCTTTTCCACCTTCTTCGGCTTCGGCTGTTCTTCTTCATCGTCTTCCGGTGCCTCCTCTTCGTCCGCACCGTCGACGATCTCACTCATCTTCGTCTGGGCAAACGAAGCGCTGTCCATCACCTTCGTATCACCGAGATTCTCCGGCGCCTCGACATTCTTTGTCGCACCCGAGGCATCATTCTCATCCTGCGTTGCAGCCTCAACGCCGTCTTCCACAAAGCCATCGATCGGAAGAATCGTATTCTCAAAACCCTGATCACCAACATCGCCCGTCGTATTGTAGGGAACGCCGCCGACCTTGTTCATAAAGGGAATCTCAATACTGTCACCCATCGTATCCGCCTTGGGAAGCCCCAGCGAACGCGTATTGTCCACCAGCGTCTGCAGCGGAATATGATACAGCTCCGCCAGCTGCTTCAGCTGCCCGATGGGAGCGATCGCATTTCCATTTTCCCAGTTCAGATAGACGCCGAGGTCCACCTGAAGCTTCTCAGCAATATCAGCCTGCGCATAGCCATAGTGCTTACGCAGTTCCGTTAACTTTTCCGGCAACAGATTGGCCATATCTTTTTCTCCATTAACACCCATATTTTAGGGTTCTTTGCCCGTTCTAGCAACCTTCATTCCAGCCTTCCAGCGCCGCGTATCCAAAGATATGTTAAGAAAAAGATGCACAGCACCCGCCGCACATCTTTTCACTCATCAATCACTCACCATCAATACTGCGGATCGACTGCCTACGCTTGGTCTCGATGCCCATCCGGATCATCGTCGACGCCGCACCGAACGATATGGAGAAGCCAGCCCTGCTTTCGACAACGCGGATCGCTCCCGCCGCCCTGAGCTTGTTTACATCAATCTTCTGCGGCTCATAGAGACCGATCACCAGCCGGCTGAACGACGAATGAATCAGCTTAATGTTATTGATGCCGCCGACCGCCTCGATCGTCGCATTCACCATGCGCTCCTGGCCGCCCGTATGGAAGATATCAACCGCCATATGCCGGAAATACAGCTGCGTCATCGCATAGTAGACCACAAAATAGATCACACCGACAATCAACAGCCGCATCGACGGCTCACGCAGCGAAGACGACTGGAAATACGTAATGTACTCCAGCAGCGTCCCGGGCAATGCCGTCATCGTCAGGTTCGTTGAACACTGAAAGCCAAGGTAGATCTTCATCGCCGAAAGAACGCCGAACAGAATCGCTGTCATCCCCAGGTGCATCAGATAGAGCAGCGGCGCCAGAAACAGCAGCCCCAGCTCCAGCGGCAGTAACGTACCCGTAAACAGAGAAATCAGAATCATCAGAACGATCAGAGCACGGTGACGCCTGCGCTCCAGACGGTCCGTCTGAATCTGTCCTGCCGCCAACAACATGCCGGGTACCGCAAACAGATTCAGAACATAGTACGGCGTAATGAATCTGCCCGTCATACCGGAGATACTGTTGGCCTTCACCTGCGCCGTCCAGATATTGACATCACCCGCGATGCTGGTGCCGCCCATCGAAATCCATGAGCCGCCATTGGAACCGTACCAGAACGGACTGCGGATCAATGTCCCCAGATTCAACGTCGAAAGGAAACGATCCAGAACACCGTAAATGCCCAGGTTCACCGGATTCGCCGTATCCGACGCAATAAACGAGATGCACAAATTCAGACCGGCCAGCACATATGGCCATGCCTCCACCAGCAGCAGCGAAAGCAGCCCGCACCAGAAGATTGTCGTAATCACGCACCACACGTCACGGTCAATGAAACCGAAGAGACTGTACTCCGAATGGCCGCGGCTCCTCGAATAGCGCCACAGCGTCACAAAGCCCGTAATCAGGGCACCGATCAAACCCGTCTGCAGCGGATAATGCACCAAAGACGCCAGCGTCAGCGCATTTACCGTCGACATCGACAGCCCCAGAATCGAAGAATACGCCGAAGATGACAGCGTCGAAGGTGCCGCATACATCGTCACAACCAGAAACGTCACATAGCCGGCCAATGCCGAGAACACAGTCGCCGCACTGCCGCCCTTGCGCGCCACCAGCCTTAACATGAAGAAGAGCGGAAAATTAACAACCAGAAAGGAGCCCGTCCGCGTACATACGCCCGCAAACATCACCACAAAATCGCCGTTCACGCTGAACAGCGTCGCAAACACCGAATTGGTCAGAATGTTTCCGATCCCAAGCAGAAAGAAACCCAGAATCAGAATCCGGATCGGATACAGAAATATTTCAAACAGCGAATGCCAGTTTCGCATCGCCCGCCCCTTTCCTAACTAAAATCAGTGTCCCTATTGTACCATGCCGGCACCGTTAAAACAGCGAGTGAAGACGATCCAGATAGGATACGTTCATGCCCCGCAGCACCTTGATACCCCGATCACTGTAATAGATCCTGACGCTGTGCTCCTGTTCCAGATGCAGCACACGCGTATCCGCCCCGAGCAATGCACCGGAAAGATCCGGCGAACGCAGCGTAATTACGGAATCCGCCTTCAGAATCAACGGTGCCCCCAGAGAACGATAGCGGCTATGATGAATGCCCGCGATCTCCACCATTTCCATCACATTGAGACCATCCTGAACAACGGCACCGCCCAGGGAACGGGAATAGGCCGTCGAGCCAAGCTGTGTCGCCACCAGAATTCCGGTACCGCGGAAGCGCTCAAAGAAACTGCCGTCAATATCAATATCCAGTTCCTGCGTACGGACTGCATTTTCAATGCGCACCTCGTTGACGGCACAGAATTTCCGCGTCTCCGTCTCGGCAACCAGCAGCGGAAATTCCTCCACCGTACCGCGCCGGTTCAGAAAATGATCGATCCAGATGTCAAAATCCGCCGCCGTATAGTCGGAATAGAATCCGAGCGTCCCCGTATGAATCCCGTAGAACACCGCCGTATCCCGCTGCTTCTTGTACTGATGGACTGCGCGCAGAAAGGTACCGTCGCCGCCGATGACAAAGATCGTTGCCGGCGTGTTTTCATTCAATACGTAGCCTTCCTGATTCAGGCGGCTTTTCAGTTTTACTTCAATTGAGTGCGACAGATCGTCCGGCCGCACAACACAGGCAAATGTCTTTTCCATAGCTTCAGTATACCTGCAGCGTATTCTCCCGGTAATGTTTTCGCTTCCACACTTCCTTCCTTTTACACAAGAAAGGGAGACAGCAGATTGCCATCTCCCCTCACTTGTTTGTGTGTGTCTTTTTCTACGGGTTTTATTCAATCTTGGTACCCGGTTCAAGTCCGTTGACTTCGACGACAGCGGTCTCATTGTTGTTGCGGCCGGCCAGAATCATACCCTGGCTCTTTTCGCCGCGGATTTCGGCCGGCTTCAGGTTCGCTACGACGACCACGAGCTTGCCAATCATCTGGCCCGGCGTATAGCTGTCTGCGATGCCCGATACAATCTGACGCACATCACCATTGCCAAGATCGATATCTTCAATCAGAAGCTTCTCGGCATTCGGATGGCGGCGGCAGCTGAGAACCTTACCTACGCGCAGATCCAGTTTGCCAACATCGTTGATCGTAATCTCATGAGCCTTGGCATCGGCAGCCCTGCGCTCTTCAGCGACCTTCTTCTCGTTGGCCTCAACCTTTTCCATGACTTCCTTTTCGTTGAGTC
This sequence comes from Galactobacillus timonensis, assembly GCF_900240265.1. Taxonomy (NCBI): domain Bacteria; kingdom Bacillati; phylum Bacillota; class Erysipelotrichia; order Erysipelotrichales; family Erysipelotrichaceae; genus Galactobacillus; species Galactobacillus timonensis. The sequence goes on from NZ_LT964739.1 coordinate 542,496, forward strand.
TTGCGAAGAGGATCTCCGGCTTCGCGGTCACGTGGATGCCTGTCTCCAGCGCACCGAACGTATGAATGCTGTCATAGCTGCGCTGCTGCGTACCGATCTGATCCAGGATCTTTCCACTGGTTACCGGCATGTACGGCTCCAGGAGAATGGCCGCGATGCGGATCGTCTCCAGAAGATTGTAGAGCACTGTAGCCAGACGGCTGATCTGATCCGGATCCTTGGCGAGAGACCATGGCATCGTTTCATCGATGTACTTGTTGGCGCGATCGAGAAGCCGGAAGATATCCGATACGGCGTCCGCAACATGGAGCGTATCCATATGGGCATTAACGGCCGCAATCGTATCGGCGCATGCCTTGACCAGTTCATCGTCCAGCGGCGCCGAAGCCTTCGGATTGGCGACAACGCCGTTGAAGTACTTGTTCTGCATTGAAACTGTACGGTTGACGAGGTTGCCGAGATTGTTGGCCAGCGCACTGTTGATGCGATCGATCATCAGCGGATAGGTGATATGGCCATCCTGATCAAACGGCATCTCATGAATCATCAGATAACGCACCGCATCCTGACCGAAAAGCTTTACAAGATCATCGGTATAGATGACGTTGCCCTTGGACTTGGACATCTTGTCGTTGCCTGTGAGCAGCCACGGGTGACCGAATACCTGCTTGGGCAGCGGCTCTCCCAGTGCCATCAGCATGATCGGCCAGTAAATCGTATGGAAGCGGATGATGTCCTTGCCGATGAGGTGCAGATCCGCGGGCCAGTACTTCTTGTACAGCGGATCGCTGTTTCCGTCGACATCGTAGCCAAGACCCGTAATATAGTTGCTCAGAGCATCGATCCACACGTAGACGACATGGGTCGGATCGAAGTCAACCGGAATGCCCCACTTGAACGAGGTACGGGAAACGCACAGATCCTGCAGGCCCGGCTTCAGGAAGTTGTTGAGCATTTCATTGCGGCGGCTCTCCGGCTGAATGAATTCCGGATGATCCTCAATGTACTGGATCAGACGCGGCGCATACTTGCTCATGCGGAAGAAATACGCCTCCTCCTGCATCGGCTTCAGTTCACTGCCGCAGACTGGGCACTTTCCATCCGGCCCGATCTGGCTCGGTGTATAGAATGCTTCGCACTCCTGACAGTACATGCCATCGTAGTGTCCCTTGTAGATATCGCCCTGGTCATAGAGCTTCTTGAAGATCTTCTGTACCTGCCGCTCATGGTAGGGATCCGTCGTGCGGATGAACTTGTCATAGGAGATATTGACGCAGTCAAACTGTCCCTTGATTTCTGCAGATACCTTGTCAACGAATTCCTTCGGTGTCAGGCCGGCGGCCTTTGCCTTCTCCTCGACCTTCTGACCATGTTCATCCGTGCCGGTCTGGAAGCGGACATCGTAGCCGCGCTGACGCATGCTGCGGGCGATTGCATCCGCCAGCACAATCTCATAAACGTTACCGATATGCGGCTTGCCTGCCGCATAGGCGATTGCAGTTGTAATGTAATACGGTTTCTTTTCTGTCATAGGTATCCTCCTTAAAATAAAAACGTCCCGAATGAAAGGACGTTCTCCACGCGGTACCACCTTTGTCTTGCCCCTTGCAGGGCCGCTCATTGTACACATAACGCGTGCGAACGGGCTGCACTGTTGGCACAGCCGGCTCCCGGTCCATGTTCCTTTCATCTGCCTGCACAGGTTTTCACCATCCCTGCTCACTCTTCCAGGACCCTGAAAGTACTCTTCCGTTCACTGCCTTTACACCGAGTAATTATAGACGAATGACCGTGGTTTGAAAAGATAATGAACTGCGTACAGTCTGGCCGTTTTCAACATCCTGCAGCAAAACGAAAAAACACTTCTGTCACAAAGACACCTCATGAGGGCAAAACAGAAACCCGGAACCTTCTTTGCCGACATATTGACCTGGATCACGGCCGGCTGCGCATCGCATCCGAAAACGAAGAAGAGAAACAAGAATGGGGATGTTGAAAAACCTTGACCTCAAGGTTTAGGCAGCATCTCCTGTTTGGAATCACATGCAGAATCGCATCATTTTCATCTAATAGCGCAGCACCTTCTCGAGCGGTTTTCCTTTTGCCAGCTCATCAATCAGTTTATCCAGCTGCCGCATTCTGCGGGTTACTGGATCCTGAATCTCTTCCACCCGGGTGCCGCAGATTATTCCCGTGATGGATTCTGCCGCGGGATTGTAAGCAGGGGCATTCTGAAGAAAATCACCATAGCGCATATCCAGGTTGATCTGCGTCATATCCCAGCCCGTGAGCCAGAAGATGACCCGGTCCACGTCCTGGCGGGAGTGTCCTTTGCGAATTGCCTTGGCGACCAATAACGGATAAATCTTTGAAAGTTTCATATCCATAGCGTTCATTCCTGCCATAGATTCCTCCCCGATTAATTCAAATACCCCGAATTGCCGGCCGCAGCACCGGGGAAATAGCAGACCAATGTCCGGCCCCGATGTCAACGGCCTGCAACCGGAATTTGCAGCAAACAGATTGCGTATGAATAGACCCCCGACGCTCCAGAAGCTCGTTCAACCGCTTCCCCGGCATCCTGCTTGAATCACAATGCAACAAACACATCACTGCCCTGATGGCAAATCGGGCATTCCGCAGGCGGTGCAATGGCAAGAACCACTTCCTGGCACACGGTGCATCTCCAGGCAATGACCTGGGCAAAGTGGCTGCTGTCCTGATGACAGATCGGGCACTCGGCAGGAACCTCATCTGCCTCAATCATGTAATGACATACATCGCACTGCCAGATCTTATGGCCTGTGCCGTTCTTCAGCAGCGTAACCTGATCCGTGATATCCACAAAGACATCTTTCCCCTGATGACAGAACGGGCACTCGGCAGGCGGCTCCACACCGATATACACATCGCCGCAGACACTGCACTTCCATACCCTGACTTTCTCAAATACTTCCGGACGGAAATGGGCAATCACTTCGCCTGTTTTCCCGGATGGCTCCTCGTCGCTTTTCGTTTCCTGCGTTTGACTCAGATCGCGATACGTCTGGTACTTTCCAGCATCGCTTCCCAGCAATGCGCTGCGGTCCGTATACATCGTATGGAGCATCTTCTCGGCCAGATCGCTCAGAGGCTTCCCATAGAATTCTTTGTAAAGCTCCACAATCTCCGGATTTTCATGACTCGAGCGTCTTGCCTTTTCCATGGACGCATCCCGCTGATACAGACCGTTAATCCGCTTCTCAAGCAGCGCATTGCCTTTTTCCTGCGTTCCCTTCGGCTGACCGCCGCCGCCGATACAGCCGCCCGGGCACGTCATCACTTCGACAAACGCATAGTTTTTCGGTTCCTTTTTCTGCCGGTCGAGGAATTTACGGACATTTGCCGTTCCATAGATGACTGCCACATTAATATCTTTCCCGTTGATGTTCACTGCCGCATCACGGAACCCGTCCATTCCCCGGACCGGTTTCAGGTCATACAGCTTTTCCGGCGCAGGTTCATTCGTAAGATAGGTATATGCCGTGCGCAGTGCTGCCTCCATGACTCCGCCAGTATTGCCAAAGATCACTCCGGCACCGGAAGCCTGTGACATCAGCGGATCATAAGAACTGTCGCTCAGGGAACGGAAATCGATATTCTCTTCCCTTGCCCATTCTGCCAGTTCCCGCGTCGTGATGACATAATCCATATCCCGCATCCCATCGATGCCAAGATATCTGCCGGCCGCTTTCATCTCTTCCCGGCGGATTTCAAACTTCTTTGCCGTGCACGGCGTTACGGCAACATTGACAATCGACCGGGGATCAATGCCCATCTTCTTTGCAAAGTACGTCTTAATGGTCGGTCCCTGCATACCGATCGGGCTCTTGGCTGAAGAAATATGCGGAAGAAGTTCAGGATAATAGATTTCGGCAAACTTCACCCAGGCCGGGCAGCAGGACGTAAATTGTGGCAGCGGCTTCGACGCATCCGGATGCTGAAGACGCTCCACCAGCTCACTGGCCTCTTCAACAATGGTAAGATCCGCCGCAAAGTTCGTATCAAGAACATAGTCCGCACCGAGTCTGCGAAGCAGCGCAACCATTTTACCTTCCACAAAGCTGCCGTCGGCCATGCCGAATTCTTCGCCAAGCGAAACCCGCACCGATGGTGAAGTACTGAAAATGACAACCTTCGAAGGATCCTTGATCGCTGCCTTCACAAATCCGGCCTCCGGAATCTCCTGAATCGATCCGGTCGGGCATACATTTGCACACTGTCCGCAATGAATACATACGGCGGTGTCACCTGTCTTTTCCAGATCGTAATACCCCAGAACCGAGATATAATCACGGCACACGTCACGACAGTTTCCGCACTTGATGCATTTGTCTTCAATGCGTTCAATCGAAGGATTTCCCGGCTCAATCGGAACGCGAATCTCAGGCGATAAATGCTTACTCATACAACCACTCCTCTCAAGATCAAAGGCCCTGAACCAGCCTGTAAATCTGTTCCCATTATCGAAATACCATTCCCCAGATGCAAGAGCTTATACAGAAAAATTGACCTGCTGCGCATTTCTTCGTAACTGTCCACTGTCATGACGCCGGTCACTTCATCAAATGGTTCCAAAAAGACTACGGATTGACTACGCTGCGCCATGCCTGTTTCCAATCCCCCTTCAGGCACCTAGGAAAAATGATAGAAATCCGATCGTTGAGCCGTTTTCAGGCACAGGCATGCCAGATTGACACGGAAGTGTTTTTTCAATCTTTTCCCTTGTAAATTGATTCTGTCCACTTTATACTTGTGGATGTATTCAAGAACTAACAGATTTCATGCCGGAATCGGATCAGTTCGATGAAGCATGAAATTTTTGTTAAGCAGCTTGGTACATAGAATAGGAGATCCATTGGGATGGCTACAGGAAAGGTTAAATGGTTTAACGCAGAGAAAGGATACGGATTCATCACAACTGATGAAGGCAAGGATGTATTCGTTCATTATTCTGCAATTCAGGGCGAAGGCTTCAAGACCCTCGATGAAGGACAGGAAGTAGAGTTCGACATCACGGAGTCTGATCGCGGCCCTCAGGCAGCAAACGTTGTTAAGAAGTAATCAACTCCAAATAACGCAAGCCAGGGGATGTGCACATGCACATCCCCTTTTTCTATGTTCTGTAATTCGTCTTTGTTTTTTATCTTGTTTTTTTAGCCTTCCGCGTTGATCTGCGGATCATCGCGGCCTGTGTCATTTGTTTCAATTTCGCTCTGCACCAGAACCTGGCAGGGGACATCCCGCCAGATTTTCTCTGCCTCTTCGCCATAACCGGCGCAGATATCATCAGCGAACAGAAGATACTGCAGCAGTTCCTTCGTAGGTCCTCGCCGTGACAGCTCCGCCTGCTCCTGCACCGCCGCAAGAAATAAGGGCTGGCGGACATAAAGATGTGTCAGTTTCGCGGCCAGTACCATCTGATGCGCGCGCAGTGCCATCTTGTTCTGAAAGACTTTATCAAGGATGTCTTCCTGTGCTTTGATCCTTGCCTCAAGCCTCTTACGGCGATCATCCGTTTCAGCGGTCATGCCGGTACCGGTCGAAAGGCCCTCCACCTGACGCATGGCACTCGCCCTCTTCTCTTCAATGGACTGACGGTAATTGATACGTACCCGCCCACAGTGTTCCAGATCGGCTTTTACCCTGTCCAAGTGCTGCCGTGCCTTTTCCGCTTCACTGCGTGCATGTTCATATTCCACCTGACGACCATCGAAGGCGACGGATAACGCTGACACTTCACGACGCATCGCACGCAGCGCTTCGGGATGAAACAGCAGCTGGGGATTTCGCATCCTGGTCTGCGCCTCGCGCAGATTCTTGTCCGCCTCTTCCCTGGCCCACTTGGTGCGTGCAGCTTCTTTGTCGAGATCCATGATCTGGCGCTCGAGATTTGCCTGATCACTCAGCAGACGATTGTAGCGACGCTCATTGTCCACTTCTGCCGACTGCAGATCCGCAATCTGTTTCTCCAGATTCTCGTGCCTTCTGGAGCTTTCGGCATTTTCCTGATGGAGCCAGGCATTCTGTGCTTCCAGACTGCGCAGTGAGCGCTTCGCCATCTCCAGATTCTTGTCCGCCGCCTGCTGCCGCTCCTCTTCCAGCGCATAGAGCTTCTGAAGGTGCTGATAGGCCGCAACGCTCTCATTCAGTTCCTCCTGCGTCGATGGCCGGCATGATAAAAGATTCTGCACCGCCGCGGCAATCTGATTCACAGAGCCGACATATGTGCATCTGCCGCCAATCTCCCTTTCAAACTGTTCCAGATCCTCTTTGGCAGGAAACAGACACAGAACCCCGAGCGAATGTTTCAGAAGATCATCCGGTGCACAGATAAATTCCCCCTTGGCAAGATAAGCCGAAATAACATCATTCTTTAATTTTTCACTGACAGCTGACATTCTTTCCCCATTTTACAAGGACCCTGAGATAAAATCGACACTATGAATAAAATTCAAACCGCGTTCAAAGCAGCCCTTCCGCATACACTGCCCATCTTAACGGGCTACCTCTTCATCAGTATCGCCTATGGAATCTATATGAATGCCGCAGGTCTGCCAGGCTGGTATGCCATTGTCACATCCATCTGCATTTACGGCGGAAGTCTCGAATACCTCGTTGTCTGGTTCCTGAAATCTTCCTGGTCACCGGTGACCGTTCTTCTGACCGCCCTCATGGTGCAGGCACGTCACCTGTTTTACGGCATCTCCATGCTGCAGAAGTACAACGGAACCGGCAAAAAGAAGTGGTACCTCATCTATGCCATGTCTGACGAAACGTTTGCTATGAATTACAGCGCTGTCATTCCGGACAATGTCGATCGCGGCTGGTTCTACTTTTGGGTCACCTTTCTTGATCAGATGTACTGGGTCATCGGCTGTGCGATCGGCGGCCTTGCCGGCTCCCTTCTGACACTTAACACCAAGGGCATCGACTTTGTCATGAATGCTATGTTCCTGGTGATTGCCCTTAATAGTATTGAAAAGGTGCCGGCCCGCATCCCGGCTTTGCTGGGGCTGGGCTGCTCGCTTCTTGCCCTGGCACTGTTTGGGCCCAACCGTTTTCTGATACCGGCCATGATTCTGATTCTCATCGCTCTCATGATTTACCGGCCATTTGAACAAAGGAGCCAGCAATGACAAGTCAGCAGATACTTACGATACTCATGTGTGCCATCGGCACGATGGCGATGCGCTTTCTGCCCTTCCTGATTTTCCGCGAAGGAACGAAGGTGCCGCCGCTGATTGATTATCTTGGCCGCGTTCTGGCGCCGGCCGTCTTTATGATGCTTGTCGTCTACTGTTTCCGTAACACACCGGCAACTACAACCAGCTATGGCATCGCTGAAATTGCGGCGACGCTTGCGCTGATTCTGGTCCATCTCTGGAAGCACAATACACTGATCTCGATCGCCGTCGGCACTCTGCTGTACATGTTCCTGGTGCAGGTCGTCTTCTGAGTATTCCTTAAGGCTTCAGTCATTATTCACATACAGTTCAATCTCCTCCCTTATACTGTGGCTACATATTCCAGATGGATATGCGAAAGGAATGAACTATGAGAAAACTGACAACCGCACTTCTGACAGCCCTGTTGTGTATAACACTGAGCGCATGCACAGCGACCGCCGAAAACGCTGCAGTTTCCAGCACATCAACGCAAAGCACCAGCAGCGCATCAGCCACTGCACCGCAAGAAAGCACTGTAACCACAACGACAGCACCGTCCGGCAGCGCTCTTGACACATCGAGCATCTTTTCGGACCGTGACCTGCAGCAGAGCGTCGACACAACGACAGCCACAACGATTACGGTTCAGGACAACAATACGGTCAACATCGACGCGGAGGGGACCTATATTCTGACCGGAACCGCATCTAACGCAACCATACTGATCAACGCCGCCGATACGGACAAGGTGCAGCTTGTTCTCGACAATTTAAACGTCACGAACAACGGTACGCCGGTCATTGAGATTCTCTCCGGCGACAAAGTATTCATCAACCTGGCCGCAGGCTCAACGAATACGCTGAAAGTTACCGGCGACTTTGCGGATGACGACGAGGAATACGACGCCGTCATCTTCTCCAAGAGCGATCTTACGATCAACGGCAGCGGGACACTGAACATTGAATCTTCCGAAAACGGTATTTCCGGCCACGATGATCTGACGCTGACGGGCGGAGCCTATAACATTACCGCCGAAGAAGACGCGATCGAAGGCCACGACTCCATCGCCGTATATGATGGCACCTATACGATCAATGCCGGCAAAGACGCCTTCCATTCCGAAGACGACGATGACGACACAGTCGGATATCTGTACGTCTGCGGCGGAACGTTTGACATCACCGCCGGTGATGACAGCCTGCAGGCGACGACCATTGCCCAGTTTGACGGCGGAACGTTTACGATCAACGCCAACGAAGGCATCGAAGCCACTTCGCTCCAGTTCAATGACGGAATCTTCACTATTACAGCCAGTGACGACGGCATCAACGCCTCTGACAAGTCCAGGGCTTATGATATTGTGATCGAAATCAATGGCGGCACCTTTAACATCACGATGGGCAGCGGCGACACCGACGCCATCGACTCGAACGGATCACTGACCATTAACGGCGGAACCCTGAATATCACCGCCCAGTCTGCTTTCGACTATGAGACGACTGGCGTCATCAATGGCGGAGACATCACCGTTAACGGAGAAACTGTCACAACGATGACCAATTCCATGGGCGGCGGCATGGGAAAGGGCGGCGGACGAATGAACCCGCCCGCCGACCGTGATACAGATACAGATTCATCCGCAACAACAGACCGGGGAACGCCACCCCAGACATCAGAAAACCAGGATATCGATGCCAGCTCCTCGGCCACAACACAAAATTTCTGATTCTATACGGAACGGCAGACACAGGTCTGCTGTTTTCTTTTTTTTGCATGCATGTTTTGTACCGGGTTCAGCGAATTGTTTGTCACATTCACCCTGTCAATTGCACCTGAAACGAGATTACCGGATGCCTATGAGAAACAGCATTATGAAACAAACATGTTATCATCAGCGCATGGAAAACAAGCGTAAATACGCAATGCTCATTTTCATGGCCGTCATTGGAGCTTTCAGCATCCTGGGTGTGGTAATAGCGAATACGCAAAGCAGATCCTACTCATTCTTAGGTTATCTGTTAGGTTCTTTTTTTGGCTACTAGATAGCCGACGATCTTACCATGCACATCTGCAGTATAGATCCGGTCACCTTCAATAGCCGTACATACCTTCGGCCGGTATCCGAATCCGCGGGGACTGTCTGCGGCCTGGCTTCATTTCAGTTCTTCATTCATAAAAACGGTCCCTGCATCCAGAGGCCGTTTTTCGTACATTATTGTATTAGTGTTACTTGGTCTGCTCGTCCTGCTTCGTCACATCATTGGCAAGATCGTAGGAAACCAGCTTCTCGTTGAGCTGCTTCTCGATACGGTTGAGCTCTGCCTCGGCATTTGCACGCTTCTGGCGGCCTTCCTTCTGAATGGTCATCACTTCGTCGAGTGTCTTGATCAGCTCCTCATTGGTATGCTGGAGCGTTTCCAGATCGACAATGCCGCGCTCCGATTCCTTCGCCGTATCCACCGTTGCCTGATGCAGCGTCTCGGCATTCTTCTTCAGCAGCTCGTTGGTCATATTGGTGACTTCGCGCTGCGCTTCCATCGCTTCCTTCGAATGGCTGATACCAAGCGCCAGAACAATCTGGTTCTTCCACAGCGGAATCGTATTCACCAGCGTCGACTGGATCTTCTCCGTCATCAGCTGATCATTGTTCTGGATCAGGCGGATCTGCGGCGCCATCTGGATTGAAATCTGCCGCGTCAGTTCAAGATCGTACAGCTTCTTCTCAAAGCGGTCGCATGCCTGCGCCAGATCGTTGGCTGCCTGGGCATCTTCCGGCAGGCCGCTCTTTTTGGCTTTTTCCGTCAGTTCGGGCAGCTGCGTCGCACGCACTTCAGCGAGCTTCTTCTTGCCCGCAAGAATGTACATCGAAAGTTCCTTGGTATTGGTCGCATTCTTCGCATACAGCTGATCCAGCAACTGAATATCCTTCAGAAGAACAACCTGCTGCTGTTCGAGCATTTTGGCAATCTTATCGACATTGGTCGATGCCTTGTCATAGCGGATCTTGTAGTTTTCAACCTTGTCACCCTGCTTCTTGAACCAGCCCAGGATACCCTTCTTTTCCTGGGTATCCTTGTCATAGTCCTTCAGCTCCGTGACGAGGTTCGTCAACATGTCGCCGATCTCGCCGAGATCCTTCGTCGACACATTATTGAGCGCCGTATCCGAGAAGTCAGACACCTTCTTCTGGGCCGCACTGCCGTATTCCAGAACGGTCCCGGAATTGGTGATGTCGATCTTCTTAGCAAAGTCGTTGACTACCTTGCGCTCTTCCGGCGAAAGATGCGCATCATCCATCTGCTGCTCAAGCGTCTTTCCCTGCGCCGGCTGCTCTTCTTCCTTTACTTCCGGCTGCTTTTCCGCTTCCGCCTGTGCCTCTTCCTGCGGATTCAGCGTCAGCGTAATCTTCTGTTCCTGTGCCTGATTTTCACTCATGACCGTCTTTCCTTCCTAAATTTCTTTTTCTTCACTGAAAGTATACACCGCGCCCGTATTAAAGAACCAACTCCTTGCGGCCATCATCCAGAGCACGCTTCGGGCCGACGATGACATTGGACGCATGCTTGACGCCTTCTTCCAGCAGCGGCTTCAGTGCCAGCAGACTCTGTTTCGTCGTTGCGAGCATCGCGGCCCTGTTTGTGGCACGCTTTTCATCCGTCACATCCGCAAACCAGAGACTGTCGCCCGCACTCAGCTTCGAATAATCATCCAGCAGAGGGCTCGCCGATGAAATCGCACCGATGATGCTGTCGCTCAGATCGTCGCCAAGCTCATCGATCGAATCGAACATTGCCTTCACCTTTTCTAAGGACAGTAACGGAGTCGGGTCACGGAAGCTGTAAATGCTCACCATCCCGTTGCCGCGTACACCGCAGCCCGTCCCATAGGCGCCGCCCTTGACACGGATCTCCGTCCAAAGATAGCCATAGGAAACGATATGGCTCAATACACGCAGCGCACCCTTCTGTTCATCACTCAGATCATCCAGCGCAAAGGAAGTCGCCGAATAGGAAACCTGCGAAGGAATCACGATGCCGACGCAATCATCCTCAAACAGCGGATAGTGGACAACACTCCGATGGAAGTCTTCCTTCCCCAGTGCCCCGATCATCTTGCGCACACTGTCTTCCGCATAGTCCGGCGCATAGGATGCGTACATCCGGCTGCCGGAGAACAGAACCTGCTGGAATGTTTCAAAGAGACCGATCACATCATCGATCTTTTCATCGTAGTTCTTCAGAAGATCACTGATCCAGAGCGCCGAATCATAGCCGCTGAATGCCTCTCTTGCGGCACTTTCAGCGCTGAAGTGTCCTGCCGCCCTGAGCATCGCTTCGCTGGTTCCGGAATTGATGAGCATCTGCCGGCGCAGCTCAAGACCCTGCTCCAGCAGCGGTCGCAGCGTTTGCTTCGTAAATACCGTTTCCTGAAGAATCTCAAGAATCAGATCAACCGCCTCATCCCGCTTATCCTTGAGTACGGCGCAGCTGATGCCAAGCACCGGCAGAGCCGCATCACGGCGTCCATCCGGCGCAAACGCGTCGCAGCGGAAACTCAGAAGGCCGATCTTTGCCTTCACTTCTCTCTGCAGTTCCAGAAGCGTATGTTTCTTTGTCGCAAGATGACTCAGCGTCCCGGCAAAGAAACCGACCGCCGCCAGCTGATCCCTGCGGATGCCGGCCAGTGAGAAGTAGAAATTCATATAGGCAATGCCGCCAGAAATTGAAGAATCATAGCGCACAGGAACTCCATCGATCTCGCTGCGCACACCCTCCATCGGCTGCGGCTTCTTCTCCACATCAGAAAGCTTCAGATGCGGAAGCGTCGCCTTCGCTTCCGGAGTATCTGCACTCTTCTGCCATGCGTCCAGTGTATTGTTCAGCGCAATCTGACGCTCCACTTCATCCCTGCCCCAGGACGCAAACTTCGCCTTCAAACGTTCCGCTTCTTCCGCAGCGGTACGTTTGCCCTTGTCTTTTTCTCCCTCGGCAATGACGACCTTGGCATTGACGCGTTTCTCGATGGTTTCCTTCAACAGCTGCTCAAAGTATCCTTCTTCCACGTCCTTTCGCAGTTCGTCATAAAGATAGCCGGCATTCAGGTACATCGCCGGATCGCCGCCATACAACCAGCTGTTGTAGGAAACCGCCGCCAGCGATACGCCATACGGTTCCTGTTTCATACGGTACATGAATTCCTGATGGTTCAGGGACGCCTGCAGCTGAGCATGGTCGAGGCCATGTTCCGCAAGATTCCCCAGCGTGCCGTAGACTGCATCGAGGATTTCATCCTTCTTATCAGCGTCCGTATTGCGGACAAGGAAGGTCAGAACGAACTGTTCGATGCCGTCGAGCAGGCTGACTTCGACATCCTGTCCCAAACCCTTTTCAAGAATCGCCTTCTTGAGCGGCGCATCGTTGGAGCCGGCAAGCAGTGAGGTCAGAATGTTCCAGGCAATGTCTTCCTTCACATCACTGTAATCCGACAGCAGCGTGCTGATGGAAACAACGGTCTTGCCGGCGGGATCTTCTTCATCGCCGATCTCGTAGCCGATCGTATGTTCCTCATACGGCGTCTCCTTCTGCATCGGAATATCAAAGCTGACCTCCTGCTTCGTATAGTCGCGAAGATAGGAGTCGATCTCTTCCAGTGCTGCATCAATGTCGAGATCACCATCCAGGAAGATGCGGGCGTTGCTTGGATGATAGAAGGTGGAATGCGCCTTCTTGAACTGTTCATAGCTGAGATCCGGAATATGAACCGGATCACCTCCGGACACATACTGATAGCAGTTGTCTCCAAACAGCATCCGCGCCGTTTCATTGGAGATCAGTTCATCGACCGAGGCAAAGGCACCCTTCATCTCATTGAAGACGACGCCTTTATAGGTAGGAATCTCGTCTTCCTTATGAATTTCATAGTGCCAGCCTTCCTGATAGAAGATGTTGGGGTTGGTATAGATTGCGGGATGGAAAACCGCATCCAGATACACGTCCATCAGGTTGAGGAAATCCTTCGGATTCCTTGAAGAAACCGGATAGATCGTCTTGTCGGGATAGGTCATCGCATTGAGAAACGTCTGCATCGATCCGTTGAGCAGATCCACGAACGGTTCGCGCACCGGATATTTCCTTGAGCCGTTGAGTACGCTGTGTTCGCAGATATGGAATACGCCCGTATCATTTTCGGGAATGGTCTTGAAGCCGATGCAGAAAGTCTTGTTTTCATCGGCGCGTTTCATCCAGACCAGCTGTGCACCGGTCTTTACATGTTCAAATTCGTAGAGATCGCCCTGCTGGTCTTCAATATGACGCACTGCATTCAGTTGAAAACCGCTTTTGATTTCATGAAGATTCATAATATGGAAGCCTCCAGTACCTGCTAGAAGTCTATCATGAGTACAATATTCTTAGGAGTTTAAAACAATTATGCTGAGAATTGAAGTTCATACGTCACTCACAAGTCCCGAGGATCCCGTTGCCCATGCCGTCCGCATGGCACGGATCAAACCGGGCGATTATATTTCCGGATCCATCTACCGCCGCTCTCTCGATGCGCGGCCCGACCGTGCCGCCTGCTGGGTGGATCTGGTCGATCTCAAGGTCAATAACGAGGAACACTATCTTCACAAAGTGAAGAATGCCCGTCACGCCGACGAGTTCCATTACACGCTTCCAGACAATGGTGATGCGCCTCTAAAGCAGCGGCCGATCGTTGTCGGCTTCGGGCCTGCAGGCATGGCGGCCGGTCTTGCCCTGGCGGCGAAGGGATTGCGCCCCATCATCCTTGAGAGGGGCAGACAGATCAAAGAACGTCAGAAGGATGTCAGCACCTACTGGCACGGTGGAAACATCAACACGGAGTCAAACGTCCAGTATGGCGAAGGAGGAGCCGGCGCCTTTTCAGATGGCAAGCTGACAACGAGAGTCAAGGATCCGAGGGTTCATCTGATTCTTGATGAACTTGTAAAGGCAGGTGCGGATCCCACCATCGTCTGGACCAACCATCCACATGTTGGTACAGACGCCCTAGTTATGATCGATGAGAATATCCGGCACCGGATCGAGGAACTCGGCGGTGAGGTACGGTTCGATGCGCGCATGGATGACCTTCTCATCGATCATGGAAAGGTAACAGGCATACGTCTGCAAACCGGTGAAGAGATACCTTCGTCTGTTGTCATCCTGGCGCTGGGCCACAGTGCGCGTGACACGATGCGGATGTTAGCGACAAAGAAGGATCTGACGCTGGAGGCGAAGAATTTTGCGGTCGGTGTACGCGTGGAGCATCTGCAGTCGTTCATTGATCATCAGCAGTATCGCAACATTCCTGCAGGCGTAAAGATGCCGGCGGCGGAATATCATCTTTCGCATACATCTTCCATCGGCAAGGGCGTCTATTCCTTCTGCATGTGTCCGGGAGGCTTCGTGGTTGATGGTGCGTCGATGGCGGATTCCGTCGTGACCAACGGCATGTCCTATGCGGCCCGTGACGGTCAACTGGCCAACAGCGCAATTGTTGTGCAGGTGGATTCTTCCGATTTCGGGGACGGTCTGTTTGCGGGCATGGAGTTTCAGGAGAATCTTGAAACGATGGCATGGAAGCTTGGCGGCGGAAAGGCTCCGGCGCAGAAAATTGAGTCCTATCTGAAACATGATGTGGAGCCTCTTTCTTCCATTTCGCCGACATTTCCGCGCGGCGTTGAGGAGGCGGATCTGCATGCGCTGTTCAATGATCGCATCAATCAGTCGCTGGAAGAATTCTTCCACTATACAGAAGGCATCTGGCCCGGCTTCACGACAGGTGGGGCAACGATGACGGGTGTTGAGACACGTACCTCGTCGCCGATCCGGATTGTCAGAAACTTTACGACGCTGGAATCGACGGTGGAAGGCATGTGGCCGGCCGGAGAAGGTGCAGGCTTTGCCGGAGGCATCGTTTCGAGTGCCATTGACGGTCTCAAGTGTGCGGAAGAAGTCATTCGCCGTTACCATTACAGCGAGGAATTATGATGAAGCGGAAGATTCTGATCGTCCTCGGTATCCTTCTGTTTTTCTGGTGTTTTCTGCCGGTTTTTGCCGGCATTTTCAATATCGGTTCGCTTACGGGGATGGTGGTCGGTGCGCTGCTTGTGCTTTACGGAGCGGCGCCGCAGCTGTTCACGTCTCTACCATGGCAATTACAGACTGTTATAAAGTTGATCGTTCTTGTCATTGCGGCGCTGACCGTTTCAATTACTGCGGTGATGGTCTCTGCCATCCTTCAGCCGGCGGCAGAGGCAGATACGGTCATCGTTCTTGGCTGTAAGGTTGATCGTAACGGTCCAAGCAGAATGCTGCGTGAACGGCTCGATGCGGCATATGACTATCTTCAGGAAAATACGAATGCCATCGTCATCGTAACAGGAGGTCAGGGAAGTGATGAACCGGAACCCGAAGGCACCGCGATGCAGAAGTATCTCGTAAAAAAAGGCATAGACGCCGGCCGCATCTACGTCGAAGACAAGTCGGAAAGTACGCGGGAAAACCTCATCAATGCCGAATCCATCATGCAGGAAAACAGGCTCTCTGCACCGGTATTGATCGTCACAAACGAATTCCATGTGCTGCGTGCACGAATGATCGCAAATTCACTCAGCATCGAAGCTTCCACTCTTCCTGCTCCGACAGATTTATTCTTCTTCGGTGCCTACTATATCCGTGAACTGTACGGAGTCCTGTACCAGATTGTTTTCTAAAAACAGATAATGAAGGCTGTTTAGAAATGGGACATGAATGAATCCGGTTGTCAAGTACCGGTTTTTCCTTTTAACTATGATTTTCCGTACTATTATTAAAAACTCTCAGACTTCAAATCACAGATACAGCCCGAAAATCTTTTCCCGAATCGAACGAGCTGGAAAAGAAGAGAGGAAAACACGCTTTGCCGGATAAAGGGCAAAGACAATCCGAGCAAGCAGCGATACACAAGCGAAGAATTACAGAAAGAAATCCAGGGAGGACAATGTATGGGATTATTTGGTGGCAGCAAGACATGCTGTGAATGCGGGAAAAAAGCAGGGCTTCTCTCGAGAGTATCCCTGAAGGACGGCGGATATCTCTGCGACGACTGCAGAAGCAAGCTGAGCGATCAGCTTGACTCCGATGCCTTTAAGGCGATGACAAAGGAAGACTATGAACGGAACATTGAAGTCGCAAAGGAGAATGACCGGAAGTACCGGGAAGAGTTCCGTGAAACGTTCGCAGTATACCTGAGAGACAACAAGTGTTTTAGTGCAGATGAGACGCACGGCTGGTGGGTCAACCCGAAATATGAGAGACCGGTTCTTCTTCAGTTTGACCAGATCCAGCGCTGGAACGTCGATCTGAGAACAGAGTACGACTTTGACGATGATAAAGACGATTCACTTCTCGGTGAGATTATGAAGGATGCCATGCAGGCAAGGTACTACGAGTCCCTGCGGCAGAACCATCCGGAGCTCCCCGTCTGTCCTCCCAATTGCAAAATCATGGGCATGGATCTTCATATTTATGTGAATCACCCGATGATTCACGATGTTGTGATCGACTGCTTCGACATCGGCTTATTCACGATGGAAGAGGATGATATGCAGAGTGCCTACGGCACCGTGATCCAAATCATTGAATTCCTCCAAAAGGTGAAAGACGGGGCACAGGCGTCCGCATCCGGAACAGAATCGGACATCGCCGCACAGCTTCGCAAGTATAAGCAGCTCCTTGATGAGGGTGTCATCACGCAACAGGAGTTTAAAGCGAAGAAAAAACAGGTTCTCGGACTCTAAGATCTGCGTCTGTACCAGATAAATAGCTTTTTAATCTATAAATCCCTTTTTGCACAGTGTTGGTAAATCTGCGTCTAGAACCGCTTAGTCATGCGGTTCTACGGAATAGTAATCTCGATATCTTAGCGTTTCTGGGATATATAGTGAGCTCACCAGCAGTACTTTGACTTTTTCCAGCGGCTCTGCAGGCGGATTCATCAGAAATGCAAACAGATCCAGATATCCCTGCAGTTCATCGCGTTCAAACCCGGAATGTGATCTCAGGAAAGCTTTCAGCAGAGCACATGCGTGGTTCACTTCTCTGAGAGGATTGTCCTTATCATCCAGTCTGATCAGATCTCGTGAATTATATTTCTTTTCGGTAAGGTTCAGATCCGATACCAGAATTGAATGTGAACGCTCACTGTCATGGATCAGTATGGAGCCTTCCTGAATATGCTGGCTGAAGGCATTCCAGGTACTCTCTTTCGTAGGCTTTCCTTGATGGTTTTCGTAGATTGCAATTGTCTGCGTGCCATCAGTTCCAATTGCGATACACATCTTGTTTCTGGATATGCCTCTGTATTGTTTGCCGTCAATCAGCTGCCTGTGCTTTTTTCCCAGATCCCAGTATGTTTCATCGATCTGAACATTTCCGAACAGCACAATGTTCTCCTGATAGTTATCTAAGATTTTGAACAGCTTCGCATCCCAATATTTCGTTGTTGTGAAGGAATTACGGCCATTCTTTGAGGCAAGACTCATACTTTCATAACCGATAATTCTCAGGAGCTGCTCAACCCATTCTGTGTACGGTATTTTATGATCTTCAAAAATGGTCCCGGTTGTGATGGTGAATGTCCTTCCGCAATCTTTGCAGAGATACCTGTTTACGCCATTTGAAGTATGACCGTACTTGATGAAGTTTTCTGATCCGCAATGTCTGCATTGAAAGACCTGAAATGCATTCAGAAACTCTGCTTCTCCGGATTCTATCAGGCTTTGATGCCTGCGATCAAAGACTTCCACATACTGATCCTTAATGAACTGCTCGTACGGCGAAAGACTCTCCTTATAATCCCAGGGCGTACGGCGCCTGGAAGAGGTAAGCGATTGATTATACATTTGTGGTAGACCTCAATACTTAAGTAAGCAGTCATGAGGAGGCCTACCACAGCTAACTCAGAACCACTTACCAAAGCGTTTTAGCTTTCTAGCCCCGTCGGGCTATCCAAATTATAGATTCTTCACCAACACTGTGCAAAAGCGGATTATAATCTATTAATCCGTGAACCTTCCAGCTCACGGATTTTTTTCGTCTTTCATCGGCACTGGGCGTTCTTCACGTATACGTCCGCAACCGCAGGAATCAGATTGCAGTAATGTGTCCCCTGTGCAAAAATCACGGCGTCGTGATCTGAAGATGAATGCCGTCCTGCTTATTCGACCTTTGCACCGCTAATAATATGTTCGACCAGATCATCCAGTGACATTCCTTTCTTTTTGGATCTCAAAATATACGCCGGATGGTAGGTCCAGTAAACCGGTACTGACAGTTTCGTCAGTGACTCATCAATCCGGACACAATAGCCTTCTGCATTTGCCGTCGGCCTGATCGCAGCCAATTGCTTTTTCTCAATCCTCAATGCAATGCTGAGAGATTTGGTGTAGTTAGGGCCAACCAGAAAAACAATTACGTCAGGCTTTACAATTTCTATTTCCTTTTGTACCAGCGTCTTCTCATCCTTCCGTACGGGCGAATTGAAAATAACTTCATCATCGCCTGTTAATGGTATTGTCTTCCTGCTTTCAGGTTCAAACCGATGGAATTTATCCAGATTTGACCAAGCCGGATGCCAGCCCTGTTGAACTATTTTTCGAAAGAGAGACCAAAAAGGAGACTTATTCAATTTTTCGCGAGGCAAGTCCTGAGAGTCCTGGCCTGCCGAAATCATTCTCGTCTGATCGATCTGAGACATGGCATAACAAATCACCCAGTCCTGTATCCTCTCGAGAGAATTATCATTATCGAAATAAAAATTTCTCGCCTCCTGGCCGAACAGCAGAATGCGTCTGCCTACCGCTTCCGCATAATATTCGCTAATGCCCGGCACAAACACATCCGAATACAGTCCTTCTGTCGATTTCAGACGTTTCTGAACTGAGTCCGAGTTCAGCCAGTCCCGCGTCACGTTTCTCAACTGTTCATTTACTTGATCCCGATTCATTTTCAGCCCTCTTTTCTTCAATATATGCCTGTTGAATCCCGTCGATGAATTCAAGGAATTCGTTCTTTATTCTCTCCGGTTCTTCGATGACAATATTGCGCCCATATCCGGCAAGCCATTGATAGAAGCCTTCGGACGCAACTGCTTTCACATGGACCTTGAAGCTTCCGTCCGGCTGATTGATCATCACAATGTTCTTTCCGAACTTCCTCTGAATATTTCTTCGGACCCATTTGGAACAGTGCAACGCCAGAGCCTCGGGCACACCGTTGTACATATGCACCGATTCCTTCAGATATTTGTTGATGCTGAAGGAAGAGCCCTGGTCCTTGAATTCACTGATTTCGCTGACCGGTCGGACCGGAAGTTCCGTTTCCGTAATGTTCTCCATCAGATCGAGTTTAAAATGCGTCGCATGATCATGTTCCGACGGATTTGCGATGAGGTAATACTCATTCTCATAGAGCGGAAGATAATACGGACTTGCCGTATAGACCTTTCCGCCGCGATATGGTTCTTTCTTACCGTCCGGGCCGACAACCGTGTATTGAAAGGAAATCTGATGCCGGTCCATGATTGCATGGAGGACAGTGTCAAACTTGATCTTGTTCGCCGCATCTTCCGATTTCAAGGAAGAGTCAATATAAGTGGTGGACGAAATCAGATTTCTTCCATTTTCTGTAGCCGCTGAAGCCAGCTTCTGAATCAGCTTTTCCGAATCTTTTTCCGTCAACCACGCCGCCGAAGCAACCGCATCCGCAAGGATCTTGAGCTCATAATCTTCAAAGATCTGATCGGTCATATAGAACCCATCATTATGGTTCTCACATTTTTCGATGCTGAAGCCCGCTTCGCTGATAGTCTGAAGATCCCGGGCAACCGACTTCCGCTCCGCATGAATCCCCTTTGCCTGAAGATGTTGAATGATCTGCGAGATATTCAATGGATGATCCGCATCCGTATGCTGCATGATTTCCAGAGTATAGAGTAATTTCAGCTTATTATTTTCTGCCATCTCATTAAGCTCTTTATCAATGTCACTGTATCGTAGAGCTGCTTACGCAATCAATTATTGAACCCAAAGAAGGATTTTTCATCAGTCGAACTTTCAGACTTCCTTCTGCACTCCTGAATCTGATCATCCAGAACAATTCCTTCCTGCAGAAGCATATTCGCCAATGCATCTACAAACCGCTGATGTTTGATCAGAAGATACGACGCAATCCTCTCTGCGATGACCGCAAGTACCCGAATGTTGATATTGTTGTTCTCCTGATCCAGGCCGTTTTCATTTCCGCCCAAATCGAACCAGATACCGTCTTCACTGATTTCTTCAAGAAAATGATATACCTCTTCCAGTTGAACAACCGGTTCATTTTTCACGATTCCAAATTTCATGATATCAATCATTCTGGCCGCGGCATTTGCGATGATATCCCGCTCATAGATTGCTTCTTTTCCCGCAGAATATTCTCCATCCTCTCTCCGCTTGAGGATTGTACTGGCGGTTGTGCCACTGCTCATATAGATCGCCGCCACATCAACCGTACCCGGGGCCATCACTTCCAGTACGACTGTCTTCGCTGCCGTTTCATATGCTTCCTGCGGAAGGGACCTTTTTTCATTCTGCCTGTTGATTTCTTCCAGGCTGCAGCCTTGTCTGTCCTTAATAATACTTAGCCGCGCTAAGAAGAAGTCGAATGCAGTGATGCACGGGTGATTGTTGCTCGCAGCTTCCAGAACAGCCTGTTTCATAATGTTCTTAACTATTAACGGCGTTGTTTCCGGTGACGACAGAATCTTTGCAATCTTTTGCGGCGCAAGTTCCGTATTCATATTCCCGGCATTAAGGATCGGCTCGACGATCTCACGAATATCTTCCTGATCAATAGCTTCAAGATCCAGCGCAATATCAATTTTCCCAGGCCGGATCAGAGTCTCATAGTAATCGTATCGATCAGCAGTAAACACAATAAATACATTTTTACCTTCGATGGCATCCATGCATTCTTTCAGCTTGATTTCCAGGTGGGTTGATATTGTCGAATATTGATCCAGGTCATCCAGAAAAATGATCGAAGGTGTCTGATTTTCGGCCGCCGCAAAAACATCTGTGATCTGTCGATAGTTTGTTGTTAGCGGACTGATGTGATGAATCTGAAATGACGGCCGCCCCGATGCACGAATCAGGCAGTTTGCCAGTGTCGTTTTTCCGGCACCGTTTTTTCCAAACAGAATGATTCCGGAAGGATCACGGCTCCCCAGTGCCTTGAACTTTGGATTGCCCCGGAGAATTTCCGCAATCCGCATCAGGAAGCCGCGAACATAGCGGTACCCCTTCACCGATTCAAATGCCTCGATGACTTCCGGATCAAACTCTTCACAGTTTTCATCTCTCGTCATATGGATATCCTCTTATGGAAAACGGTCTGCTCAGATTGCGCACGCTTTTGTCGGCACTCCTGAATCTGTTCTTCCAGCAGAAATTCATTCTGTAAGAGTTCTTCGGCCAGCAGGTCGACAAATGATTCATTCTTCTTTAACAGGGATAAGGATGTTCTCTCTGCTTCTTTGATCAGGAGCCAGTACCAGTAATTCTTTAAACGTTCATTGGCATTTTCCACCGGAAAGAATCGTTCCGCATGGTCAAAGAAACCTTCCTGATCCATGTCCTCCAGCACAGAATTGACCGACTCATTCTCTGAAAAGGGTGCCGGCTCACTCCTTCCGAACTTCATCAGACTGATCATTCTTGGCGAAGCGTCGATGATGGAAAATTTCCTGTCTTCCTCAATCCTTTGTTCCAAAAATGATTTCTTGCATTGATCCGGAACAGATCCCCAGCGGATTCCCCTGGCACCATGGAACCAGAAGACCCCTGCGATATGGGTACTTCCCGGGAAATACAGTTCCCAGAGGGCCGTTTTGGCAGCGATCTCATACGCTTTCTTTTGCATGCATGTTCTGTTGATATCCCTTTGTTCCTGATGAAATGCATACACCGGCGCTTCTTCATCGGCAGAAAGAAGAGCGTGGTAATAATTCGATACATGAATGGATGAATAGCCTGACTGAACCGCCTCATCCGCAGCTTCCTGAACAAAATTGCGAAGCCTTGCAGGCTCAAGCGCCAGCGGCCAGCCGAACAGTTTCAGAATTTCCTCCGGCGCAAGATCGGAAGATATGTTCAGCTCCTTCAGGGAAGACCGCAGAAAATCTACGGTGCATTTTTGATCCATCTCCAGACAATCAATGTAGATTTGTAAATCGATTCGTTCGCGGCTTACCAGTTTGGGATCGTAGGCATACGTCGGGTTACAGGCCACAAGTACAAAAACGTGTTTCCCGTGAACCGAATCAATGCAGTTCATTAACTCTTTCTTTATCTTTTCCGCAGTTGACTCATCCTGAAAGACATATGTTTCCAGATCAGCCAGATAGACAATGGAAGGCGCATGAGCCAGGGCCTCTTCAAATACAGAATGAATGATTGTGTCCCAGTTTCGATCCGGCCGGTCGATGCATATGCGATAGGCCTTCCTTCCGCTTGCCTGAATCAGACACTTTGCCAGCAGCGTTTTTCCCATGGCATCGTATCCATAAAGAAGGAGACCGGAAGGTTCGTGATCTCCGCTTTCATCAACATTCGGCGGATCTTTCAGTATTTTTGCGATGGTCATCAGCCGTTTCTTTAAGTCAGAGAATCCCCATACAGGTTTAAAGGCCTTCATGATTTTGTCATCGAAGGATGGATTACTTTCTGCATTTTCCATCGCCTGTTATCTCCTTTCGGAATTAACAATAAAGCCTATGCTGTACCAAAAATGGGACAGCATAGGCATTCGGAAATAAAAAAAGATCTGCCGAAGCAGATCTCATGCATCAGTAAATCGGACGGTCCGTCCTTGCTTCGCGCTTAATCAAACGATAGATGACGAAGTACATGATCACAACGAAGATCAGGAACACACCTGTACCCATGTTGGAGTTCATTGAAGCCGTCGTATCATAGAAGGCATGCATCGCTACGGCAAGAAGGTATCCCAGCAGCATATTTGCAGTCTTACCTACGCCATCGCCACGGCTGTCGCAGAACTTTGCCCGTGCATACATGATGCCCATGATGACCGAGAATCCAAAGTGTGCCGGAATTGCGAAGATTGCCCGCGAGAAGGCAACACTCAGGCCATAGTTGAACACATAGAGAATGTTCTCAAACGCCGCAAAGCCAAGGGACACAAAGACCGAATACATCATCCCGTCGTAGGTATAGTTGAAGTTCAGGTTGTTCCAGGTACGCTTCTTGAGGAAGTAAAGCTTGCACCCTTCTTCAGTCAAACCTACAAACAGCATCTGTACGATGAGCAGCGTCATCTTATCCTGAATGTGGAAAGCCGGAATAATCAGGCCGTCCTCAATCCATTCCAGAACCATCGCCACCAGCGCCGCATAAACACCGCTCAGCGCCAGTCGCCATAACAGTGCGGCCGGCTCCCTGTCCTGAGGCAGATCATTCACGTAGACATAACGCATCAGGAAGATGGCAGGAATCACTGCCGCACCGACGTAGATCGCAATTTCCATCAATGACAGGCTAAGCAAACCATAGAACAGCATATTCAGTTCCTCTTTTCATGTACCAGATCATAGAGAAGATTCCGAGCAACGCCTGTCCGCGACGCGACTGCTTTCACGGCCGCATTCTTCGACAGTCCTTTTGCCGTCTCCTCATTAACCATGGCGATCAATACACCTTCATCCAGCTCCGGCTGAACCTGCTCAGCTCCCGCAATGACGACGACCATTTCTCCCTTGCGATCAGGAATCACTTCCAGAACTTCCGATATCGTACCACGCAGAAATTCCTCATGCACCTTGGTCAGTTCACGCGCAACACAGCACTTGCGATCACCGAACACGACCAGCGCATCCCGCAGCATCTTCTCAATCCGGTGCGGCGCCTCGTAGTACACCATCGTCATCGGAAGTGACGCATATTCCTTCATCTTCTCGACCCGCGCATGTTCGCTGGGCGGCAGAAAACCGATAAAGACAAACGGCTGGACCACCAGTCCCGAAGCGACTAAGGCATCCACGCCGGCATTGGGACCGCTGACCGGAATCACATTGAATCCGGCGTCGATGATGGCGGGCACAAGTGTCTGCCCCGGATCATTGATCAGGGGATAGCCCGCATCCGAGATCAGGGCAACATTTTTACCCTCTTCCAGCAGCGCCAGAATCCCCTTCGTACTCGGTTCTTCGTTGAACTTCTGATACGAGATCAGGCGCTTGGAAATATCAAAGCGCTTCAGCAGAACACCCGACGTACGCGTATCTTCACAGGCAATGACATCGACACTCTTCAGCACATCGACAGCCCGCGGCGTGAATTCATCCATATTGCCGATCGGCGTAGCCACCAGATACAGCGACGCCTTTCCGTTTTCAAAACTGCGCTGGTCGTTCATATTACTCCGACGTTTCTTCCTTGTGTCTGCTCTTGAAGCTGCGCACTTCTACATTTGCGCCCTGCGGACGATTGATTCTCCGGTTGTTGTTATTGTTGGAACTGCGGCGGTTACCACCACGGGTTCCTTCCGCCCTGTTATTATTTCTTGGCGCATCCGCCTTCCGCGGCTGCTTCCTGGCAGCGGCGGCCTTAGCCGGAGCAGCCTTGCGTGCACCTCCATCCGGTGTACGCTCCGGGCTTTTCTCCTGCTTTCTGCTTTCATCGCTGGTGGAGAAGTTCGTGCTGATCGGTCCGGAAGACATGTTGTTCTTATGGACGCCGGGGATCGTCGTTGCCGGCCGGGAGCGTCCGGGCCCCTTGCGGGCAACGGTGACGCCCTTGCGGACAATCGCCTTTTCGCGCAGATCCTCGAGCGTCACCTCCTGGAACGTTTCACTGTTTTCCAGACGTGCCGAATCATTCATGACATTCATGGAGGATACACGGTACATGGCGCCGTCATATTCGACATGGGCGCCGATCTTGGGCAGCCCCTCGGTCAGCTCCTTGTACGTATCATTTTCATATTTCAGGCAGCACATCAGCTTGCCGCACATACCGGAGAGTTTCTCCGTATTGAGAGCGAGCAGCTGCGTCTTCGCCATATTGATGGAGATGACATCCATATGGGTCTTAAACCTTGAGCAGCAGCACTCCATGCCGCACATGCCGATGCCGCCAACCATACGGGCCTTATCACGGTCACCGATCTGACGAAGTTCGATGCGGCACTGAAGACGAGCATTCAGACGATGCAGCAGCTCACGGAAATCGACGCGCTGATCCGCCTTGTACAGGAACAATATGTGCTGACGGTCGAGCATATATTCCGCCGACATCAGGTGCATGTTCAGTCCGAGATTCTTGATCTCATTCTCGCACACATGGAAAGCTTCCCTGGAATACTGCTTGTTTTCCTCGTACATCGTACGGTCACGGCTGGTGGCGATGCGCTTGATCGGCTTCATCGGCACATGGCTGTGGAAGAAATCCGTCTTCTTCGCGTCATCCGTTGCCTGCGCCAGTTCCAGACCCTTCTGCGTCTCAACGACGACCCAGTCGCCCTTGTGACACGCATCGTCATAGGCGCCGAACGAATAGCTGCGGTTCGAGCTTTCAAAGCGCACCGGAATCATATAGGGATAGGGAGAAACGGGCTTGTCTTCCGGTTTGGCTTCCGTATCCTTTACTTCCATTTCATCTGTATCATTCACTTTGATTGTTTCACTCATAAAATTTCAGGCGAGGAAACCCACGGATTCATTCGTGGGAGGAATCGCCTTTCTCCTTTCCAGCAACGCCCCTGCGTTGCAATGCTGAACTGAAAACTTTCTGAAGCTCAGCGATCCACCGCTCACTTTGGCACCGTCAAGTGTGCGAATATCCATCTGCCCAGATGTCCTGCGCCCGAATATGAAATACGTGTTTCTGGCGTACTTCACGGAGTCAAACAGCCGGCACCCTTTCACCACATGAGGGGCCTGATTGCGTTTGCGGATACCGCCTTTCAGGATCTTGTTTTTGTGAATCTGGCGGTTATGCCTCCGCACAGCTTTGGCAAAATACCAGACATCATCCGGCACGGCGGTGAAGTGCTTGCTGATGACGATGGCATCGTTGATGTGAGACTTTTCGATGCGATACAGATCACGGTACAGCTTCGTGATATAGCCGTATGTTCCATTCACCGGGATGCCTGGTTCTGCGCGCAGACGCTCCAGCATCGTTTTGCGCATAATGCCCATGAATGCCGCATCGCGCAGAGACTTTGTGCCGCGTTTAGCTTTACGAGCATGAAGCGTTTTTGTGCCGGCATGAATCGCTTTGTGGCAGTCTTCACACAGCGTGATCAGATTGCCGGGCGCATTGCCGCCGGTTTTGCGGCTTTCCAGATGATGCACATGGAACTTCACACCATCACCGTGCTTCCCGCAGCACTGACAGGTGTAGTTATCACGTTTCAAAACATACTGACGAACGTTATAACTGTCGTACATCTCGCCAAGCTGATAATCAGTGCCGACCGGAAGGGGCCTGCCTTCTTCCACCGCCTTCATGCGCTGTGTGTCAAACTCTGCAGTCTCTACATGAACTTCCGTAATCGGAAGAATCTGCTGTACGTGTTTGATCGCAGTGATGTGCTCCTGGATCTTTACCTCAACAGACGGTGCCAGCCAGCCTTTGCGCTTGGCATGCACACGATTGTCGAAACGCACTTTGCGGTAACGCGTCTTACGATTCCGGCGGGATCTTCTATTCTGCCGCCTAACAGACATCAGATTTACGACGTCATTGCGAGGCGTCAGTTCTTCTGCAAACAGCACCTCTTTTTCAGTTGTGGCGGCAATGCCGATATGCTTACTTCCGGCATCAACGCCAAGTGATACAGGCTGCTTATATCCCGAACTTCCATACAGAAGCCGGATCGTGAAAGGCATCTGCTTCGCAACAACTGCTTTCTGCTGTTTCAGCAGCAGCCTTGCTTTTTTCGGATTACACGGCATCAGCGGATTGCCGTGTTTGTTAAGCACAAAGACTTTCATAATGCCGTCCTTTCATTAAGTGCCAGATCAATGACGGAGAACAGATCTCCGTCCGGCATCTGGCTGCCGTAGTGAAGCAGAATGCCGGTCTGCTTCGATGCCTTCGCCAATGTTGTCAGTGCTTTTTACACCTGCCGCACCGCTCCTTTCCCTCAGAGCTTTTAACGACAGGTCCAAGAGCCGCAGATTAGGCATTACGTCCACGGGTTTGATGACAGAGACAACGTAGTACTGTTAGCGCACATGGCTTGTGCAACAGTACTCAGGCTATTCAGTTAGTGCTTGCGCACTACGGCATGAGGCGATGGGATCTTTTACAATCCCACGTGCTTCAACCGTGGGTTACTGAAGCTTTACTTACCTTCAGGCGATAGAACGCCTGATCCAGCAGAAGATTCAGATCATTGTTTGCGTTGACTCTGTCCCTTTCTTCGCTGGCAATCTTCAATACATTGATCCAGTCTTCACGACTGTTCTTCCCGATGGCAAGGGCATACCACGCCGGCATCTGCATACCGCTGGAGTCCGCTGCCTTCAAAGCGGTGCGCGCCGTCACCATCAACATCTCGAAGAAAAACCGCAGAAGACGCACATTCTGGTCCTTGGCCTGATCCGCGCTGATGCCCTCATCCTTCTTGGCACCGGCCTTGAGGCGATAGCGCACCTCATAGTCACATGCCAGCAGGTCACGGTCACCCTTTACGTTGAGCCACTGCTTGAGCATCGCCTTCGCATTCTGGTACGCAGGCGAAGCAGCCAGTTCCACCATATCGCTGATCGATACCTTCATATGGGCCAGCAGCCAAGCATCTTCCTGATCCAATCCCTGTTTCTGACCCTCCTCATAGAGGAAAATCTCCGGAAGCGGACGGAACGGAACCAGAACGCACCGCGAACGAATCGTCGGCAGCACGCGTTCCACATTGTCCGCCGTCAGAAATGCATACACACCCTCCGCCGGCTCCTCCAGAAACTTGAGCAGCGAATTCTGCGCACCGAGTGACGAATTCTCGCACCTCAGCATGAGCCAGATGCGGGCACCGTTTCCCGATGACGCAGTGCGGCTGAAGCGGCTCTGTACATCGTCGACATCTTCCTTGGCCAGGGCCTTTTTGCCATAACCGTCCAGCACGATGAGCGAGGCGCTGGCCCTGTTCGCCACCTGGCGAACAAGTGCCTCTTCCTCATCCGACAGGGACGATTCGTCAACCAGGCCTTTTGGATCTCTTGTAACCAGCGTCTCGGCACATAACATTGCCATTTCCGTCTTCAGGGCGTTGGTGGGACCATAGAAGAGATAGCCGTGCGAGACTGCACCTTTGGCAAAGGAACGCTCCAGCAGGGCAAATGCCTCCGGCTGCGCCTTCTGCAGAAGGGTCCGCATCTCGATACGCCGACGCTTCCGATCTGCCTCCTCTGCTTCATAGGAGTTGGCGGCAGCGATTTCTTCCTGTTCCTTTTTTGTAAGCTTAACGGCAGCCATCCAGAATATCCTTTACAGCCCGGTAGGCGTCTTCAATCACAGTGTCAACGTCCCGGCTGGCGTCGATGATGATCATCCGGTCCGCATACATACGGATCACTTTCTGATAACCGTCATAGACAGCCTTATGAAATGACAGCGCCTCCTGATCAAGACGATCAAGCGACGTGCGGTTCTTCTGAATGCGCGCAATGCCAAGCTCTGCCGGCACATTGAGGAAGATCGTTTTATCGGGCATATGGTTCTCGATGGCAAACTGGTTGATGGCATAGACAGCTTCGATGCCAAGCCCTCTGCCGCATCCCTGATAGGCAAGCGAACTGTCAACGAAACGGTCACTGATCACGCTGATGCCTTTGTAGAGATCCGGAAGAACAACATCCACCAGATGCTGGCGGCGGCTGGCCGCATACAGCAATGCCTCGGTGCGTGCATCCTCCGCCGTATTGGCCGGATCCAGAATGATATTGCGGATCTGTTCCGCAATGACACTTCCGCCGGGCTCACGTGTATAGCGAACCGCATAGCCTTCGCTCTCAAGACGTTTCGTGACAGCGGTGGAAACTGTCGTTTTCCCGCTTCCGTCCGGTCCTTCGAAGGTGATGAATTTTCCTTTTGCCATGCGCTTATTGTAGCACGAGACACCCCTCATCTTCGCAGGTATGCAAAGATGCACGCCGCCATGGGCACATTGCTGTAAATGCAGAGTCACTCACCCTATAATGCTGAAACAGAAATCAGGGAGAGAATACGATGCTTGCATTGATCAAACCGGAACGCGACGAACTGGACTACCGCGCCAAGCTGCTGACGAGGCCACATAATTTTGACTTCGGTGAAGAGCCGCAGACGTTTTCGGAAGAGGACTGGGACAGCTTCACAAAAACCTGGCTCTCTGACGATGCGAAACACATCTACCGCTACGGCTATTGCGAAGAGTGCGGCTTCTCTATCGGTGCAGCCAGCCTTTGTTCAACATCTTCCGATGCCTATCAGCTGCGGATTCTGATTGATTACAACATGCGCAAATGCGGATTTGGAGCTTCGCTGCTGGATCAGATGCTGGAACTGGCAAAGAAAAACGGCGCCTCCCGAGTGTATCTCACTCTGACGCCGGAAAATCCTTATTTACCGTTCTTTACAAAGCGCGGCTTTGAGCACGAGGCAGCCGATACCTACTGCCGCATTCTTTGAGCTCAACCGCTGCCCTCAGTGTCGGTTGAAGAAAAGGTGCAGAACCTTATCCCCGGTTCTGCACCTTTGTCGTATTCGTAGTTTCATTATCGGCGTAATCGCCGCCTTCCTGATGGAAGTATTCCTCGAAGGTTTCCGAAGGATCCGTCTCATAGATCTTCGTCGCATAGTCAACCCCGACATAGCGGAAGTGCCATGGCTCATAGGAATAGCCCGTAATGTCGTCCTTCCCCTGAGGATAGCGGAGAATGAAGCCATAGAGATGGGCATTCTTTGCCAGCCACTTTCCGGCGTCCGTATCCTCAAACGCCTGCTCAAAGTTATAGCCGTCAAAACTGCCATCACCCTCAACAAAGTCACAGGCAAGACCCGTCTGATGATCCGAATAGCCCGGACGCGAACTGATCGCATCCGCACGCTCCTTCCCGTACATATTCACATACTGCGAATACAGAGACTGCTGATAGGACTCCGAACGATAGGCACTCGAAACCTTCAGCTCCACACCATCCTCTTTCGCATCTGCGGCCATCTGCGTCAGAGCCTGGCTCGCCTCGCTGCGCATCGTTACGTCGGAGTTCGTCGTCGGTATCATCACCGCCACAAGATCATCCGGCTCATACCCCTCCGGAAGCTTGTGTTTCTTGTTTGCCAGTATCAGAAGAGAATCCGGATCCGTAAAGAGTGATGGATCAACGGTCGGCTCCGGCGTCACTGCCGGTGCAGCTGCCGCCGTCGGCGAAGCCGACGCCATAGTCTTTTCGGCGCGCTGAACACTGGCTTTGTGCACAGCGAAGCCGATGATGGCAATGGCAACCGCCGCCGCACAGACAACCGTCACCAGTCTCTTTTTGTTTATCCGTCTCTTCTTCATAAATACTTAGTTATTTTCAGGGAAAAGCTTCGTCTTCGCCAGCATCCGTACCAGGATCAGTCCCAGAATCACCGCCACCACTTCGCCGACCGCGACCCAGGCACCATTGATCAGTATGCTCGCAAACACATGGTCCGATACCGGGAACAAAACCCCGAGCTCCGTCCCGACAAGCACAAAGTTCCAGATCACCGGCATCGCCATGGATAATACCGGAACCCCTTTGATTTTCCTGTCTCTGAACTTCCAGGTAAAGTACGCCGCGCCAAGCGTTGCCAGCGTACCGACAACCGCATCGATCGCTCCTGTCGGATTGACGCCCGTCATGGCGCCGAGCAGATTCGTCAGAAAGCATCCAAGCGTCACGCCCCAGATCGAAGGCTCATAAATCAACGGCAGCATCGTGAGGGCTTCCGCGATGCGCACCTGCATCATGCCGAACGAGATCGGCGCAAGCGCAAGCGACACCGCCGTGTACACTGCCGCAATCATGGCAATGTACGCCATTTGTTTCGTTTTCATTTTCAAACATCTCCTTATTTTAGCTTTACGTCAGGTAGCCGCTACTGACGACGGGAAACGAACCCGCATCGCCTATTATAAGAAGGTTTGCCTTATTCCTCAATCTGAATCTGACAGCTGCGCATCGTCGTCAGCGCCGCTTCGTGCGACTCTGGCGTAACACCTGCACAGCACTTCGGATCCAGTGAAATGTTCACTTCCGGAAGATATGCCTTAATCAATAACGCATTTGAAATCACGCAGATGTCCGTACAGAGACCCACGATCTCAACCTCGATCGGACTTGCCGCATTCAGCTTCTTCAGATACTCCGCCAGTTTCACGGAACCAAAGGTCGGTTTATCGAAGATCACGCAGCCAGACAGAAGTTCATCGATGCCCGGATACAACTGCCAGCCATCCGTTCCCTCAATGCAGTGCTCCACCGGCAAGTGTCTACCCTCATAGGTTTTAAGATAGTTTTCCGGATGCGTGTCACGCGTCGCAACCACATTCTCCGGCTCATAGGTGCGGATTTTCTCCTTCACCGCCTCAACAATGCTCTGCGCCTCCTTTGTGCCAAGAGACCCGTCGATGAAATCCCTCTGCATATCGACGACAACCAGAATCTTACGCATCTTCCATTTCCTCCATCATGCGAAGCGTAATCTTTGCACAGTGCTTTGCCGCAATTGCCTCAAACTGATCGTACTGCATGATATCCGAACCATCAGCCTTGTCCGAAATCGCCCGCAGGATCACAAACGGCACATGGTTCAGCCAGCTCGCCTGCGCAATTGCCGTCCCCTCCATCTCGCAGCAGTCTGCCGCAAATGTATCACGGATCCACTTCTTCTTTTCCGGATCGCGGATGAACTGGTCCCCCGAAACAACACGACCCTCTTTCGCATTTACTTCAGGCGCCACGTTCCTCACCGCCTGAAGCGCCAGCCTCCGCAGCCGCTCATCGGCTTTGATCGGAAACACATCATGTCCCATCTGCGGCACTTCGCCCGGCGCATAGCCGAATACCGTCGCATCCACATCGTGATAGATCGCATCTCTCGATACAAGGACATCCAGAATGTTGAGATCATTGTTCAGCGAACCGGCGACACCCGTATTGATCACCTGATCCACACCGAAGCAGTCCACCAGAATCTGTACACAGATTCCCGCATTCACCTTGCCGATGCCGCTGCGCACCACGACGGCCTCACTCTTTCCGATCGTCCCCTCGTAGAACGTCATCTGCGCAATCGTCAATTCATTTGTCACGTGCATCGCATCCTTGAGCACATCCATCTCAACCTGCATCGCACCGATAATACCTGTCTTCATTTGCCTTCCCCTGTATGGGCATCAAACCACGCTGTCATCTCTGTTAAGCGCCGCAGGCGATGCTTCGGCAGACCAGAGCGCGACAACTCATGGTTCTCCCCATGGAACAATACCATCTTCGTCTCGACGCCCTGATAAGCCAGCGCCTGCATCATGGCCATCCCCTGCTCCAGAGGGCAGCGATGATCCTGATCACTGTGAATAAACAGAGTCGGCGTCGTTGCGCCTTCCACATACTTCAAAGGCGAATGATCCCATTGCTTCGCATAGTCAAACGGTGAATCTGCACCGCACTGATCACTGTCAAACCACGGCCCGATATCCGCAATGAACGTCATCGCCACCCAGTTTGAGATCGAACGCTGCGAAGCCGCACAGCAGAAACGGTCCGTATGCGTAATGACCCAGTTCGTCATAAAGCCGCCATAGCTGCCGCCCGTAATGCATACCCGATCCGGGTCAATCGAAGGATAGGCCGCTAAGGAAGCATCGACAAAGTCCATCAGATTCTTATAGTCCACATCCCCGTATTTGCCGCGAATATCCGCAAACGCGTCGCCGCGCCCATCGGAACCGCGGATATTGGTAAATAGAACAATGTAACCTTTGGCTGCCCAAACCTGCATCTCATGAAAGAATGTCTCGCCATAGACGCAGCGTGGTCCTCCATGCACATCCAGAATGGCCGCATACTTTTTCTGCGGATCATAATTCTCCGGCAGCAGCGCCCAGCCATGAAGCTGATCCGCACCGGAGACGTAATCGATCCGCTGCGGTTTTGCCACGTAGCAATCACGCATCACATCATCGCAGAAGCTGGAAACTTTCCTTAGTTCACCATTTTTCCGGTTCAGTGAATAAACTTCGGCCGGCGCCTTCCAATCCTGGTAAATGACAACGATTTCCTCTTCATTGATCGCAAAGCTGCCCAGCGTCCCGGCGCGCTCCCACAGCTTTTCACAATGGAACGACGCATCAAAGGCATACAGCACCGTATGATCCTCTTCTGTTGCGAATGTGTAGAAATGATCCTTAAAAACATCCTGACAACTGGAAATGTCCAGCGTATCTCCAATCACCGAATTATTGAGCGATACCGAAGGAACATATTTCTCCACAAGCATATCCTTCGTCACCAGATAGATATTGGCTGTCTGGTTGACGCCATACGTCTTGAGGTCCGAGGCCTGCGCATACAGCTGATGATTCAAAACAAACAGCGAAGCAAACTGATAATCACTCCTGCCATAGATCGTTTCGATCGTATCCGAATCTTGTTTCCAGCGGTAAACCTGGTTCATGAGCGGCTGACTGCCATCCCATTTCGTTCCAGCAAAGTAGATAGTATCTCCATCCACGCTCATGTCCGCAACATCAAAAAGCGGCTCCGTAATTCGCTTCAGCTTCAGTGGATCCAGTTCCATCAGAAATAAAGCCTGCCGCTTCTTATTGGTAAAGTGACGGCCGTTGATCCAGTAAGGGATCTCATCGAGCACCTCGTAGTCCTCTTCCCCCTTCACTGCTTCGATGTATTCTTTTTGTTCACGTTCAGTTTCCCGATAAAAATCAGGGTGCCCTGCATCAATGGTCGCGGTCACCGCCCATTTCCCGCAGGCCAGCTTCTTCATCTGCGAAACTAACAACGGCAGCTGCCCCACAAGGATCGCCTCCCCACCATGAATATCAATGACATATACATCGGTATAGCCGGGCTTTGTATCGCTGGAAGAGCGGCGCAGATACAGATGACAGTCATCATTCCATGCAAGTATGCCCGAGGAGAGGCCGGCGGTCAGCTGACGCACCTCTCCATTTTCATAAAGCCAGATATCCGTCTGATACTGGTTTTTGTCCAGCTGGCTGCGCGTCACTTCAAAGGCGGCAACCGTCCGGGACGGGTTCCAGGTCAGATTGCCGGGCACCGCATATTTCGTAACGTCTTCAATCGTAATCGCTCTCATCGTTTTTCTCCCATATATTCGCGAACCAGGAAAGCCATCACCATTGTTTTGGCGTCGGTGACTTTTCCTTCTTTAATCTCTTCAATCAGATCATCGATTTTCATCTTTGATACATTGAGCTGCTCATCCGGATCCAAATGCTGGCCAAGGAACTCTCCTTTTTCAGCATAGTACATGTCAATGACTTCTTCGTCATAGGCAGGCGTCGGTACCATCTGGCCAAGATAATGCCACTCCTTGCCTGCAAAACCGGTTTCTTCAACGATCTCGCGCTGCGCCGTTTGGAATGGTTCTTCACCAATCTCTTTCTTTCCGGCCGGGAATTCGAGCATCGGCTTACGCTGCGCATAGCGCCATTGCGTCACAAGAAAGAACGTATCATCCGTATCGTGCAGCGCAATCGCAACGCCGCCGCGATGTTCCACCACCTCACGCAAAACAATCGAGCCATCCGGCATCTGTGCCTCATCTTTACGTATCTGAAAGACAGCACCTTCATAGATGCGCTGGGAACGTATTGTTTTCTGTTCCAGATCTTCTTTTTTCATAACCCTCACCCAATGTCCTAATCTTAGCGCATATACTTGTATTATGAAAAACGTCTATTTTGCCGGCAGTATCCGCGGCGGCCGCGAAGATGCGGCACTGTATCACGAAATCATCTGTCACATCAATAAGACGGATCATGTTCTGACGGAACAGGTCGGTAACATGAACCGATCTACCAGAGAACAGGGCCGCAAAAAGGATGCCCTCATCTATGCTCAGGATACGGCATGGATTCAGGCCTGCGACATCGTCATCGCCGAGTGTACACACCCGTCTCTCGGTGTCGGCTATGAGATGGCATACGCCGAAAAATACAATAAGCCCGTCTTTATCTTCTATCGCAGCGCAGAAACACAGTTATCCGCCATGTTAACAGGGGATCCTTACTTCCACATAGCATCCTATTCATCCAAAGAAGAGCTGCTGCAGATGATCGATGAAGTATTACAAAAACCCTGCAGCGCATGAGGCTGCAGGCAGTAATCATTGTTCCAGATAATAATCCCTGATTTGGGAAACATCATGATCGCTGAGGCTGTACTCCTGACGAACATAGTTGTCGAGACTTCCGCAGCGTTTTTTCATTTCGGCAAGAACAGCTTCGCCGATCTCAGGCCGCACACCCTTCTGCATCAACAAAAGCTGCCTGGCCTCGGGATGGGATTCGATGCGCTGCGCCTCCTGTTCCATGCATGCGGAAATGCGGCGCTGAAAATAGACGTTGCTTAACAAATAATCTTTAAGGATCACTTCCTCAGTAACGCCCAGCAGCGCTTCTACAACCATCGCCGCGACGCCAGTGCGATCCTTTCCGGTTGCACAATGAAACACCAGCGGAACATTTCGTTCTTTGATCGCATTGACCAGAACATGGAAGGCTTCATTATGAAACGGCATCGCTACATAATAGCCTTCCAGCCGGTGCAGCTGATCGATGCCTTCTTTTCCGATCCGGTGCATGCCAGCAGGGGAAAAATCAATCTGTTCCCCGCCCGTGCTAACGACGCCAGAGTGTCTCAGCATCGTTATGTTTTCAAATTCCGGATCTGGTTTGGCAGCTTCTTCCTCCGCTGTTCTTAGATCCAGGATGCAGCGGATATTGAGGCTGCGAAAAAAGGCCTTCTCCTCATCATTCATCAGATAAAGGCCGCCGGATCTGTAGATCAGACCTTCCCGGATCTGGCGGCCGTCCGCTGTACGGATACCGCCAAGGTCACGGAAATTGATTTCATCATGCATCGCGGAAATGTTCATTTTTTCAAGGCCTGCTGCGTCAGATAATTGACGGCTGAAAGAGCAGCGATGTTTCCCTGTCCCGCCGACTTAATGTACTGATAAGGAAGTCCGGCGATGTCACCCGCCGCAAACAGTCCCGGCAGCGACGTGCTCATATCAATATTGACCTTCACGTGCGGCCCAACCGTTTCCAGTCCCGGAACAAGCTGGCCTGGCGCAATGGCTTCGCGCAGAATGAAAACGCCGTCCACCGTGTGGACCCCGGCATTGGTCTTTAAGCCGGTCACCTTCATTTCACCAAGAATTTCCTGCGGCATCTCGCGTACCACCTCATAGCCGCCTTGAGATACTTCATCTTTGTAGAGCGGGAAGTACAGTACCTTTGCGGCATAGTCGCACAGGAACTTTGCTTCGTCTTCTTCCTTCGGGCTGCCACCGATCACTGCAACCGTCTTTCCTTTATAGAAAGCGCCATCGCAGGTTGCGCAATAGCTGACGCCGCGGCCAAGATATTTTTCTTCGCCCGGATATGGCTTGCCATTGACGACACCCGTCGCAAGGATGACGCTGGAAGCTTCATAAGAATTCTTTGCGCCCTGCAGCACAAAGGAAGAGCCCATGCTGTAGACAGCCGTAATCTGATCTTCCGTAATGGAGACGCCCATGGAAGCCGCATGATCCAGGAAGCGCTTTGCCATTTCAGAGCCAGGAATTTCCGGCAGGCCAAGGTAGTTCAGCACCGTATGTGCCTTCTCAACCTTTACGCTTGAATTCTTGGATCCAATCAGGATGATGTTCTTTTTTCGTATGGTAGCGGTAATTGCCGCTTCAAGGCCCGCAGGCCCCGTTCCAATAATCGCAATATCGTAAGTCATAATTAACCTCCGTTTTGATAAAGAATACTATACGGATCCGGATTTTCCGTCATGAATGCTCAAAAAAAATCAAGGGTTGATTCATTCCTTAAGATTGTATAAAATTTAGGCTATCGATGAAAAAATTACTTGAAAAAATTCTGGCCGCTTTCATGGCCATGATCCTTGTATTCGGCGGGACCATTGGTTTTAAATCTATTGTTTCTGCTGAAGGGAACAACCCATATTCCGGCGGCTGGTCCAACTGTACATGGTCCGCATGGGCACTGGTCTATGAGTCAACCGGTACGGAACTGCCTCGCTGGGGCAATGCAACCAACTGGGCTTACAACGCTGCTTCCCAGGGCTGGTACGTATCTGCGATTCCGGCTGCCAATACGGTTGTTGTATGGGTTGGCCATGTCGGTTACGTTACCGCCGTATCGGAAGACGGTCAGTCCGTCTACATTCGTGAAGGCGGCATGAATGGCGGCTACAGCGAAGGATGGTATCCTGCTTACGGTCCCCGTTATGGTCAGACTTTGATTGGTTATATCTATGTGGGAGGTACTGAGCCATCCACTTACTATCGTCCGGAAGATCTTGCCAGCGGCTCTTACAGCTCCGCAGAAAATCAGCGTCTCGTTGAACAGGCGCGGATGATTCAGGAAGAGGAGCAGTCCGTTGTCCGTATCGAAGATGTTTCCGGTACAGATACCGTAAAGTCTGAGGTAGAGGAAGCGCAGAAGGAAATCGCGAAAGAGGACGCAGCTTCCGCAACCATTATCCCGATCAAGTAACAGGCAGAGTAAATCGCTCCGCCTGTTTTTTTTGTCATTTTGATACAGCCTGATAAAGCGCATTGCAGCCAAGCACAATATCATCCCATGCATCCTGGAAATTGCGCGTATACCAGGGATCCGCTACGCTGCGGTCCAGCCCAGCATAGGAAAGCAGAAGATGAATCTTATGATCCGGATCGTTCCACTTCGCACGCATCATTTCTATATTTTCTTCATCCATGCCGATGAGAAGATCATAGTCGCAGTAATCCTTGGCCTGTATCATGCGTGCGCCTTTGGCATGAACCCCAAGCTCATTGTCTTTCGTTCCGATCCCGTGAATCATCAGCTGGTCCAACGCCGGTGGATAGATCGGATTCCCGCGTCCCGCAGGTATCTCCTCCCGCGTCGTAGCACGAGATTCAATCACAAACCGGTCCGCATCACCGTTTCTATTCACAAGATCCTTCATGTAGAATTCTGCCATCGGGGAGCGGCAGATATTGCCATGGCATACAAACAGTATTTTCATCATCACGTATTTAACCTCATCAATAATAACGAATTGGGAACTTTCGATTTCGCCGTCTAAGTAATAAGTGTGGAGAGAAATCTCTACATCGGTCACTATACGGTGGCGGCTGTCCTTCCGGTGTGCAGTATAAGGCATCAGGGAGGTGAGAACATTGTACCGGGCCTCCCTTATTGAATTTCCGGTAAGGAGGTATCCAATGACAATTGAGGAAATGGGGCTGATTGTTTCACTGATTGGAATCGTTCTCTCTGCGTTCAGCCTTGGTTAACGGGTTGGACGTGGTTCAAAAAAATGACCGCCTAGCACTTGAAAGTTAGCGGTCATTTTTGCTAACCGGAAAGGGCAGCGGTCATTGGTGACCCTTTTCCAGTTTCAGTATAAAAG
Source organism: Galactobacillus timonensis (assembly GCF_900240265.1). NCBI lineage: Bacteria > Bacillati > Bacillota > Erysipelotrichia > Erysipelotrichales > Erysipelotrichaceae > Galactobacillus > Galactobacillus timonensis. The sequence continues at coordinate 581,462 of NZ_LT964739.1, forward strand.
ATATAAAGATAATTTCAATTGACGCTTAGATCAATTTGTTCCAATAGCTCACAGGACCTTTTTGGGAACTTTCGATTTCTCCGTCTAAGTAATTAGTGTGGAGAGAAATCTCTGCATCGGTCACTATACGGTGGCGGCTGTCCTTCCGGTGTGCAGTATAAGGCATCAGGGAGGTGAGAACATTGTACCGGGCCTCCCTTATTGAATTTCCGGTAAGGAGGTATCCAATGACAATTGAGGAAATGGGTCTGATTGTTTCACTGATTGGAATCGTTCTCTCTGCGTTCAGCCTTGGTTAACGGGTTGGACGTGGTTCAAAAAAATGACCGCCTAGCACTTGAAAGTTAGCGGTCATTTTTGCTAACCGGAAAGGGAAGCCGTCACTGGTGACCCTTTTTCCATCTTCAGTATAAGGGATACGTGGATAAATTCAATAGTATAGAATCGCTATTTTCCGGCCGCCGGAATGGAGTAGACACGGTTTCCTTTCCTTGCCGGTGCAGCCATCTTTTCACCCTCCGAGTATCCGACAATGACATTATCAATGCCAATATAGGTATCCGGATCGATGCCAGCACGCTTCAGAATACTCTTTCCTTCTTCTGTCTCAAACTGCTCTTTACCACGATGAATCCAGCAGGAGCCAAGACCCAGAGATTCTGCCTCATTCAGCATATTTGTAATAACGGCGCACCCATCATAAAGACCGGTTGGATTATCTCTCCTTGCCAGCACGCACAGCACTGCCGGAGCCCCATAGAATGCATCGTTTCCTGTCCCCATAATCGTCCCGTTGATGTGTCCAAGCTGACGCACCGTTGCCTGATCCGTAATCTTCAGGATGATGACAGCCTGGCGGTTCATCCCCGTCGGCGCATATAGTCCCGCTTCAACGATCCGATCCAGCAGATCTTCCGCCACCACCTGTGACGTATATTTCCGGACGGAACGGCGGCTTTTCAACACCCTCAAAATATCGTTTTCATTTGTCATGATCAGTTTCTCACTTTCTTTTTATTTCTGCGGCTTCACTACTCTGGCAACTTACCATCCCCATTATAGTCTTCAAACAAATCTGTCAAAACGAAACCGGCTTCCAACTGCCCATCGATCTGTTTCTCTGCATATGTGAAAACTGCATGCCGCTCTCGCTCATTTCCAGTCGTTTTCTTTGATCCGGGTTCTTTAACGAATCAAAGGCAGACGATGGATGCCAGGATCATAGTTTCCCAGGAAAAGACTGCCTTTACAAAGAATACAAAAACATTCCCGGAAGATCAGCTTCACTTCCCTGACCCAGCAGTTTGAAACAGGATGGAAACCAGCGGTCAATGGTCTCAGCATTCGTATCCTGATCATTCATCACTTTGAAAGAAACTGCTTCACCGTTTCTCCCTCCTCATATCCATGACAATACAGGTTATCAATCGCTGCATGATCCTTCTTCAGTGTCTGCATGCCTTCGATGGAGCTGGGAGCGACAATCAGTACCCTTCCCTCCTTCTCCAGCTGCATCGCCTTATCGAGCGCCGTATTATAGCGCTCGCTCTTTTCATGCATACCTTCCGCGGCCTTCGGATAGCCTTTGCGACGGAGCCACTTTTCACTGAGACGGTAGGCTGTGGACTGAGTAATATGTTCCTTCGGCTTCGTCAAAATCAGAATCACCTTGTCGCAGCCATCCGCAAGTGCCTTATCCAGCGGAATCGGATCCGCAAGACTGCCATCCACATAGGGAACACCATCAATGACAAACGGTTTCGACGCAATGGGTACGCAGCTGGACGCCTTCAGAGCATCATAATGATCCGCTGCCATCCCGTCATCGAGCGTAAAGTACTTCGGCGCGCCGGTAACGGCATTGCAGGCGACAATATAAAACTCTTTGTTTTCCGCTTTTGCCCTGGCAAAGTCCAGTGGATATTCACCGTTGGAATTTGACAGTGTCCCATAAATATAATCCAGATCCAGATAGCTTCTTCCATGAAGGATATTGGAAAAACTCATGTACTCTTTGCGGAAGGCAAAATCAGTATAAAACTGGCGGCAGCGTCCTTTCTGATGCGCAAAGTAAGTAACGAGATTTGCGCTTCCTGCCGATACGCCGATGCCATAATCCACCATGATTCCATCATCCAGGCACCGGTCCATGACGCCGCAGCCAAAGGCCCCGCGCATTCCGCCGCCAACATCGATCATTCCAATCTTCATCGTGTTCCCCCATCATCCTGTTTGTAATCGTGACCTGATCTTTATATCCCTTTTTTATTCTTTTGTTTGGCAACAATTTGTTGATTTTGAAGCTTTGTGCTTCTCGTAACTATTTCCAGTTCGAGGCACCGCCCTTTGTCATATTGTACGAATGCGTCGCATGATAAAGGTGAATCAGTTTTTTCTCCATCGTATTCAGCTCTTTGCGTTTGCAGGGAACGATGCGTACATAGGCATACATGCCATATTTCAGATCCCCATACACCTTCCCATTGCCGCGGCCGGCGAAATGGTTATACACCCGCTGATACACGGTCAGCGACTGGCCGACATAGACATTGTCATAATGCAGCAGATCATCGAAATCATTAAGCGGATCACGGTATGTCGCAATGACGTAACAACCCGGACCGTCATGGTACTTATAACCTTTATGTTTTCTGGCGTCGATAATCCAGTGGGAAAGAAACTCCTGACTGCTCTCCCATTTTCCATCCGCATTCATCGTTCGAATCAAAATGATGATGCCGCAAAGAAAGAAGACAACGGCGCCGGCCAGCACCATGATCCGTACCGCCAGCGGCACCGTTACACCAAATTTCAGTACCAAAAACACAACTGCCAGCACACCTGCAATTGAAAACAGAAATCTGACTGCTTTTCGTGAACTTCCTTCATGAAGATGATGCGGATCCGCATTTAAAACCGGCCGACTGTCCCAGCGAACCAGATTGCCGTCCTTATCAAACTCAATCGTATAGATGACGCCGCAGCGTTCCTCATCCTTCGCCTCAAAAGTCATGCCATGATTGTAGCAGGATGCTGAGGCTGCCACAGGTTTCAAAAAAAGGAACTGTCTCATCAACAGTCCCCTTTTGCAGGAGTATCCTGCGTCTTGCTTACTTAATGATCGATTCGAGCCACTGCTCAGGCACATCATCGAATCCCAGCAGCTTTGCCACCGTAGCGGCAACATTGGCGAGACCAAAGTCACCATCCTTGATCTCAACACCTTCCGGTCCATTGTAGATGGCAAACGGAACCCGGGCCAGCGAATGCGACGTCTTCGGGTTGCCCTTGCCATCCAGCATCTCATCCGAGTTGCCATGATCCGCCATCACCATCAGCGTATAGTCTGCTTTCTGGCAGGCATCCATCAAACGGCGCAGATTCAGGTCAACGCTTTCGACACCGATAATCGTTGCCTCATAGTTGCCCGTGTGGCCGACCATATCACCGTTCGGATAGTTGCAGCGCAGGAACTGATACTTTCCGCTCTCGATTGCAGAGATCATCTTCTCCGTAACTTCCGTCGCCTTCATCCACGGCTTCTGATCAAAGGGAATAATATCCGACGGAACCTCTTCCCAGTCCTCAAGCTCCTCCGAAAACTTTTCGGAACGGTTGCCGTTCCAGAAGTACGTCATATGACCGAACTTCTGCGTCTCCGAGCAGGCATAGCTCTTAACGCCCTTCTTAACCAGATACTCCGACAGCGTATGCTCAATATGCGGCGGCTCCACGAGGAAGTTTGCCGGCAGCTTCAGATCGCCGTCATACTGCAGCATGCCGCAGTAGAAGACCTTCGGCTTCTTCGGCATCGGGAACTTGTCAAAGCCCTTGTCCATATAATCGAAGGCCTTGGAAATCTCAACTGCACGGTCACCGCGGAAGTTGAAGAGGATGACAGAATCACCATCATCAATCGTACCGACCGGCTTACCGTCCTTGGCAATCACGAAGCCCGGCAGATACTGATCCGTATAGCCGCCTTCCTTACGCAGCGTCTCAATCGCCTCACGAGCAGAACCAAACTGACGACCGTCACCCATCACATGGATGTGCCAGCCCTTCTCTACCATTGACCAGTCAGCTTCATAGCGGTCCATGGTGATGACCATACGTCCGCCTCCCGAAGCGATGCATGCGTGGAACGCATCATCGTTGAGGCCCTTGATCGTGTCCTCAAGCTGATCGACATACTGAAGTGCACTCGTCTCCGGAACATCACGGCCATCGAGCAGCGCGTGGACACGGACTTCATGAATGCCTTCCTTCTTGGCTTCACCCATCATCGCAATCAGATGCGAAATGTTGGAATGAACGTTGCCATCCGACAGAAGACCCAGGAAATGCAGCTTCCCGTCGTGTTCCTTGGCATAGGCAACCGCCTTCTTCCACGCATCCGACTGATAAATCGCTCCGGACGCGATTGACTCATTCACGAGCTTTGCGCCCTGGGCATAGATCTGGCCGCAGCCAAGGGCATTGTGACCAACTTCCGAGTTACCCATATCCTTATCGCTCGGCAGACCTACCGCTGTGCCGCTTGCCTTGATTGTGGTATGCGGCCACTTCGTCATCAGTTCATCGATCTGCGGCTTATAGGAATGCATCACGGCGTTGCCATGATCCACATCCGTCCAGCCGACACCATCCATTACTACCAGTACTACAGGTTTTGACATGTTTGTTCTCCTCTTCAATTCGAACCTTTCCTACTATAGCATTCTCATGTGAAAAACGGCACAGGCAGCCGCAAATTCGCTCCTCATTTCCCGTTTCCACAGCCATCTCCTAAACGCGCTAGAATGGGACATATGCCGGGTTTAGGTACGATTGTAAATATGGCCGCCATCGTCCTGGGAGGTATCCTGGGGCGCCTGTGCGGTAAGCTTCTTTCGAAAAAGAGTCAGGAAGGCATCATGGGGACCTGCGGTGTCATGACGTTCTTCCTTGGCGTCGGCGGCGCATTGGCCCAGATGCTCAAGATCGACAGCGGCGTCCTTTCGACGCAGGGCTCCATGATGATGATCTTTTCCCTACTGATTGGAACCGTCGTAGGAGAGCTGCTTGATATTGAGGGAAAACTCGTTTCCTTTGGCGTATGGCTTCGCAACAGGACGGGCAACGCCAACAATTCCGGATTCGTCACCGCCTTCGTGACAGCTTCTCTGACCGTATGTATCGGGGCCATGGCAATTATCGGATCGATCGAGGATGGAATCTATGGCAACCATACCATCCTCTTTACCAAGGCCATTCTTGACTTCATCATCATCTTTGCCATGGCGGCAGCGCTTGGATCCGGTGCCATCTTCTCCGCCATTCCGGTCGGAATTCTGCAGGGAACCGTTACGATTCTCGCATCGATTGCGGCGCCTTTAATGACCGATGCCGCAATGGCCAATCTTTCCTATGTGGGCAATATTCTGATTGCCTGCGTCGGCGTCAATCTTCTGTTTCCCAATAAGATCTCGGTCGCAAATATGCTGCCGAGTCTGATCGTCGCAATCGTCTGGGCTTTTCTTCCCTTCTGAACCATTCTTCAATTTTCTTTTCACCCAGGAAATCTATTGTTCGCAAAATATTGGATTGCTAAAATATCCGTGAAAGAGCAGGCAGCTTCATTCATCATTACAGATCCAGTCAATGAACAGCCTGCTTTCCGTGAGGGGAAAAGAATATGATAGACAATCGCTTTTCAAAAGCCGCAGTTTCCGGCCTCTTTGCCATCGCTCTAGCCCTGTCCGGCTGCTCCACTGGCGACAAATCGTCTGGCGGCGTCTCCGGCACATTTACCGGCACTGCTGTGGGCATGGGTGGAAACTCCAACCCTGTCACCGTCACACTCACTCTGACGGACAGCGTCATCACCGATGTCAAGGCTGAAGGCCCGGGTGAAACCGAAGGCATCGGCTCCAAGGCCATCGATGCCCTGCCGCAGGAAATGATCGATTCCAACAGCGTCAATGTCGACACGGTATCCGGGGCAACGATCACTTCCAAGGCCATCATCGAAGCCGCGACCGCAGCTCTGAAGGAAGCGGGTTTGGAGCCTTCCGACCTGCAGGCAAAGGAAACATCATCCACCGCAGCCGCAGCGGAAGACGTTACCAAGGATACAGACATCGTCATCATCGGTGCCGGCGGCGCAGGAATGACAGCTGCGATCACCGCATCCGATGCCGGTAAGAGCGTCATCATCCTGGAAAGTCAGCCGATGGCAGGCGGAAACACCGTACGTTCCACCGGCGGACTGAACGCTGCCGGAACGCCAGAGCAGAAGAAGATGGAATTCAACGAAGCGGCTGGCGTCGAGAAGACACTTGAGACCGCTAAGAACGACTGGGCAGACAACGAAACCATCACGGCCCTGGCCGCTACCGTCCAGCAGCAGTGGGATGACTGGCAGGCCGGGGATCAGTCCGAATACTTCGATACCCCGGAGCTGATGGCCCTGGATACGATGATCGGCGGACACGGCATCAATAATCCCGATCTCGTCAAGACACTGACAGATAACAGCGCAGGCGCCATTGAATGGCTCCACGAACACGGCGCAGATCTGACCCTGGTCGGTGCGGCTGGAGGAGCGAGTGTCAAACGCATCCATTCACCGCAGGATGCCGATGGAAAGAAGCTGGCCGTCGGCGCCTACATCGTTCCGATTCTTGAGAAGAACGTCGAAGATCGCGGCATCGAAATCATGTACAGCACAACCGCGAAGAAGATACTGACAGATGACACAGGCGCCGCCATCGGCGTAGAAGCCGAAGGCGCCGAAGGAAATACTGTGACAATCAACGCAAAGGCAGTCATCGATGCGGCAGGAGGATTCGGTGCCAACATGGACATGGTCACCAAATACAAGCCTGAGCTTGCCGGCTTCTGCACAACCAACGCCGCCGGAGCACAGGGACAGGGCATCGTCATGGCCCAGGACATCGGTGCCGATACCGTTGACATGGATCAGATCCAGATCCATCCGACCGTACATCTTGACGACGATGGAAACGCACATCTGATTACCGAAGGACTCAGAGGCGACGGCGCCATCCTGGTCAATCAGGAAGGCAAGCGCTTCTATGACGAAGTGAGCACCCGTGACAAGGTATCCGCAGCCGAAATCGAACAGACCGATTCCAGCGCATGGCTCATCATCGATCAGAAGATGGTAGATGCGTCCGCTGTCATTCAGGGCTATATCGATGCCGGCTACACCTTCACAGGCAATACGCCGGAAGAACTGGCAAAGCAGATCGGCATCGACCCAACAGCCTTAGCTGATACACTGACAACCTGGAACGGATATGTCGCAGCCGGATCGGATCCTGACTTTGGCAGAACCAGCTTCGCCGAACCGCTCGACACCACTCCCTACTATGCCATCAAGGTAACCCCGGGCATCCACCACACCATGGGCGGCCTGCGCATCAACACAAGCGCCGAAGTACTGAACACCGATGGAAACGCCATCCCCGGCCTCTTCGCAGCAGGCGAAGTAACCGGCGGCGTCCATGGCGGCAACCGTCTTGGCGGAACAGCAGTCACTGACATCATCGTCTTCGGACAGATTGCCGGTAACAGTGCCGTCAGTTACATCAAGTAACAGACACAGTCACAACAGGATCATCAAAGGCCTGACAGCACATTCGCTGCCAGGCCATTATTTTTCAGGCCGGATTTGCACACGGGTGCTATCGCCCCCCTGATTTTGCCTTCTTTCCGGCAAACAATGTTCTGTATCTAAGCGTTTCAGGCGTTTCAAAACCTAGATTTAACAGAAGGTCGATCTTTTCGTAGATATCATTTGGTGCGTTGATGACGCTGGCTGTAATGGGTTATGACGTCATTCCGAATAAAGTCGTCGGAAGAAGTGCGGACAGGCAACAAATCCCAGGGCGTTTTACGCCGGGATTTGAATCGATTCGGCTTTGAGTTCATTGGGGTGGTGGCCCTAGACTTAGGCAGACAGCAGTGCAGGGCCACCACGCACCAAGTACACAGCTGCCTGCCTGAGCATACTTTCTAAGTTCCTGTCGGAACTGCCATAATCGTATGCCAATTAGCACCCGTGTGCAAATCCGGCCTTTTATTTTTACGTTGCCCATATATGTCAGTTACAAGAATGAATTCAAGCACATGAAAACCGGAATCGTAATCAATCCCGGTTTATCACGTTGTTATTAATCGAATCTGAAGAAAACATCTTGCTTAATTTTCTGCACTGGTCTTTGGAACAGTTTTTACAGAAACAGCTGGAGATACAGTAGCTGGAGCTGCTGTTGAAGTCGTTACAGGTGTAGAAGAAGCTGTTGCTGTAGGAGATGCTGTGGGAACTGCCGAAGGTATTGGTGTAGCAGTGGGCATTGGTGTAGGATCAGGAATTTTCGTATTGGTAAGTGTTTCCCCATCTTTCACTTCCTGAACATCACTGGAATAGCCTGCAATTTCTTTTTCCAGAACGCTATAGACAGCTTCGTTCCCATTCAGTGCCTTTGGAAGACCAGAATAGGTAACTGTATAAGTATTATCCCCGTTATCTGTTATTTCAGGATCGTAGTTAGTCAGTTCATTTCCACTTTCCTTCAGAGTCAGATAACCTGCATACGTCGAAACATCCGGGCGGGTGCCACTCGCGTTATTCGAATCTTCCCACTTCTTTGTGAATGAAATGCTTGTTGTCTCGCTTTCTTTCCTGATCGTTGTAGAGATATTCATCGTCTCTTTTTGGATCTTCAAACCGACCATGTTCTGATAATTACTAGTTGATGGTTTATATACGCGAAGGTCTCCATCAACCCAGGGAACATCAGAAGAAACCGATATTTCAACTGCCTCATCCGGCTCGCTTTCGCTGACCAAAGTAAATGTTTCTCCTGATTTAACTTCAGTTACACCGTTGGTTGTGTGAATATTTCCCGGAAGGTTTAAAGTAAACCACGTACTTATTCCAGTGGCCGTGAATGTTATTGGACTGGAAACCCATGTCTTGTCTTCCTTTTGGGTAAACACAGCATTCTGTGTTAAACCGAGCGCAGAAGCAGCAGGCGCGCTTGTTAAAACACTCTTGGTCGAAGCGTCAGCTTCCTTCAGCAATTCTTTTCCCAATCCAACCGCTGAAATACTTTTGGTGCCAGATATTCCGGCACTGTCCATCATCGACCATACAGCATAGCTTGTACTCCAGTAAGGTTTCATCGTTTCCGTTAACAGGGCAGTGGGCGTTGATGAATATCCTGGAGCATACACATAACTTGAAGCTGCAGAATAAAAAGGAAGTCTCTCAATATCAGCCGCGGTCATCCCCGATTTGGTAGTCCCCTTCAGGTTAATAACTGCAGTCACAAAAGCACCCAGGTCGGTCAATTCATCTTGATTTGGATAATTGTCCGCTTCATAAGTAAATTTTTTCTATTATGAAATCAGGAAGAATCCAGTCCTGATTGAGCTGTCATGAGCATATGAATCTACAATGGTAAGGTCAGGATTACCTGGATGTATTCCTGGCCTTTCCTGCGTATAGGCATATACCGGAAAGGTCTGGGTAAAAGTAAGGACGCCGCTTTTTTTAAGCTATCGAACGATAAGCCAGTAACAAAAAACGTCCTGCTTCCCTTTTGTGATATAGCCAGCTTAATCAAAATGTGCAGCCGGAAGTATTCAGGCATGCCGTATCTAATCCAGAAAAATCAGCTGTCGCAAAGGTTCAGGGAAGCTTTACCGCAGACATTTATGCCAGAGGAGGCTCTTTTATGGACGGACCAATTATCACGGTAGATGTCTCAAAAGGCAACTGCCACTATCAGCCGTGGCTGACAGCAGGCCATTCCCTGCGGAAGCCGAAAGTGCTGAACGATACGAAAGATGGCTTTGAAGCATTGTCTGAAACCATTGAGATGGTGAAGGAGAAGAGCGAAGCTGATACAGTCCCGGTAGTATTCGAGGCGACCGGCATCTACCATCGCTGTCTCCAGAAGTATCTTGATGATATAGGAAATCCTTACATTGTCGTTCCGCCACTGCTGTCTGCAGCTTATCGGAAGACGAACCTTCATGGCAATAAGACAGACAATGCGGATTGTGCCCATATCGCCAAAGTGTATTACCAGGAAGAACATCTCCAGTGCCACCAGAATGAATCGGATACATATGCACGTCTGCGGGCAAAGAATCGCATGTATGAGAGCGAATTGAAGATCCTGCGTCAGCGGAAATGCACGTTCCGGGCAATGCTGGATGTGATCTATCCGCGCATGGATAAGTGCTTCAAAGGGCATGCAAGCCTTTACGATTCGGTTCCGATGGAGGTGCTGAAGAAATATCCGCATCCATCATTACTTCTCAGGCACAGGGAGGAAACCATTGTGAAAGCGATCCGGAAGCCCGCAGGTCATAAGAAAGGCTTCACTGAAAATATCGTTCACAAGATGTATCAGTGTGCAGAGGAATGTTATTCCGGCGTGGATGCGGACAGTGTGGAAGTACAGCAGTTTCCTCAGATGATCAATGAACTCATGGAGCAGATGGAGCTCTGCAATACATACCTTGAGGAACTGATCGAAGATGCCAGTAAGCTTCCTTCCTTTGCGATTCTGCTCAGTATTCCTGGAATTGGCAGGAACATCGCGGCACGGATCATCGCGGAAATCGGCGATGTCACACGTTTCAGAAATGCACGGGGCATCGTAGCATATGCAGGACTGAATCCGAAGATCAATCAGTCAGGTGAGAAGGATGGAACCCACCTGGCTATATCCAAGAAAGGGAACAGACATCTGAGGTGTCTTCTTTATCTGGCAGTCACGTGCAACTACAGACTGAAAAAGGGAGATTCTATTTATCAGTTCAACCAAAAGAAAAGGCAGCAGGCTGCATCTCCATTAAAGCCCAAAGCTGCCAATATCGCTGCGGCGGATAAACTATTGGTAGTAATTTATTCGCTTATGAAGAACGGCTCAACTTTCCGTTCCTGAGCAGATTATAGAACAAATTTTCAAAACCGGGGAGCCTGTCTCCTCTTTTCGTGGTGCCCGATCAGAAAAATTCTGAAGCTTATGAATTTATCGAAGAAATCTCCAAAAAAGGCTTGATTTAAGTTATCAAATTTTTGTTCCAATGGTATCGGGAAAATCTGTACGCAGCGGATCATCATCCGATAAACTCAAAAGCTTGTTAAAATCATCATCCGTAATTGGCGTTGGGTTTTTTTCGGAAAACGCCCCAAAGCCATTGCTGTTATAACCCGCATAAATCACTCGCTTCAGCTGATCCGCAAGATTATCAATGTCTGCTTGCTGTGTTAATCCATTTGCAAGGCAGAAGTCCTGAAAGCTGATCTCCTGGTATGGCTCCGCCGAATCCGGCCACTTTAGGCCATTCTACAGACAATACAGGTAAATCGTGGTTTCACCTTCTGTAACTACATAAGATGATCCATCATATTCTATTGTCTTGTCCGGTCCATCTGCTTTAACAGGCTGTGCAGATAAAACCATGAATAGTGCCGTTGTTACAGTCAATATTTGTCTTAACCAGTGCTTCATTAAAGATACCTTTCCATCAATTTAATCCAAAGTATATCGAATTATTATTTACTTTGTCATCAGAAACACTTGCATTTTTGCGTATAGTTATTATATTTATTCACTTTTTTGTATTCGATATTTTACTTTTTGAACAGAAAAAGCAGTTTCTGCAGAGAGTTATTTCTCCATTGCAGAAACCGCTTTTTTATTATCGCTGATACCTGCTGCGGGAATCGTGAAGGTTCAGGCCTTTACAGGTTCCGGCTGTTTCTTAGCTTTGCGCTTCTGATCAAACTTTACAACCTGGGCAGTGAACCACGGCGTCAGGAAGGCAGTCACAATGATGGCTGCCGCAATCTGTGCCGTCGCTGTCGGAGCGATGGCTGCGTACCGTGGATCCGCATCTGCCAGCGCATTCGGATTTGCGATGTTGGCACCGGCACAGCTCGAGATCGCGGCCGCGGCAGTTCCTTCATGGAAGATCAGCTCCTCCACAAGGACTGTCACAATACCGATCACAATCGTCGTAATTACACCCAGCAGAATTCCTGAGAGGCCGCCTGCCAGAAGCTGCTACAGCGACATGCCGCAGCCAAGAGCGAAGCCAACCATGATGATGATTGGCGTTGTACCCTGCGAAAGTACCGGCTTCAGACCAGGGAATAATGCCACAATCACAATACCCAGAACTAACGGAAGGAATGAACCGATCAATGCGCCAGCCGAAATCGACGCAAGACCAGCCGAGCTCAGCGCAATCATCGTCACAATCGGTCCCACCGAAAGATCCGTGATCGCAACAGCACCCTTATCAGAATCATCGCCCATCGTCGCCACAATGCCGCTGTACAGCGCATTGTTTGCCGCACCGGCTGCACCGATGATGGCCAGCGACGAAAGTCCAAAGATATTGTCATTGAACAGGAACGCCGCCGCATAGCCCAGCAGCACTGCCAGCACGATCTTGGTCAGAATGATGACCGTACCCTTTGCCACAGCTCTGCCAGTTGAACGGATGTTCATCGACGCTCCAATGAAGAACAGGAACACACCAACTAACGGCGCCGTACCGTTCTTCGTCATTGCGGCCCAGAAGCTGCCGATTTCAAGGAACTGCGGCACAAACGAATTCAGCAGAACGCCGATCACCATCGGAACAACGATAGTGTCGCCCGGAAACCTTTTATAGTGAAACTTATGCATAACGACGATCAATCCAGAACGATACCGCCGTCGCAGTCACCGATCTCACCGTTGACAAAGCTCGCCGCATCACTTGCGAAGAACAGAATCATCTGTGCCGGCTCACTCGGATCTGCAGCACGTCCCAGCGGAATCATCGAGATGATCCGCTTCTGCATCTCTTCCGTCAAAGCAGAAGTCATCGGCGTCTTCGTCAGAGACGGGCAGACAGCGTTGCACGAAATATGATATTTGCCGCCTTCCTTTGCAATTGCCTTCGTCAGACCAATGACGCCAGCCTTCGAAGCAGCGTACGCACTCGTACCCATCAGACCGCCGCCGATCTTGCCCGCAACCGACGCAACGTTCACGATACGGCCGCCGCCATGTTCCATAAAGTAAGGATAGATAGCGGAGCACATCGTAAACACACCGGTCAGATTGATGCGGATTACCTTCTCCCATTCCGCATCCGTCACATCCTGGAACTGCGGACGGGAAATGATACCGGCAACGTTGATCTCAACATCCACCTTCGGATGATCCTTCAGAACCTGTACCATTACCGCACGGATATTCTGCGGATTGCCGCAGTCAATCTTATAGGCATCCGCATTGCCAAGCTGCTCCGCAGCCTTCTTTGCCTTCTCTTCATTGAGATTCAGAATCACCGCATGGCCGCCGCCTTCAACGACACCCTTGGCAACCTGATAGCCAATACCCTGTGCAGCACCTGTGATCACAACTGTCTTACCTTCAAAATCCCACTTCATAGTTCTTCTCCTTTGTGCATATATGACAAATATATGCGAACCTTTCACAAGCTTATTCACGCCTTTATTTTCCGGCTGTTCATGAGTTCTTTTCGGTTACACCAATCATGTTACTGAACTTATGAAGATTTTCACTATTATCGTTTCCTAATTTTTATGGGATGATTTGTGCATCATGAACAATGAAGATTATCAGCTGGTTGAAGTACTTCTGACGGACAAGGACATCGACCATAACACTGAAACCTGCGCCGCCTATCTTGGCTGTCCCATTGTGGTCATCGCACCATCCCTGGCCATCGTTTCCTGGTCAAGGAATCTCGAGTTACCCGATCCGATCTGGATCAACGCCGTCAAGCGCGGGTACATCACCATCGAATTCGGTGCCACTCTCAGCCACTGGCTCAACGATCCCAGTCACCCAAACCAGATGACCATCGACGAAATCCCGCCCTACCGCCGCCGCTTCTACCGTCTCGTCTTCCATGATCGTCTTGTCGGCTATCTCAATCTCGGCGAAAACCGCACTTCCTTTGAAGATATTCCTGAAGAAAAGAACCGCATCGTACGCCGCTTCTTTGAGCGCATCCTATCGGAGCGTTCCTATTCCTCACAGTCATCTACCACGACTGCCGAAGATATCGTCACAGGTCTGCTCAATGAGCAGTTCGTTGACCGCCTTCACTTCCTTGAAATGGTATCCGGCACCGGTCTCGATAACGTTGCCGCAAAGCAGTGCCTGAGCATCACTTCATCTGAAATCCAAAGCTACAACGCCGGCGAAGATACGTTCCGCGACGAGCTGCACAGTCTCTTTCCTTCCTGCATCACTGCCATTGCCCAGGACCATCTCCTCGTCCTGTTATTCCCGGATCAGGGCATGCCGGTTTCCAAAGTCACCGCGTGGCTCAGAAAGCACAGGGCAGCCGCTGGCCTCTCTGCCCCTTTCCACGACCTCTATCAGCTTCGACAGTATGATCATCAGGCATCCTTTGCCCGCATCCATGGCAGCGAAGAAGGACCATTGAAGACGTATCGAAGCTGCCAGCACCTCGACCTCCTCTATTCCCTGTCCAAAGAAGACATCGCCCCTTATATCAGTGAAGAGAGCCGCCGCCTCCATGTCCAGCGCAACACCATCGCCTACCGCCTCGATCACATCCGTACCACCCGCCTTGACCTCGACGACCCCTGGCTACAGCAGGAGTATTGCATCTCGTGCGAACTTCTGCAGATCGAAAGCGAAAAACAAAGCTGATTTTCATAAACCATCGCTATACTGAATAGGAACGTATCAAAGGAGAAACGCTATGTCAGAACAGATCGATCAGAGACATCTCAAAGAAATTCTCCAGATTATAGAGACCACCGAAAACCCGGAGCAGCTCCGCGACAAACTCGACGACTACCATGAATATGATATCGGTGCCGTACTGCCGCAGCTGACGAAGGAACAGCGCATCAAGCTTGTGCGCTCCCTCGATCTGCCCCGGCTCGCTGATATCTTTGAATATCTTGAAACCGAGGACGCCGAAGACTACCTCGAAGAACTGCCTGACGACCTGGCGGCACGCATCCTTTCCGCAATGGAAGTGGATGATGCCGTCGACTTTCTGAAGAACACCGTCAGCGAAAAGAAAGAGTCATGGCTCTCGCACATGAACATCGATGTCCGCGAAAACCTGACCAAACTCGCGGCATACGAAGAAGATACGATCGCATCCCGTATGACGACCAACTTCATCACCGTCCATACCGGATCCACCGTACCCGAAGCCATGAAACAGGTCGTAGCCCAGGCCGCGACCCACGACAACATCTCAACTATTTACGCCGTCAATGAAAAAGGCATCTTTGCCGGCGCCTTCTCATTGAAGGATCTGATCATCGCCCGCAAGGATACACCTTTGTCTGACATCATCGTCACCGCCTATCCTTCGGTCTATGCGACGGAAAAGATCTCTGATGTCCTCTCGTTGATTGAAAACTATTCCGAGGAATCGATCCCTGTCCTCTCCCGCGACAACAAAATTCTCGGCGTCGTCACCGCAAGCGACGTCGTCGAAGTCGTCGATGACGAAATGGGTGATGATTACGCAAAACTCGGCGGTCTCGGTGAAGAAGAAGATCTCAACGAACCGGTCAAGGAAAGCGTACGCAAACGTCTCCCGTGGCTCATCCTGCTGTTGTTCCTGGGGATGGTCGTGTCCTCGGTTGTCTCAGCTTATGAAACCGTCGTCGCACGGCTCACCATCATCATGGCCTTCCAGTCCATGATCCTCGACATGTCCGGCAACGTCGGCACCCAGTCGCTTGCCGTCACGATCCGTGTCCTCATGGATGAAAACCTCCAGTCCAGCGCCAAAGGAAAGCTGCTGCGCAAAGAGATGGAAACCGGCCTCATCAACGGCCTCATCCTCGGCGTCATCGCCTTCTTCGGCGCCGGCATCTATATTGTTCTGGCCAAGCACTATACCTTTGCCCAGGCCTTCCTGGTATCCGGCTGTATCGGTGCCAGCCTCATCCTCGCCATGTTCATATCGAGCATGGTAGGAACCGTCGTCCCGATGTTCTTTAAGAAGATCGGCGTCGACCCGGCGGTCGCCTCCGGGCCGCTCATCACAACCATCACCGACCTTGTCGGTGTCGTCAGCTATTATTCCCTCGCCTGGATTATGCTGGACCGCTTCACATCCATGTGAAGCTCTCAGCGATTATAAATTTTTGAAACCGCATTGCGGTGCAGCCCGATGAAAATGACGGCCGCACCCGCACATGCCAGCATATACAGCAGGATCACCAGCCGCGAACCGACCGTCTGTGACAATGCGCCGCCGCTCACTTCACCAATCAGTGCGCCGGCCGTATTAAGCATATTGAAGGCGCCGTTGAAGCGGCCCTTTTTTTCGTCCGGAACATAGGCCTGCGTCCCCGATACCCGGATCGTATAACTCGTAATGCCAAGTACACCGCTCACAAAGCACAGCACCGCCATCACCGGCACCGGGCAGAACAGATACAGACCCTCAATCAGATTCGTGGCCACATACACAAACAGCGCAATTTCATACTTCTTCTGCCGCCTCATCGTATGGCGGTAGTGATAGTTGCCGCCCAGCGCCCGTCCCAGAAGTGCCATACCCCAGACGACCATATATACATATTCCCCATTGGCATACGTCTCACGGAAATACGGCAGCGTCAGCGCCGTCGAACAGCCGCCGACAATTGAGGAAGCCGCAAAGTAGAGCGTCACATACCACAGCCCTCTTTCAGAATGCAGATACTGCATCCCCTCTTTCATATCTTTTATGACCTGCCGCGCCGCCTTTGTCTCGCTGCGCGTATTGCGCTGACGCGCAATGTATTTCTCATCGGCGCCAATCCGAGTCTCCATGCTCGCGGCAAGAAAGAAGCTGATCGCATCAATCACAAACACCGGCGCAATGCCCCATCGATTGTAGACAAACGCCGCCACCGGGACCATAACCGCACTGATCGTTTCCAGAATGGCCGCAATCGAATAGGCACGCTGATAGTTTTCTTCCGCCACCAGTAACGGATAAAAGCTGTCATAGGCAACAGCATAGATGCTCGAAATCGAGCCGATCAAAAATAGATAAATACCAAGAAGCAGCGGCGAAAAATGATTTGTTGCCACCAGCAGGGCCGCCAGCCCATAGAGACCCGCCGAAAGAAAATCAAGCATATAGATGGCACGCTTGCGCGAAAAGCGATCCAGAATCGCTCCCGAAATCAGGGGCATCACAATCTGGGGCACCGTGTAGATCGCCAGACAGATGGAATAGAGAAAGGTCGACCCCGTATAGTCCAGCACCATGAGACTGGCCGCAAAGCCCGTCAGCGCATTGCCAAACATCGAAATAACGGTGCCTACCGTTATGATCGCAAAATCGTGTGTCCACAGTTTCTTCGCTTCCATTAATCCATTATAGCGGCGCAGAATGTATGATTCCCAAGTCCTCTTCCACCTATTTTTCATTTTCAGAAAACTGTTTCGGCATTCTCTGAAACGAAACCCCCGATCATAGCAGGCACAACAAAAAATGGAGCCATTATCATATTTCACATTGTTTTCACATTTCAGATACACATATAATGAGCTTGCGTTTTCGAAAACGCTGGAGGAAAAATGAACTTTAAAAAGCTCTCAGTATCACTGCTCGCAATGGCAATGCTGGCAGGCTGCGGATCTTCTTCCGCATCTGCGACCGCTTCTGCAGCATCCGCAACAGACGGTTCCGCTTCCAAGGGTTCCATCGATGTTCTGAAGATGCAGTTTGTTCCGTCCCGTGACGCAGAAACCATTCTGCAGGGCACATCCAAGCTCCCGGAGCTGCTGAAGGAACAGATGGCCAAGCGCGGATATGACATCGGCGATATTGAAATCACTGTCGGTGCCGGATCTGACTACAACGTTACCGGCGAAGCTCTGGCTTCCGGTTCCGTTGACGTCGCATGGCTGCCTGCTTCGACCTATGCAAACTATTCCGATGATACGACGCTTGCCCTGACGGCTACCCGTGATGCTCTGAGCAATGACTCCGAGGATCCGAAGACCTGGAACGGCGAAGCCAACGCTACGACGCGTGTCGCCGGCCAGCCGGTTACCTACTACCGCGGCCTGATGTATGCAGGACCGTCCGAGAACGGACGCAAGATTGCTGCCAAGGTCGAGGCCGGTGAGGAAATCACCTGGGACGATCTCAACTCCTGCAGCTGGGCAGTCGCTTCCACAACGTCTTCCTCGGGCTATATCTTCCCGACACTGTGGCTCATGAAGAACTACGACGGCAAGACCCTGGCAGATCTTGCTCACACAACACAGCTCTCCTATCCGCAGGCATTCGCTCAGGCAGCTGCTGAGACGATCGATATCGTCCTCTGCTACGCTGACGGTCGTATGGACTATGAAGATGACTGGACCCGTCCGACAACCGAAACCGATGATTCCGGCAACCAAGGCTTCGGACGCTCCGCTTCCATCTATGATGAGATGTCCGTCTTCGCTGTTACGGATCCGATCTACAACGATACCGTCTGCCTGACCAAGAATCCGGCTGCCGGCCACGAAGTAGTCGCTACGGATGACTTCCTGTCCGCATTCCAGGATGCCATGATCGAGATCGCAGGCACCGATGAAGGCAAGGAGATCATCTCCGTCTACAGCCACACCGGCTATCTCAAGGGCGATCCTGCCAACTACGAAGATCTCAAGACGGGTCTTGAGACTGTCGCAGCAGCCAACGAGTAATTCGCATCACACAATAAATCAAACCATCGAGGCGGGTTGAACTTCAGCCCGCCTTCTTCATAGATTAAAATGGATCACAGCAGGAGATAGAACATGATTGAGTTTAAAGACGTATCCAAAACATATCCCAACGGAACCAAGGGTCTTCAGCACGTTAACCTCAAGATTGATCAGGGCGAGTTCGTTGCCATCATCGGCCTCTCCGGTGCCGGCAAATCGACACTGATCCGTACCATCAACCGTATGATTGATATTACGGACGGCCAGCTGATCGTTGACGGGACCGACGTCATGACCCTCAAGGGGAAGGATCTGCGCCGCTTCCGCCGCCACATCGGCATGATCTTCCAGTCCTTCAACCTGATCACCCGTTCCACCGTCATTAACAACGTTCTTACTTCCTATGTCCCGGACATGCCCTGGTATAAGGTGCTCTTCGGCATCTATTCCAAGGAACAGAAGATGAAGGCACTCGAAAACCTCGACAAGGTCCAGATCCTCGACAAGGCATATTCCCGCTGCGACGAACTGTCCGGCGGCCAGATGCAGCGTGTAGCGCTGGCCCGTACATTGACGCAGAATCCTTCGATCATCCTGGCCGATGAGCCGGTCGCATCGCTGGATCCGATCATGGCCGACGTCGTCATGAGCGACTTTGCCCGCATTAACAAGGATATGAATATCTCGATCCTGCTCAACATCCATCACGTCGATCTCGCCCTCAAGTATGCGACACGCGTCATCGGCATCCGTGCCGGCCACGTCGTCTATGACGGCCCCACCAGCAACGTAACAAAGGAAGTGCTCGACGAAGTCTACAACGGCAAGGAAGTCCCCAAGTCCACGGACCCTAATACGGCAGAGGTACACTGATGTCCGAAGTCGACGTTCGCAAAGCCCCTCTGTTTGACCGCATCTTCAAGCCGCAGCTCGTTACGCTGCCCAACGGTCATACGGTCAACCGGCCCCGCTCCCGCGGACCGCTGATCGCTGTCGTCCTGATCATTGTCGTCGCCGTATGTCTGAAGGTGACCGGCTTCAACTGGTCCACCCTCACATCGCGAATCTCCAAGATGGGCGAAATTCTTGCCCAGATCTTCCGCCCCGACTTCAACTATGCACACTCCGTCTGGCAGCCTCTGATCGATACGATTCAGATGTCGCTGCTCGGCACCTTTGTCGGATGCCTGCTGGCTCTGCCCCTTGCGATTATCGCTTCCAGCAACATCGTCCATAACAGAGTCGTTCTCTCGATTGTGCGTCTGTTCCTAGCGATTGTTCGCTCCGTTCCGACCCTGGTCATCGCCAATATCTGTGCATTAATCTTCGGCCTTGGTACCTTTGCCGGCTTCCTTGCGATTACGATCTTTACCATCGGCGTCGTCTCCAAGATGCTCTACGAGTCGATCGAGACGATTGACATGAAGCCGTATGAGGCGATGACAAGCTTCGGCGCCAGCACGATGGCAGCCTTCTGGGCAGCATGCATGCCCCAGATCCTGCCGACGTATCTTTCGCACTGCCTGTACTGCTTCGAGATGAATGTACGTGCCGCATCGATTCTTGGCTACGTCGGCGCCGGCGGTCTTGGCATCCTGATTTCGGAACGTGTCGGCTGGCGTGACTACAGCGGACTCGGCATGGTCCTGCTGGCACTGTTTGTTCTCGTCGTTGCGATTGACTTCTTCTCTGACTGGCTGCGTTCCAAGCTTTCCTGAGGTGACTCCATGAGTGAAAAGAAACTGACAGTTGAAGAAATGTATGAGGCACAGCCCCATCATCTTGTCCGCAACATTATCATCTTCGCCATTGTTCTGATCCTTGTAATCTGGAGCCGCAGCGGCATCGACTTCAACGGCGTGTCGCAGGGCGTCAAGATTGCACAGGGCACGATCTACGGTCTGGTGCATCCGGACTGGAAACAGTTCACCGACATGACGGAAACCGGTATTCTCTACCTGATGTTCCAGACGATCGCCATTGCCATTCTCGGCACACTGTTCGGCGGCATCCTTGCGATTCCGGTTTCCTTCCTGGCATCGAACAACATCGTTCCGCGTCCCGTCGCCGTCATCTTCCGTGTCCTGATTCTTCTGATCCGTACCATCCCGTCCCTTGTGTGGGCTCTGATGTGGATCCGTGTTACGGGACCGGGTGCCTTCTGCGGCGTCGTTACGCAGTCCATCTGCTCGATCGGCATGATTTCAAAGATGTACATCACCGCCATTGAAGATCTTGATACGGGCATCCTCGATGCCCTGGACGCAGCCGGCTGCTCCACGTTCCAGAAGATCCGCTGCGGCGTCCTGCCCCAGCTGTCCGCATCGTTCATTTCGACAGTGATCTACCGCTTCGATATCAACCTGAAGGATGCGACAATCCTGGGCCTCATCGGTGCCGGCGGCATCGGTTCCGCCCTTGTCATTGCGATCAATGCGATGCGCTGGACGCAGGTCGGTGCCTATTTGCTGGCACTGATCATTGCGGTCATCATCATCGAATACTTCTCGACCAAGATCCGCATGCGCCTGGCGGGCGGCCGTCAGTAAGCGGACGATAAGCAGCCGCTCTTGCACCAGTACATCAATACCAAAGAATCTCCAAACCCGGCCGGATGAAAAAATTCATCCGGCCGGGTTTCTTTCCTTCACTTGTTGTGAAGTTGCAGTGAAGTGGAATGAAGTTTTGAGTGAAGTGCAGTGAAGTTTTACTTCATTTACTTCACTGCTTCCTTATAATGGAACCAGAAGGGAGGCCGGCAATATGCAGATAGAAGAGCTTATTCCGGGCGTAAACCTCGAAACGAGGCAGACGGAATTTAAAGGAATCCTAAAAGAAGGCGTCAATAAAGGCGGGACACCGGAAGAGATCAGCTGGCTCAAAACAATTGCGGCTTTTGCCAACACGGATGGCGGCGATCTGTATGTCGGAGTCGAGGATCGGTCCCACAAAATTGTTGCGCTGGATCATACAGAGGCTGACAAAACAGTCCGCATGGTTCATCGGCAGATCCGCGAAAAAATCGAGCCAACAATCTCCTATTCCATGGAATCGATTCCTGTTCCCGAAACTTCACCGATCCGGTATATTCTGAAAATTTCCGTTTCTGCAAGCGAGGACCTGCCTGTGATTCTGCACAGTAAAGGTTTTCTCGGCATCTATGTGCGCAATTTCGGTCGGACTGAATCGGCTTCCCCCGAGCAGATCCGCGACCTTGTGCTTATGAGCGAGCATATCCCCTATGATCAGCCGTTTACAGAACTGACTTATCAGCCGCAGGATTTTTCCGTATTTCACCAGTTGCTAAAATCTGCGGGAATCAAAGTGACGGAGAAGGCTTTGATCTCAATCGGCTTCATGAATGAGAAACGCCGTCTTTCCAAAGGTGCACTGCTGTTTCAGGATTCCTGCCGGACTCCGGAAACCAGAATGGTGATGACTCTCTGGAAGGGGCTGGACAAGGGGAGTGATATCGTTCTGGCCCAGAAGGAATTTATCGGAAACCTCCTTACCGGAATCCAGGAAGGCATCGACTTTGTTATGGATCATTCAGCAAACGGATTTATCAAGCGCCCAGATACGCGTCAGAGTTATTTCGCCTACCCGCAGCGTTCCGTCATGGAAGGAATTGTAAACGCGGTGGGGCACCGCAACTATTTCATCCAGGGCAGTCAGATTGAAATCAACATTTTTCAGGATCGGCTTGAAATTACTTCACCCGGTTCTCTGCTGGGAGTGCGGCGGCTGAACAGGGAAACAGATATTGCATCAATTATCCCCCGACGGCGCAATGAAGTAATCTGCTCGATCCTGGAACTGTGCCGTCTTATGGAAGAAAAAGGCAGCGGCTTCGACAAGATTGAATCGGATTATCAAAATGCGGACGATGCACATAAGCCGTATGTTTCCTGTGACGCTTCCTCATTCACTCTCTGTCTGCCGGATCTGACGGTAACGTCAGCTATGGAAGCGACGAAAAATCAGGAATATGCCGATGTATATACTGCCGGCTTGACAACCGGAAAATATGATCTGAAGATTCTTGGCTACTGCTATTACAAAGAACGTTCAGTACGTGAGATAGCCGATTATATCGGTCTGAAGCCTTCCACTTACTTCAGAAAAAATACGATCCAGCGGCTTGTGGACGGGCATTATCTGACGGAATCGATGAGCAGCAGAACATCGTTCTACCGTGCAAACCATGCAAATGTTCTGCTCAATCACCTCGATGCTTGACATGGTCATTCGTAAATAGCTTCATCTATTGATTCCGTTTCTGGGTATAATAAAAACCGCTTAAAGGGAGATGTTCTATGAAAAACCGGATCCGCATTTTAGCTACCAGCGACGTGCATGGCCATATCACTCCGTATCTCTATACGAATGGTCAGGAATATGACGGCGGCTTTGCCAAGCTCAGCACACTGATCCAGCAGCTGCGTGATGAGAATACGCTGCTCATTGATAATGGTGACAGTATTGAAGGCAGTGCCCTGACCCGCTACCATGCGGTGGCGCATGAGCGAATGGTTTCGCCCGTGACGGCTGTCATGAACGCCATGGGCTATGACTATATCAACCTGGGCAACCATGACTTCAGCCTCGGTCAGCGTGCCCTTGCCATTCATCTCAAGGCCCTTAAGGCTCCCTGCATCACCAGCAATATCACGTTCCACGATGCGCCGCTCGGTCCGACCTATGTGATCCGTGACTTCGACGGCGTCAAGGTTGCGCTGATCGGTGTCAGTATCACCGACACAAGGCACACAGAGCCGGCCTCAAACATCGAAGGCTACAGTTTCCTTGATACGATCGAAACAGTGCAGAATGCCGTCGATGCCGTTCGCCATCTCGAAAATCCCGCCTATGTCATCGTCGTCTATCACGGCAGCTTTGAAATCAATCCGAAGACCGATTCCCGCTCCGGCTGTATGCAGGGCGACAACTGTGCCTATGCCATGCTGCAGCAGGTACGGGGCATCGATGTCCTGATTGCCGGCCACAGCCATCAGCATCTGCTCGGCACCTATAACAATACGGTATATGCCGAGACGGAAGCCGACGGCAGAGAACTCATCTGCATTGATCTGGCAACGGATTCCCATACCATTGAACCCGTCATCTACCGGGCCGATGGCGAAGCGGATGAAGCGATCATGAAGCTGATCGCACGCGAAGAAGCGGATTGTCAGGCGTGGCTCGATGAGCCCCTGGCCAAAACAAACATGGATCTTCGCATCGCCAATGAAAATGAAGCCAGACTCAAGGGCACTCCTTCCATTACCCTCTTCAATCATATTGCCATGGAAGAAACCGGAGCCATGCTCGCAGCCTGCTCACTATTCAAGGGCGCAACAGGCTTTGGCGCCTCAATTACACGCAGAGCCCTGTTTACCAACTATCCCTACATCAACCGTCTTGTCGTCAAGAAGCTGTCCGGCGTACAGCTGAAGGAATTCCTCGAAGAGGATGCGTCCTACTGGAGCGCCAACGCCGCAGCTCAGATTGTTGCCGGCGAAGATCCGGCTCATCCGGAAAACTACGACCTTGTCAGCGGCATCGACTACCGCATCAACGTTGCCAATCCAATCGGCGAACGTGTCGAAGAGATCCTGTACCAGGGTAACCCGATCACGGAGGACAGCACCTTTACCCTCTGTGTCAATTCGTACCATGCGGCAGGAGGCGGTGGCTTCCATGTACTGAAGCAGTGTGAGACGCTGAAGACGATCGACAGCAGCTTTACGGATCTTGCCGAGGCCTGGTTCAAGAACCACCCGGTCATTGAATTTGATCCGGAATTCAATATCCACGTTGTCAATGAGTGAGGTAACAAGCATGTCCAAAGTATTTCAGACCATTCTTCTGCAGGCGCTGCCGGCAAGCGGAAAGTCGGAAGTGCGCAACTTCCTGGCCAACGTCGAACCCAAACGTCTGGAAGAGGAGTTTCATATCGGCGCCAATCTGCAGCTGGATGATTATCCCTATGTCAACTTCATGCGTGAAATCGACACGGCTCTGGAAGCGGTCCATCAGCCCCGCATCTTCTATCCAAGCAACGACAAGCCGTTGATCGACGGCCGCGACTGGGCGACGTTCATCAATCTGCTGAATGAGGATTATCACAATCTCCATAACCGGGTTCATGTAAGCCCGGACAGCTATGCGCTGTATCTGTTTGACCGGATGGACAAGGCGGCGATGGGTGCGGGACTCGATGCCCGGATTGCCGGATTACCGGATGATGTAAGAGACGCTATCGCAAAGAAATTAGAGGCGCCGGCAAAGAAGATCATCACAGACCTTGAGGCACAGTATCCAGACAGCTTTGACAACAAGACGCTGATCATTGAATGTTCGCGGGGCGGAAAAGACGGCAGCACGATGCCGCTATCCGGTACGATGGGCTATCAGTTTTCGCTTCCGTATCTTGCCAATGATCTGCTGGAACATGCGGTCATTCTCTATATTCTTGTGACGCCTGAGCAAAGCCGCGCCAAGAACTTTGCCCGTTCCGAAGGCAATACGGATCAGTCGAGCAATCTGTTCCATGGTGTGCCGCTGGATGTGATGCTCGGCGATTACGGCTGCGACGATATGATGTGGCTGATTGACCACAGTGAAGTCAAAGGTACAGTCACAGTCAACGCACATGGCAAAACCTATCATCTGCCGGTCGGTGTGTTTGATAACCGCATCGACGCAACCAGCTTCTTGCGCCGTGATAAAGCGACGTGGACAAGCGAAGAGATTGCGACGGTCACCAACGGCATCCGCCAGGCGACGGATGCAATGTGGGAAAACCGCAATCGGTAATATTCCAAACCTTCTGTACTGCTTCACCACAAGTCAGCAAAAATCCATTCTTATCAACATCAGCCTGGTCGCACTGCGGTCAGGCTTTTATGTACTTCGCACATGAGCGAAAATCGGCGCTTTTGAAATGTGTGGGGTTAGAGTCAAACCGGAGCGATAAATCTCTGGGGTAACTGGCGCCCCATAATCATGAACTCAGCGCCCGAGTCATCTGAAGTAAGACATGACCTTACAACTGGTTTGAACAGCTGTGAGGCCAAGTTTTTATTTCGCCGTTTTTGTGACATTCGAGTGTATCGGGTTCAATGAGTAGGTCGCATCCTTGTCCAGAACGTACATGAGGCGGTTGCGGAATCTGTCCCAGTTGTGATAGCCGTTCGCATTCTTCTTGATGCACTTACAGATTGAGTTTCGGTTTTCAATGATCGCATTGGTCATCCGCTTATGATAGGCATTGGGTTTGCCGGTCTTGGAATCGACCTTGTAGATGTAGCCGTAGGTAGTAAGAGAATTGATGATTTCGGTCCGCCATTTGGTCAGTGTGCTGGCGAAGTGACGCATTTCCGGTACCTGAGACTTCCTGAACTCCGTAATCAGTTCGTTCAGTTTCTGCTCCCTATCGTTGGGCGTGGCGGTCTCATAGTAGTCGTATACTTTTTCTTTCAGATTCCATGACTCCATCAGCTCAGGGCTTATTTTCAGGAGCTTCTCGCGGAGATCATAGTAGTTAATCGGAAATTTGAAATGATTGTTATATCTTCTCTGTCCGTTTGGATCGAACAGCTTCTTACCATCTTTTGTGCTGCTGTCGGAATGCCTGTAGAGAATCCAGTTGAACTTCTTGAGAAGATAGTATTCATCGGAACCTTTTGTGGTTCCTTTCATGGCACGGATTCGAACACTGTCGGTCTGGCGTCCCAGTTCCTGGCAGAGATGGAATCTGTCCACGATACCGATACTGTTCGGGAAACACTTCTTCATGACCGTTCGATAGGTATCGTACATATCGAAGGAACAGGCTTTGACTTTCTTCCGCTCTTCCAGCGGGATCTTCATAAAGTAGCTGAGCAGCCGATCTTCCCGTCTGGAGTTCAGGAAATCAATGGGCGTCTGTCTCTGGAAATCCATAAGAACACAGACGAATTTCTCGCTGTAGTTGCGGAAGGCATAGACTTCATCAAAGCTGATCATCTCCGGCAGAGGTTTCCTGGGAAGACTGACGTGATCATCAAACAGATAGGCAGCTGTGGCAGGAGAGAGATGATACCTGCGCGCAACGGAAGAGAATGTCTCGTTATAGTTCTTCAGATCCGTGAGCACTCTCTGAACCGTGAATGCGGAGATACTCATACTGCCAAAGGAGAATGGATTCTTCTCTGCATAGGTTCGATGACATACCGGACAGACATATCGTCTGGCCCGGTAAAGCAGCGTACATTTACGATCAGAAAGAACACTGTGCGTAATCTTCTTCCAGTAATAATCTTTGATCCTTGGAGTTTTACAGCCGCATTCCGGGCAGGGCTCATAGTGCGGAACGAGCCGGACTGAGATCTGTGCATTTCCATTCAAGTTCTGATACTGGAAGTCCTCCACATCACTGTCTTCCAGGCCGAAGAGCTCCATGATGTCCTCTTTATTCGTGTTAAGAGACATACCGATGACCTCTGATTCTGCAGGGAATCGATTGAATACCGTATACCATGCATGAATTCCTTTCCGGAAAGCCGAATCAAAATGATGAACGAAGGGCTTTTCTTCAAAATGATGAGGTGAAACGTTCCTTCGTTCGGTATTGATCGGCTTTCATCCCTTCTGCCCTCAGAATAGGAACGCAGAGGCTTCTTTGATATTCCTGCTGTGAGAAAAAGAGGTCATGTGAAAACGAGCTGGCAGCGCAGCTTTCTGTTCTGCAGGAACTGCCTGCCAAGCAGGGTAATACAATTCGTGGTTATATCCGTATTGAGGTAAATGCGCCTGGTATTGAGAATACTCTGCCAGTACCGGTTGAACTTCCAGCGGATCAGCCGTACAGCGTCATAGTCAAAGGAATTACCGCTTTCTTCAACGGTAAAGGAACGATCCCCGCATGAAGTAAGAACAGCGGTAAAATCGTCCGCGGTGCGGCTGCTGTAGGGGATCATGAAAGACAGCAGAACTGCATCTGCAGACGAGCCTTTCCGGTAAACACGCTTAATGATCAGTGGCACAGTATGATCAAGAATGGTAAATCTTCTGCTGTACTTTGCGTAATACAGATAGCCATTATTCACAATCAGTTCGGAAACCGACTGATCATAAAAGACCTGAACAGCTCTTGTAATGATTTCCTGTGTGGAAGAATCGTTTGAGGAATGAATCAGGCGATTCTTAACAAACTCCACGAGCTTGTGCAAATGACAATGAATCATGATCATCAGACAGGTCTATAATGGAGTCGCTGGCATGTGCTGGACTGCGAAGGGTTTGGGGATGCCAGCTTTTATTATTGCCAGGAGCTCAACATTCCTCCTTTACCTGAAGGATAGTCTTTTTCATCCAATTCGAACAATACCTGTACAAAAAAAGCAAACCCCAGAGTCTTAAACTTTCACAGACATACATAAAAGATGGCAACCCCATCACCTTGAAATGCAGGTCACCATCCCCTCAAATTTTTAAATATCCCGAAAATCACACAGTACCCAGCATCCCTGAATTACCAGATAAAGTATGGCCATGGAATCCTTCTTCCCTGTGGGTACTGACAGATGTCCCTCCCGTAGTTAAACTGTTCCTGCAGAATCTGTTTTTCTGCAGGAAAATCCATCCCTTTCCCAGTTAAATATCTGCAGATTTCCGCTCAAGCTCAGCAGATTCAGAAGGAGGCCGTACATATGCCAGATGTATTATCAGTAAGTTCTGCTGAGTTACAGAACAACTTCGGCAGGTACTTAAGTATCGTAATGGAAGGAACGCAGATCATTATTACAAAGAATGGAAAACAGGTTGCGCGTCTCATCCCTGAAGATGCGGCTGTTTCTTACCTGACTGATTCTCTCACAGGGGTCTTAAAGGGCAATTTTAATCCGGATGAAGCAAAGGATAAAGAATTGAGAGAAAAGTATGAAGTTGCTGATTGATGCAACTATCCTGCTGGACGTTTTGCAGGCGAGGGAGCCTCATATGAAGAACTCGTCTCTTATCTGGAAACTGTGTGAAACAGGTGAAGTAGATGGATATGTTTCTGCGCTTACTCTCGCCAATCTTGTTTATGTGATGCGAAAAGAACTGGATCCTAAAGACATCCATAATGTTTTAAAAAACTACAATTGGTTTTTCATATTGCTGCGTTGTCTGAAGCTGATCTCCAACTTTCATCTGCGATGGAGTGGAAAGACTTTGAGGATGCAATACAGTGTGCAACCGCAGAGAGGATCAATGCAGATTTTATTATTACCCATAACGTTAAAGATTTTCTACAGAGCAGGAAAGCGTTAGCGTTTACCCCGGCCGAGTTTCTAGAGCGATATTATTAACCGAAACTGAAAGATGCTGGCTGCATTGATCCTCTCATCCCCCGTTTTATACATTCCCGCTTGATCAGCGGACCGCAACATCAAAAGAGGCATTATCACAATGCCTCTCCATTTTATTTTTGGCGCACCGAAGTATTATTCGTGATTCTCTTTTGCTGCCGTGGACGGAATAATTTTCCCAAAGATGCAGGTTGCGACTGCATTTCTTACAGGCTCACTGCTGTCAGCCGGGATGTAGGTATTGGTAATCGTTGTTCCCTGAACAGATGTAGTGTACCCGCTGACGGCTGTTTCTGAGGCTGTATAGATGTACGCATTGCCATCCGCATCCCTGACCGGAAGATCCTGATACGTGTAGCTCCAGCCCTGATCTGCACTCAGAACAACGGGATCCTTAAAGGCATTTCCGTTACACAGCAGCTGAACTGTAATCTGATTCGGCCTTGTGCCGTTACTGTTGTTCTGGTCATTCCAGATCTTGTTGATGGTGATGTCTCTTGTTTCCAGAATATTGATAAATGAATACTGCTTAATATTGCTTACATATCCCGGCACAGTATCCTCTGTAACCGAGTAGCTGAACGGGTTACCTTTCTTATCACAAACAGGCAGTGACGTGAATGTATTTATCCAACTGTTTTCTTCCGACAGTGTCTTAACTTCGGAACCGCGTACTTCTTTCTTTTTGCCTTCTCCATCCGACTGATACAGATGAACCGTGATACTGTCGGGGCGGAGTCCGTACCTGTTCTCCTGGTCTTCCCAGATCTTATTGACGGTAACATCTTCTGTCTGAAGCGTGTTTTTGATGATTGCGGATGTTTCGTTTTTGTCCTGAATGCTGGAACTATATCCAGGGACAGAATTTTCCTTCACAGAATAGGTAATCGGATTTCCGAATTCATCCTTATCCTTAAGCACCGGCCACGAATGCTCCCATTTGTTTTCTTCTGGCAGTGCCACATCATCAACAATCACGGGATCTTTATCTTTCACCGTAGCAACCAGTTGAACCTGTACAGAGTCTGGGCGCGTCTGATCCCTCCATTCTTCATCACCAGCCCAAATCTGAGAAACTGAAAATGATGTATGGGAATAATCAATCTCGAAGTTGACTGTATAATTCTCTGTCACCTCGAAGGAAATTGAATTACCTGAATCCAGCTTTTCTTCACTTATTGCTAATGCCGCTGTCCCTGCCCCGGCAGCTGATCCATTGACTTTTGTAACAACCGAATAATTGTCAACTGCATAGCCCGATTCCGTAAGATGAAGCACCGTTCCATAAGGAATATCCTTTATCTCCCAGGTATACTCCTTGCCATTCAAGGTTAATTGTTCGGGAACATCTTGAATCGCAGGTTTTTTCGCTATTGCTATCTTATACGCATCCGGCAGTTTATCGATACCAGAAAAAGAAGTGTTTACCGTCACTGTATATTTCTTTATCTCCCATTGCGCCTGAAGGACGGTATCCTGCAGTCCCATTATGAAGGATGAACTCTTGACCGGTGAATCGTTTCCTTCAGTCGCACTGGCCAGGCGCAGCACTTTTCGACCAGCGGCTGACGACGCAAACTTTGAGCCATAACCTCCGGACACTATTTTCCACCCAAGGAATTCATAACCAGTACGTGTCGGAGTAGCTAGCCTAGCAGTGTCGAGAGGATTCATTGTAGAAGATATCGTCGTACTTTCAGGATAATTTCCGCCATTAGGATCAATGCGTAAAGTAAATTTGGTTTCTGACTTTTGATCAATATCGATATCTCTGCCAGTGTACGTTCCGTTATTAAACGACTTACCGGTCAGCGTTGCGGTATTCGTGACTGTACCAGGTATTATTTTTTTATTATCAACCGCAGTAGTCGAAAAGCTATACGTCAGCCAATCACCGGGCTTTGTTACACCTCCTTCCCCGAAGGTTATCTGGACTTCATTTCCGGACACTTGCCAGTTTGATTTGTCGATCGTATTCCCGTTCAATGTTGCCTGAATGGAACTCGGATCAATCACATAGTTTTTGTTAACATCAATCGTAACTTTTCCTTCCCGGATCGTCGTATTCGACTCTTCACCGCTCTCCGGCTTCAGATTTCTGGCCTTACCGGTAACCTGAATTGTCCTCCCGCCATTATTGTCATTCTTTGTGTTTTGGATGGTAACATCGCCGGCAGAAACATCAACATCTACTGCAATGCCGAGCATGTTTGTAACAAGCCAGCATGGTCGCGGATTAAAACGAAGCGCCACCTCAGAAGCATTATGATCCAGGGTAATGTTATGAATATTTGTGGATCCATCGATATCCAAAAGTTCCACGTCACTGCCGACCAGCTGACGGTCCTGATAAGTGGCCGGAGACGAATAGTTCACTTCCTGGGCAATCGGTACCGTATTCCTTGTTTTCAGCATATTCAACGGGGAGGTTGCGGTACGGTTGCCATTAACCGCCACGACATCCTGAAACTTCTCATCACTGCCGTCCGATGAAATCTGCACTTTTCCACAATCATGTACATCGCTGTTCGAGATGTTATACAGAAACTGTCCCGTCACCGGCTTTGACGTATCCTGAAGCGTACGAATACCATCACCCGATACTGAAATCGTCGACCATTCATTTGCGGTATTCACCACTTTTCCAAATGTCAGCTTAACCAGCCGATTGTGGAGATTCTCATTTTTCTCTACAACAACAATCTTCCAGTCAGCAGACGCATCGCTGCTATTGCGGAACGGAACATTGCAGCAGTAGTACCATCCATATCCATACTTCTTCACGTAGTCCGTAATATCAACGTAGCCAAAGGAATTATTATTGAACCCCGAAGTAAAATACTCCGTCATCGAAAATTCCTGAACGGATTCCGGCTGCACGCTTCCGCCGGTTTCATTTCCTCCATACACAAGCGTCACAGGATACTGGGCAACAGGGTATCCATTTACTTTTTCGTTGCCCCAGTTGTATTCAATGGTCAGATAAGCCTTTTCGATTTTTTCCGGTTTCAGTCCACTGACATTTTCCAGCTTTGAGCCACCGGAGTTTTTCCAGCCCTCATTGTAACAATGAGCGTCTTCAATCTCTTTCAGATTTGGCAGATGTGAAAAACCAGTGCTGATCCGTTGTCCATGCGGATCCCCATCCTCCGAAAAGCCATTGGAAGTACCGCAGTAGTTGAGCTGATACTTTCCGACTGCTTTATAGACTTCTTTCATTCCTTTGTTGTCGATAATTGCCGGTGCCGGGTTTGTTATTTCGGGGAGTAAACGAAACTGGGTATGGCAATAGAGATGTATTACAATAGAAAAGCCAAATATAAGAACATTTGAGCTGCCACTCGGCCTTATGTTTGGCGACATTCCTCGTCGGATGGCAGCTCAAATGTGATGAGGNTCGGGGAGTAAACGAAACTGGGTATGGCAATAGAGATGTATTACAATAGAAAAGCCAAATATAAGAACATTTGAGCTGCCACTCGGCCTTATGTTTGGCGACATTCCTCGTCGGATGGCAGCTCAAATGTGATGAGGAATGTCGTATGCCGTCAAAAGCAGATCTTTTTGACTTTGTGTCGTCATTAAGCAGCGACGAGTTTCGTTATCTCCGGGATGTCGTTACATATAGGGTCAACCAGGAGAAGTATGGGTTTTCCACATTGGACGAAGCTGCCGAGTTCTATGGCAGACCTGCGCGATGCCCTGAATGTGGAAGTACTCACTGCATATCAATAGGGGCTTCTACTAGTGGAAATAAGCGATTTCAGTGTAAGAATGGTGGTCATAAGTTCAGCTATCTTTCGGGAACAGTATTCTATTCTGCCAAGAGAAAATTTGATGTATGGGAAAGATATATCAATTGTATGATTTACTGCCCAACGGAAATACTAGCCGAACATGTATGCGATATTTCACATCCTACTGCACATTTATGGAGGCATAAGATCTTTGCGACGGTTGATGGATACCAGGACCATCTGATTTTGTCAGATCGTATCTGGATTGATGAAACATATCTGAATGATGGCAGAATCATGCATGAATTCGGGGAGAAGAGGAAGAGAGGGCTTTCAAAAGACCAGATATGCATCATTGTGGCAGTTGATATCTACAAGAATGTGATAGCTATTGAATGCGGCAATGGCGCTCCGACAGCTCAGAGAGTAGAGGATGCGCTTATCAAACATATAAAATCAGGTTCAACGATTGTTCATGACGGGAATGCAGCTCATAATCAGTTAATTGCAAAAGCTGATTGTATTAGCGAAGTCTATATAGCAGACACTGACAATCCTGAGTATATAAAGCATATGCAGTTAGTTAATAACTTGTGCGGGTGGCTTCAGAGGTATCTATATAAAGTGATGGGAATGAAGATGGATAACCTTCAATCTTATTTAAATTGGTTCGTATATTTGTTTCGGATCAAGAGAGACGATGAAAAGTATCCTAAGGTTGAACGAGTCATACGCCATTTGCTGCTGACGGATACTTATTATGTTCGCCCGTACTGATTCAACTGCACCCAGTTTCGTTTACTCCCCGATTGTTATTTGTTTCATAGACGGCATCTGTGCCGGCGCATGTCTTACAGCAAACACAAGAAGCGGAGAAAACGAATCCACAGAAAAAGCAGCTTCCGTCGCATGATCATCCAGACTGACATCATCAATAACCTGGGGCTGCCCATCTTCCGGGACATGGACAACCTGAAGAGTAACATTCGGATCAGTATCTCCATTTTCATCCGCTTCCGATGTCAGGACTCCATCCTTTGTATTCATTGTGATATGAACCGGGTGACCGTCCGCAGGTTCTACCTCAGTCTTTATTCCCTGACCATCATAATTAAAGAAAGAAACATCCACCGCGACCGGTTCTATCGAATCATCAATCTGTTCCGTACCATTCTCAGCTTCAAGGGCATTTTCCAAAGCTTCCCTGCCTATTTCAACGACATCAGGATCCTCGATATCTTTTACTTCCATCCAGGTTCCATCAGGGAATGTGCTGTCTTCAAAAGCCGCCGAAATCCGGATACCCTTCGCAGTAGTCTGTGTATAAGCGATTTTTGCAAAGTTTGCGGTATACGTGGCGTCACCACGGATTGAGCCGGCATCCGGGAGGAAAACCGGCTCCTGCGAAACAACCGTGTCATCGATCGTCCAGTCCACAAAGTAATAACCATCATCCGCCTTAGCGGCAGAACCCTGCAGAGCAGGTGCTTCCCCGTTCTCAGACAATTCAACAGTTTCTTCATCCAGGGATACAGAGCCTCCTTCACCGGCTTTATACGTAATCGTTACCGTTGCGCTACCGTTTTCTTCCGGCTCCTGGGCAGCAGTATCTTCCGGCGGATTATTCTGAGTCTCATCTGCAGGTGCAGAAGAAGCTGTCCCATCAGGCGACGGTGCACTCGTTTCCTCAGCTTCCGCAGGATTTATTCCCCCAAAGAAAACTGTAGCCGTGAGAAGATATGCAAAGATTCTGGATCCATTTCCCCGTGTTTGTTTCATAAGCCCTCCTCTACGCATCATATTCATTATCAGGCAGCCTTGAAGAAGTTCCTCCGTTCTTCAAATGCAGACTCAGAATATGAGATATTTGCAATCGCCACTATAGCACATTAGGTTTGGAGGTTATTGTGCATTCATTGTAGAAATCAGCAATAAATAATATCCTAATACCAACGATATTATTAACTGGAAAGGAATACGATGAAGCAAATCTATCTGATGCGTCATGGTGAGACGCTCTTCAACAAAATGGATATCAATCAGGGACAGTGTGATTCTCCTCTTACCGAGGCCGGCATTGCACAGGCAATCGCTGCCCGTGACTGGTTCCAGTCCAATGGGATTACGTTTCAGGCCGTCTACTGCTCACCGCTGTTACGGGCATGTGATACGGCGGAATTAGTTACTGATCTTCCGTTGCGGCGCGATAAGGGGCTCAAGGAAATATTTCTCGGCTTCCGCGAAGCTTCAAGCAACGCTGAAAATCCTCATTTTCCCTATGGCGACTATTTTGTGCCGTATGGAGGCGAGGATCTGAACGAATTTTATAATCGCATCACTTCGACCATTACACGTATCGCAAATGTTGATGAAGAAGGACCGGTTCTGATTGTTTCTCATGGCACGGCAATGCGCTGCTTCCTGCAAACGATCGATCCCCAGCATCGTGATCCGGGCGTACCGGGCAACTGTGCCATTGCCGATCTCCACTATGAAAACGGCCGGTTCCATCTGCAGCAGATCATAGAACCGGCCAGTTAATATCAATTGCTTTCGCTTACTCCGCTGCTTTCTTTAAGGCATGCAGCAGAAGCAGCAGCCCGACAGCCACCAGAATGTGACCGATGCCGGCGATACCTGAAATGGCCGCAGAAGCCGCACTCGACAGTGCCATGCCCTTTACTTCGGTGATGCCGCGCACAAGCATCATAATGACTGTCAGCGGCAGGCCGATGTTGTAGACAGCCATAAAGCTGCGGAACGACTTCTGTCCTTCCAGATTCAGGCTCCTTGAAAACAGGGCAACCAGCAGATACACAATCATCCCGAGCATAAACAGATGGGCATGTACCTTGCCAAGCATCGTTACGCCTTCATATCCGTTCCACTTCGTAAATTCACGGTAGAATACGCCGCCGATCATGGCCGCAACCGCATATCCCTCTGCAATATTTAAATACTTCTTCATAGGTTTTCTTTCCCGCCTCCTGCTCACACCATAGCATTGCCCGAACGGGAGTCAATCAGCATGCCTCAGGAAAATGAACCTATGATAGTGTGGTATGAGTTTAAGAATAGCTATTGACAATATGTCGTTTTCAACATATTCTACCGATGTAGAGAGTAAATCAAAATGTATGAGGTTGAGTTTTATGGCACAGAAAACGGAAGATCACCGGCAGCAGAATTCATAGATGGCTTACAGCCAAAGATGAAGGCTAAGGTCCTGAGGACAATCGACTTACTTGAACAATATGGTCCATCTCTGAGAGAACCATACTCAAAATCTCTTAATGGCGGGATCTTCGAGCTTCGCATAAAGCTGGGGTCTGATATTTCCAGAGTTCTGTACTTCTTCTTTATTGAGAAAAAGGTTGTGCTCACAAATGGATTCATTAAGAAAACACAAAAAACTCCGTCCGAAGTGATAGAAACGGCAAAGAAATACAAAATTGATTATGAAAGGAGAAACGGAAAATGAGCAGCTATCGTGCATACAAAAGCAAAGTTCTTAGCGATCCAACCGTCAAAGCTGAATACGATGCGCTTCAACCGGAATACGATATCATCAGTGCAATGATTGAGGCGCGAAATAGTGAAGGCCTGACACAGAAGGAACTGTCACAGCGTACAGGCATCACGCAGGCAGATATCAGTCGCATCGAGAATGGCACAAGAAACCCTTCCCTGGAAATGCTCAAGCGGCTTGCAAAGGGCCTTGGCATGAGACTTAAGGTTGAGTTTGTCCCCGAAAGTAAGGTAAAGGTTGTGCAACATTGAAAAACCCGCAGCTATCGGCCACGGGTTTTTTTCGTTTTGCAGAACGTGCATTTGCAAATGCGGCGAACAGGCGACGGCGGAAATTCTGTCACACCCGCTTTTGATTACCGCGGATTCTTCAGCGCACCAACAATATCATGCGCATGATACGGCTCCTCAAGATATGCTGCATCCTCATCGCTCAGTTCAACATCCAGTGCCGCCACCGCATCATCGAAGTGATGCGCCTTAGTTGCGCCGACAATCGGCGCGCTGACCCCGCGCTTCCAGAGCCATGCAAGAGCGATCTGGGACATCGACACACCATACTTCTTCGCCACCTCATCGACGCGGTTGACAATCAAAAGGTCATTGTCCTTTTCCTTATCATACTTGGCCCGCAGCGTACGATCGGTCTCGCTGCGCTTCGAATCCGTTGTCCATCCGGCATGCGCCAGATGACCGCCGGCGAGTGGCGAATACGGAATCAAAGAAACGCCATACTGCTTCGCAACCGGAATCAGTTCCCGCTCATCTTCCCGGTACAGCAGATTGTAATGATTCTGCAGAGTGGAGAACTTCGTCCATCTGTGTTCCTCGGCCGTAAGCTGCAGATTATGAAACTGATAGCCGTACATCGCCGAAGCACCGATGGCACGCACCTTTCCCTGTTTCACCAGATCATTGAGCGCCTCCATCGTCTCTTCCATTGGCGTATCGTAATCAAAGCGGTGAATCTGGTACAGATCCACATAGTCCGTGCCAAGCCGCTTCAACGTACCATCGATTTCCCGGTGAATCGCTTCGGAAGAAAGATGACCGTCATTGAAGTACACCTTCGAGGCAATCACGACCTTATCTCTGGGGATGCCAAGATTACGCAGCGACTGCCCCAGATACTCTTCGCTCGTACCGAACGAGTAACTGTTCGCTGTATCAAAAAAGTTAATGCCCAGATCCAGTGCATGTTCCACAACCTTCTGCGTCTGCGGCTGCTCGAGCGTCCAAAGATGAAATTCTTCCGACGGATGGCCAAACGACATACAGCCGACGCAGATACGCGACACCTGAATGCCGGTGTTTCCCAGTTCTGTGTATTTCATTTTCATCGTCTCCTGTTTGTTTTACTGGTGCTTCTATCTTTATTGTAATCGTGCCCCGGTTCCTGTCATCTGCTAGGATAATGGCGATGACTAATACATGCCAAAACACTTCCTGTCCCTTTTATAAAAGCCATACGCTTTGCACATCTCAGATCGGCATCTTTGCCGACCTGCCGCTGCAGGCGCAGGAGAAACTCATATCCCATGCGGTCATGAGCACCCACCCAAAGGATCAGATCCTGATTCGGGAGGGGCAGCCCATCGACTCGATCATGATCATTCGGCGCGGCCGCATAAAGATCCGCCGCATCGAAGCCAGCGGCCAGGAGCACGTCCTCGACATCCTGCATGACGGTCAGGCCATCTGGCACGATATGTTCCTGGACAATCCGGTCTATCATTACTCCGTCGTCTGTCTGACCGATGTCGATCTTTGCGAAATAAGGAGAGAAGAGTTTCTCGCCCTCCTTAAGCAGCAACCGGAGACGGCCATGCGTCTGATTCAGATCCTCAGCAGCGAACTTGCCGAAGCCAAGGAAAAGATTGTACTTCTTTCAATCCGCGATCCAAAAGTACGTCTCGCCGGTTTTCTTCTGGATCGTGATACCCGCTGCATCGGTCCCTATATTCACATGCGTCTCGATGATATCGCCGCTTCGATCGGCCTTCGTCCTGAGACTGTTTCCCGCAGCCTTTCGAAGCTGGAAAAGGAAGGCATCATCAACCGCCTCGGTCAGGGGAAGCTTCAGGTCAAAGACCGCGCAGCTCTGCAGAAGCTTCTCGACGATAACGAAAAATAAAGAAAATACGCACTATTTGATTTCAATCAAGGAATGTTCTATCTGCTGATGATAGCCTCTCTTCTAGAAAGACAAATCCACAGCGGTTTTCTTTCGGAGGCAACACAAATGATTCAAGGAAGAATACACTCAACCGAAAGCTTCGGATCCGCCGACGGCCCCGGCGTCCGATTCCTCATATTCCTCAGCGGATGTAATCTGCGCTGCCGCTATTGCCACAACCCCGATACCTGGGCACGCCAAAGCAATGACCTGCGCACCGCCGACGAACTGCTCGATCAGGCGGAGCGCTACCGTCCCTATTGGGGAAAGGAAGGCGGAATCACGGTCAGCGGAGGCGAGCCGTTACTGCAGATCGACTTCCTGATCGATCTTTTCCGCAAAGCGAAGCAGCGCAATATCTCAACCTGCATCGATACGGCCGGCCAGCCCTTCACAAGAGAAGAGCCCTTCTTCTCCAGGTTTCAGGAGCTGATGCAGTATACCGACCTCCTGTTACTGGATATCAAGCACATTGATCCCTACCAGCACCGGCTTCTGACCGGAAAGTCGAACGAAAACATTCTCGACATGTTCCACTATCTCGATGAAATCAATAAGCCGGTCTGGGTACGCCATGTTCTGGTCCCCGGGATTACAGACGACGACACCTGGCTCTTTCAGACACGTGCCTTCCTGGCATCGCTCCATAACATAGAGCGCATCGACGTCCTTCCCTACCATACGCTCGGGCTCCACAAATATAAGGCGCTCGGCATCCCCTATACACTCGAAGGCGTCGATCCACCAACAAAAGAACGCATCGAACACGCAAAGAAGATACTCAGCGGAGAACTCACTTCGCCCATGATTCATACAGAACAAACAGAAAGAAGGCTGCACATATGAACACACAGAACGCATGGAGATCATTCAAAGGAACACACTGGCAGAACGACGTCAACGTCCGCGACTTTATCCAAAACAACTACACACCCTATGATGGCGACGAATCCTTTCTGAAAGGACCGACCGAGCGCACCAACAAACTCTGGGCAAAGGTACAGGAACTCCAGAAAGAGGAACGCGCCAAAGGCGGCGTCCTCGACTGCGAAACGGAAGTTGTTTCCGGACTCACCGCCTACGGACCCGGCTATATTGATCCGTCCCTCAAGGATCTGGAACAGGTCGTCGGCCTCCAGACAGACAAACCTCTGAAGCGCGCCTTCATGCCCTATGGCGGCATCAAGATGGCGGAAGAAGCCGCCGAAACCTACGGCTACCACGTCAATGACAAGTTCCACAAGATCTTTACCGAATATCACAAGACGCACAACCAGGCTGTGTTCGACGCTTATACGCCCGAAATGAAGGCAGCCCGCCACAGCCACATCATCACCGGCCTTCCCGACACCTACGGCCGCGGAAGAATTGTCGGCGACTACCGCCGCGTAGCCCTCTATGGCATCAACTATCTGATCAAAGAGAAGAAAAATGATCTTGTCAACTGCGGCGACGGCACCATGACCGACGACATCATCCGCCAGCGCGAAGAGATTGCGGAACAGATCCGTGCCCTTGAAGGCATGAAAAAGATGGCCGAAATCTACGGCTTCGACATCTCCAAGCCTGCCAATAACGCAAAGGAAGCGGTACAGTGGCTCTACTTCGGCTATCTGGCAGCGATCAAGACCCAGAACGGCGCCGCCATGTCCGTCGGACGCATCTCCACCTTCCTCGACATCTATCTGCAGCGCGACCTGCAGGAAGGTACGCTGACCGAGGAAGAGGCGCAGGAGCTGATTGATCATCTCGTTCTCAAGTTCCGTATGGTCAAGTTTGCCCGCATCCCCAGCTACAATGCACTCTTCTCTGGCGACCCGGTTTGGGCAACCCTGGAAGTTGCCGGCCTGGGCATGGACGGCCGCTCCATGGTCACAAAGAACGATTTCCGTTTCCTGCACACGCTGGAAAACATGGGACCGGCACCGGAGCCGAACCTCACCGTTCTTTACAGCTCCCGTCTGCCGAAAGCGTTCCGCGACTATGCGGCCCGCATCTCGATCCGCACATCGTCCATCCAGTATGAAAACGACGACGTAATGCGCCCGATCTGGGGCGACGACTACAGCATCTGCTGCTGCGTCAGCGCCACAGAAACCGGCAAAGAGATGCAGTTCTTCGGTGCCCGTGCCAACCTTGCCAAGGCCCTGCTCTATGCCATCAACGGTGGCAAAGACGAGAAGTTCCTCGACAAGAACGGCAACCACATGCAGGTAGGACCCGAATATGCACCGATCACCTCTGACTATCTTGATTACAACGAAGTGATGCATAAATACGATCAGATGCTCGACTGGCTTGCCGGCCTCTATGTCAACATCCTGAATCTGATTCAGTACATGCATGATAAGTACTACTATGAAGCAGCCGAAATGGCGCTGATTGATACCGATGTGCGCCGCACCTTCGCCACAGGCATCGCCGGCTTCTCCCACGTTGTCGACTCTCTCTCAGCGATCCGCTACGCAAAGGTACGTGTCATCCGTGATGACAGCGGACTGGCTACCGACTTCCAGGTCGAAGGCGACTTCCCCCGTTATGGAAATGATGATCCGCGTGCCGATGATATTGCCGTATGGCTGCTGAAGACCTTCATCACCAAGATCAAGAAGCACCACACATACCGCAACTCTGAAGCTACAACATCGATCCTCACCATCACGAGCAACGTCGTCTATGGCAAGGCTACGGGTGCACTGCCCGATGGAAGAAAGGCATATGAACCTTTCTCCCCGGGTGCCAATCCTGCCTATGGCGCCGAGAAGAACGGCCTGCTCGCATCGCTCAACAGCGTCGCCAAGCTTCCGTATGAATATGCCCTCGACGGCATCTCCAATACGCAGACGATCAGCCCTTCGGCACTTGGCAACGATGAAGATCAGCGTACCAGCAACCTCGTCAACGTTCTGGACGGTTACTTCGATCAGGGAGCCCACCATCTCAACGTCAACGTCTTCGGCATCGATAAGCTCAAGGATGCGATGGAACATCCTGAGAAGCCCGAATACGCCAACTTCACCATCCGCGTCTCCGGCTATGCCGTCAAGTTCATCGATCTCACCAGAGAACAGCAGCTCGACGTCATCGCAAGAAATGCGCATATGAATCTGTAAGTCGAACAAAAACGGAAACAGCTGCAGCGGAATTGTTCTGTTGCAGCTTTTTCATGCAAAAATAAAAGCCAAAGAAAAACGGTGCATCTTTGCAGAGACACCGTTTCTTTTGGTTTGATCGATTGTTTTTATTGCTTTCTTTGTTTACTCAGAAGGCCATCTTCTCCGCCGACCATTTGGCGAACTCTTCGTCCGTAGCCAGCACAGAGTGCGTCTTCGTCACCGCATGAATCGTACCCTTGCTGTAATCGACGCCTTCCTTGTCCTTATCGTAGGTCAGGGCTGTACGCGCCTTCTCTACGATTGGATTGGGATGGGGAATTGCCGACAGAAGGCTCTTTGTATAGGGATGAATCGGATTGGCAAAGATCTCATCCGTCGTCCCTGTTTCTACAATGTACCCCAAGTGCATAACGCCGATCCGGTCACTGATGTACTTGACCATCGCCAGATCATGGGCAATGAAGAGATACGTAATGCCCATCTCCTCCTGCAGATCGCGCATCAGGTTGACAACCTGTGCCTGAATCGACATGTCCAGCGCCGAGATCGCTTCATCCGCAATCACCAGCTTCGGGTTCATAACCAGCGCACGCGCAATGCCGATCCGCTGCCGCTGACCGCCGGAGAACTGCGACGGATAACGTGTCGCCTGTTCCCTGGAAAGTCCGACCTTGTCAAGAATGGCAAGAACCTTCTCGTTCAGATCTTCTCTGTTCTTGTAAAGATGATGAATCTCAAGACCCTCGGCAATGATCTCACTCACCTTTTTGCGCGGATTCAGCGAAGCCATCGGATCCTGGAAGATCATCTGCATATTGGTGCGCAGATATTCCTCATCCGCCTTCGACATCTTTCCACTGATGTCGCGGCCATCGAAGATTACTTTACCGGCCGTCGGCTGGTAAAGACGGATAATTGCACGTCCCGTCGTCGACTTTCCGGAACCGGACTCACCCACAAGGCCATACGTCTCGCCCTTCCAAATATCGAAACTGATGCCGTCGACGGCCTTGGTTGTATAGGTACGGGTAATGCGGAAGTGCTGCTTCAGATTCTCCACATGCAGCAAAGGCTGCGCACTATAATCAATTTCACTCATCGAGATGCGCCTCCTTCCTCATCTTCTTCAAGCGCTCAATCAGCTGCTCCGGCGGATCGACCTTCGGCGCCCGCGGATCGCACAGCCACGAAGCGACACGATGCTGGCCGCCAACATTGAACAGCGGCGGTTCCGCCTCA
Organism: Galactobacillus timonensis; assembly: GCF_900240265.1. Taxonomy (NCBI): domain Bacteria; kingdom Bacillati; phylum Bacillota; class Erysipelotrichia; order Erysipelotrichales; family Erysipelotrichaceae; genus Galactobacillus; species Galactobacillus timonensis. The sequence goes on from NZ_LT964739.1 coordinate 624,347, forward strand.
TAGTCAATCTTCAGCGCATAAGGATTGCGCGGCGCAAACGCATCACCAACAATCGGCTCCAGCAGATTGGGCGGCGTCCCCGGGATCGCAAACAGACGCTTCGAATTCGTATCCGTATCCGGCATCGACGCCAACAGCCCCCACGTATACGGATGGCGCGGATCATAGAACACCTCGTTCACCAGACCCTTCTCAATGATACGGCCCGCATACATGACATCCACATAGTCCGCAACCTTCGCCACAACGCCAAGATCATGCGTAATATAGATGATCGACATTCCCTTCTTTTCCTGCAGGCTCTTGATCAGCTCCAGGATCTTTGCCTGAATCGTCACGTCGAGCGCCGTCGTCGGCTCATCACAGATCAGCACATCCGGATCACAGGCCAGCGCAATCGCAATGACAACACGCTGCCGCATACCGCCGGAAAGCTGATGCGGATATTCCGCAAATCGTTTCTGCGGGTTTTCGATGCCAACCTCTGAAATCAGTTCAATGGCCCGTTGCTTTGCCTCATCCCGGCTCAGATGATTATGAACAATCATCGGCTCCATAATCTGTTTCCCGATCGTCATCGTCGGATCCAGCGACGTCATCGGATCCTGGAACACCATCGCAATATGCTGACCATTGAAGCGCTCACGAATCTGACGCTGCGACAGCTTCGTCATATCCACCGTTTCACGTTCACCTTTTTCATTGGTAAACGTATAGTCGATACGGCCGCTTTCAATATGACCGTTGCTCGCAAGGATACCCATAATGGCTTTCACCGTAACAGACTTGCCCGATCCCGACTCACCAACAATCGCAATCGTCTCACCCTTGTACAGATCCATGCGCACACCGCGGATCGCATTCACCTTACCGCCCGCCGTATCAAACGAGATATTGAGGTCCCGGATACTCAGGACACGGTCTTCCTTTTTTCTTTTCTCACTCATATCCGGCCTCCTTAACGATGCTGCTGGTTGGGATCAAAGGCATCCCGCAGGCCATCCGCAAACAGGTTGAAGCTCAAAACGAGCAGCGTCAGCACAACGATCGGACATGCAATCATGTACGGATAAACCGTAAACGACTTGTAGCCCTCCGAAATCAGAGAGCCCAGCGAAGCCATCGGCGCCGGAATACCCAGACCAATGAAGCTCAGAAACGCCTCCGTAAAGATCGCATTCGGAATCGAGAACATCGACATAACGATAACCTGACCGAAGATATTCGGAAGAATCGACTTGAAGATGATCGCAAAATCCTTCGCACCCAGTGTCTTCGACGCCAGAATGAATTCACTCTCCTTCAGCTTCAGCACCTCGGCACGCGCAATCCGCGACATACCGATCCATCCCGTAATCATTAACGCAAAGATAATGGACCAGATACCGTTAGGCATCACCAGCTGCAGAAGCGTCACAACGACCAGCGTCGGAATACCATTGAGAATCTCCGCAATCCGCTGCATCACCATGTCAACCTTGCCGCCGAAGTAACCGGAAATCAAACCATAGGACAGACCGATCACAACATCGATCAGCACCGCACTCAGCGCAATAATCAGCGAAATACGGGTACCTTCCCACACACGCGTAAACAGGTCACGCCCCTGCGTATCCGTACCGAACCAGAAGTAGAGATCCTGGAACCCCTTCTCCACATACAGATCGCGCCCGTTCCACTTGCCGCCGAAGCCAAGCCACGAAAGCCCCTTGATCCGCGGCGGAAGATCCTGCCACTGAATCTGGATATCGTCAAAGGAATGACCCGAAATCATCGGCCCAATGATCGCCATCACAATGATGATCGTAATGATGATCATGCCCGCAACGGCGCCCTTGTTCTTTTTGAAGTTTGCCCACACATCGGCCAGATACGAGGTCGACGCATAGGTCTTATCCATCAGGCGCTCATTCTTCTGAACAAAGACGAAGTCACTTTCGTCATAGTCGTTCTCAATAATGGGAACGTGCTTCTCAAAGTCTTTCGAGATTTCACTCATCTTAAGCACCTTCCTTTGCGACACGGATCCGCGGATCAATGACACCGTACAGAATGTCAACCACCAGCATCACCGCAATATACATTGCCGAATACACAAAGGCACAGGCAATGACGACGTTATAGTCATTGTTCTGGATCGCATTCACCATTAACATGCCGATGCCCGGAATGCCGAACACCTTTTCCACAACCATGGAACCCGTCAGAAGATTGACCAGCAGCGGCCCCATAATGGTGACGATCGGAATCATGGTATTGCGCAGCGCATGGTGCATAATCACAATCCGCTGCGGCATACCCTTCGCCTGCACCAGCTGGATGTAGTCCGAATTCAGAACATCAATCATTTCCGAACGCGTAAAGCGCGAAATGTTTGCAATCGGAAACATGCTCAGCGAAATGACCGGCAGAATCAAAGAAGCCGCCTGCCGGTTCGCATTGTACAGAATCGGCGTCCACTGCAGCTTAAAGCCAATGAAATAGGCCAACAGCAGCGCAAACACATACGAAGGCACCGAAACACCGAGGATCGCAAGCACCGAACATAAGGTGTCGAGAAAACCGTTATGATGCAGTGCCGCCGCAATCCCAAGGAGGATTCCCAGAATCGACCCGATGAGCATCGCCAGCGCACCGATCTTGATCGACAGCAGCAGCGGCGAAGCAACAAGTACCGAAACACTCTGGTTCTTGTTCAGGACATAGGATACGCCCAGATCGCCCTTGAGCATGTTCTTGAGATAAAGACCGAAGCGAACCATGAACGGCTGATCAAGTCCGTACTTCGCATAAAGAAGTGCCCGCTGCGTTTCTGTCAGTTTTTCATCATTGAACGGAGACCCAGGCATCTTGTCCAGCATCAAAAACAGGACAAAGATAATGACGATCAGCGTCGCCAGCGCAATGAGGATCCGTTTCAGAATATATTTGGACATTGTTCTTCCTTTCTAAAAATGCCACATAAAGACGGTCTTTCGGCCGCCTTTATGTGTTAGAGGAGATAACTGTCAGAGTTATTGTTTAAGCTGCCTTCTTGATATGACGATAGGAGTCGACGGATGCGCTGTGGAACTCGATGCCCGTAACCTTCGGGTTGATCATCATAGCGCCGCCGTTCTGGTATACAGGGATCACGCCCGGATCATCCTGAACAATGATCTTCTCCGCATCCAGATAATCCTGCCAACGCTTCGCAGAATCTGTCGCATCCTCACCGGAACCAGCAGCCTTCACGAGCGCATCATAATCCGCATTGCTGTAGGAGCCGGAGTTGTTCGCCGTATTATCGGTTGTAAACAGATCGAAGTAAGTCTCCGGATCCGCATAGTCCGGACCCCAGCGGGTCAGCGCAACATTGTAATCCTTGTCATTCATCAGCTGCAGGCGTGTCTTCTTCGGCTTCGAGTTCAGTGTCACATCCATGCCGATTGCCTTCAGATTGGACTGAATATACTCTGCAACAGCCTTCGAAGCTTCGGAATCTTCATACAGCAGTTCGAACGAAACAGTATCCGTACCAAGCTCTTCCAGAGCCTTGGCATAGTATTCCTTTGCCTGATCCAGGTTGTACTCCGTCAGCTTGCCGTTTTCTTCGCGGAAGTCTTCTCCGCTCGGGCCCGTCGCAAGATCCTTCGGAATCAGTCCATCGGCACCGATCGAACCGTCCTTCAGAACATTTGTGGCGATCGTATCACGGTCAATTGCCAGGCTCATAGCCTTGCGCAGGTTGACATTTGCGAACTGCGAATTCTCCGGATGAACCGAAGTGTTGAAGTCAATCGAGAGGTACCACAGATAGCCGGTCATACGGTTCGTGAAGCCTTCCGTACCGGAGTACTGGTCAACCTGATCACCCTGCAGCTTCACAACGTCGAGGTTGCCGCTCTGGTAGTCAAGCATCGCAGACTGCGTATCCTGCAGATAACGGAACACAATCTTGTCCACATAATCCGTCATCTGATCAGCCTTGAAGTAGTCTGGGTTCTTCTCAAACGTATATTCCGATCCCTGCTGATAGCCGGTCATCGTATACGGTCCGCAATACAGCAGGTTGTCCGGAGACAGTGCAAACTGATCACCCTGAGACTCATAGAACTTCTGGTTCAGCGGGAAGAAGGACGGGAACGCAAGCAGCGACAGGAAGAAGTCGCACGGAAGCGTCAGCGTAACCTCGAGCGTCTTGTCGTCGACGGCCTTCACGCCCAGTTCGGACGGATCCGCTTCGCCAGCATTGACGGCTGCCGCATTAGCGATATGAACCGTATCAAGAATGAATGCATATTCGGAAGCAGTATCCGGATTATCGAGACGCTGCCATGCGTAGACGAAGTCGCTCGCCGTAACAGGATCGCCATTGGACCACTTCGCATCCGCAAGATGGAACGTATAAACCAGACCATCATCACTGACATCCCAGCTCTCCGCCAGTTCCGGAAGCGGGCTGCCGTCAGCCGCAAGTTCCGTAAGTCCGGACATGACAAGCGACTGCATGATGAAGGAGTTTCCATCGGTAGCGATTTCATAGTCCATTGTGTTCAGGTCCGCATCGATTGCGACTGTCACAGTCGACGCATCACCGGATGCCGAGCCGCCGGATGCAGCACCGTCGGTTGACGTAGCGCCGGAAGTAGAACCGCCGCCTCCGCATCCTGCCAGCATCGCAGCTGCCAGTGCGAGTGCCAGTGGCTTTTTTAGATCGGTTAGATCTGCCATTATTTATTCCCCCTTTCATTTGGAATAGAAAAAGTATAAGAGCCAATAAAAATATTTACAATAATAATTTTCACAAACATTACACTTTTTCACCACTATTTTTTCAGATATTATGAAACTTCTTACATTAGCTTTTCTTCATATTTCCTGGAGTATTTGTCAGAAATCAGCTTGTTTTTCGTCCAATTTCTAACTTTCTCTTAACTTTTCTGGAATTTTCCGATTTATTCACAGCGATTTTGTTTCATTGACGAGTTGATCAAAACTTGCCTTCCATATGAAAACCCCGGTCAGATTTACTCTGGCCGGGGCCTGATGTTTCAATTAGCTTTCGTGATGTAAGAATTACTTCACGTTAGCGAAGTACTTGATGGTACGAACCATCTGCGAAGTGTAGGAGTTCTCGTTGTCATACCAGGAAACAACCTGAACTTCTGCAGTGTTGTCGTCAATCTTCAGAACCATCGTCTGCGTAGCATCGAAGATGGAACCATGTGTCTCATCGATGATATCGGAAGAAACAATGTCCTCTTCGTTGTAAGCGAACGAATCAGATTCTGCAGCCTTCATCGCAGCGTTGATCTTGTCAGCCGTGATGTCCTGTCCCTTAACAACCGCGAACAGAAGCGTCGTGGATCCTGTAGGAGTCGGAACACGCTGAGCAGCACCGATCAGCTTACCATCGAGTTCCGGAAGAACCAGACCGATTGCCTTAGCAGCACCGGAGGAAGCCGGAACAATGTTGCAAGCCGCAGCACGGGAACGACGCAGGTTACCCTTTCTCTGCGGACCATCGAGGATCATCTGATCACCCGTGTATGCATGAACCGTGCACATAATGCCGGCCTGAATCGGATATGTATCATTCAGAACCTTAGCCATCGGAGCCAAGCAGTTCGTCGTGCAGGAAGCAGCGGAGATAATCTTGTCTTCCGGAGTCAGCGTCTTCTCGTTAACGCTGTAAACAATTGTCTTCAGATCCTTGCCGGCCGGAGCGGAAATAACAACCTTCTTGGCGCCGGCATTGATGTGAGCCATCGACTTCTCCTTGGAAGTATAGAAGCCTGTGCACTCGAGAACAACGTCAACATCCAGAGCTCCCCAAGGGCAGTTGTTAGCGTCCTTCTCCTTGTAAATCTTGATTTCCTTGCCGTCAACGGAAATTGTTCCCTTCTCGTCATCAGCGGAAATCGCATGATCCCACTTGCCATGAGTCGTATCGTGCTTGAGCAGATAAGCCAGCATCGAAGGCGTCGTCAGATCGTTGATCGCAACAACCTCATAGCCCTCGGAGACAAACATCTGCCGGAATGCGAGACGACCAATACGACCGAATCCGTTAATCGCAACTCTTACATCTGTCATGAAATTTATGACCTCCTCTATGTTGCACGATAATTATATCTCAGACCCACGCTTCGTCAATCGCCCAAAGCTTCACAAAATGCGCATTCTGCCGCATCATTGCCAATTTTCCAATGACGCGGCCGGCGCCTGCTGCTGCATAGCGGGGAAGGTGAAAAGACCATTGCATCCACAGCACCCTCCTTAAGAAAACATGCCGGGAAGATCGCTCTTCCGGGCATGCCTGATCCCTGTTCAATACCGCTCATTGAAGTTCAGTGGACGACTGCTGAGCTCAAACGCCTCTTTTGCCGACGAAACCTGTGCCCTAAACAGCCTTGAAAACAACTCCGGCTGATTGAGACGCACAACCGCCGAATCATAGGACATCCGTTGCGCCGAAGGGAAGAGGCGGCTCATGTTTTCCGCACTGCTCACATCGAGAATGACGCGCTGGCGCATCGTCAAGGCAGTATTGACCAGCTTCCAGATTGCCAGCGAATCCGTATAGACAAGCTCATCGATCCAACCGTCACGGCCCCGCATCGAAATTACCGCATAGCCATGAAGCTGGTTGTCTTCGCCATAGTAGCCGACAAGCCTGCCCCCGACCGCATTGACCTCCCGCTGCAGATTCTCAAAGTAGCGAAGGGTGCGCGCCTTGAAACCGTTAAAGCGGCGAATATAGGTACTGTATACCTTCAGAAGATCGCCTGCCGGCACATCATAGACAATGCCGTCCCGCGACAGCTCGCGGCAGTCCGGCCGCTGCAGAAGATAGCGCTGCCGCGTATAGACAGGCTCAAATCCCCATTGCGCATAGTTATCCACCGTATCGATGCCGTTGGGAACGATCAGGGTCACAAGCTCCTGATGACTGCAGGCATCAACGACCGTATCCATCAGCCGGTGCATCCGCCCATGGCCCCGGCAGTCAGGAACCGTACAGGCACCCGAAATGACACTTGCCTGCAGAATTCTGCCATTGAACAGAAGCGAATGACGGATCCGGAACACTTCCGCCGCAATCATTCCGTTTTCCACATCGACATAGGCATCCTGCGGACGAATGACATTGTCAAAAAACACATCCGCCCAGGCCCGGCTGCGGTTCGTCCAGCAGCGCTCATAGACCTCCTTCAGATCCTGCGTACGGAAATCAACGGCCAGCTGGATCATGTTCCGTGTCCTTTTCTTCTTCGCTCACTTTTTTCGTAAAGCTGGCATCGATGACGTTGATGCTTTCAGGCTCCGAGTCTGACAGTTCTTTCTTCTCTTCGTTGAGGACCTTTCTGCCAAGCTGCTCCGCCTGCGACACATCATGACGCGTACGCATAAAGCCGGCAAAGGCAATGACAACCGCAATTGTCGCCACCGGCGTATATTTTCTTGCCCCGATATAGAAAATGATGATGATCGCCACCGCCAGGGCAAATGCGATGAGGATTTTCTTCTTACTGCTGTTCATTGTGTTCCACCTGCCTTATCTTTTCCGCAAGCTCATGAATCCTGACGAAGCGGTGCTTCAGACCCGACTTGCTCACAGGGGAACCGGTCTTTTGAAGGAACAGTTCCGCCAGCTCATTGAGCGTCGCCTCCGGATTTTCCCTGCGCAGCTCCATCACTTCCTTGAGCTTCGGGTCCATACTGCGCATATCCATATGCTCTTCCAGCAGCTGAATGTCTTCCAGCTGCCGGCCCGCCGCCTGCATGCTTTTGACTTCATTTGCCACATCCACGTTATTGAGACGCTGAATGTTGTTGCTCATGTCGCGCGAGATGCGTTCATTCTCGAATGCCATCAGCTGCTGGTCCGCACCGATGACGCGCAGAAAGTCGCCGATCTTCTCCGCCGCCTTCACATAGACGATGCTGTGGCCGCGCCGCTCAATCTGCTTCGAAGGAATGTAGAAGCGCTCCAGCAGTTCCATCAGAAATGACGCATGTGCCGGGTTTGCCGCCTTGATCTCAAGATGGTAGGAACTTGTCGAAGGCGAATTGACCGAGCCGTCCGCCATAAACGCCCCCCGCAGATAGCAGCGTGCACAGTTGTCCTTGGCCACGATCGTCTTCAGCGGCCTGTCCAGAAGGCCTCTGGCACTGTAAATGCCGAGATCCTTGAGAATATCCGTCACCGGCCCGTAGACCCTGAGAATATAGACAAGATTCTTGTGCAGATTCATCTTGCGCCGCACCATCGGCTCGATGCGCACCTCCGCAAACCTCTCCCTTAGCAGCCGGTACACGCACCGCGAAACAGGCGCATTCTCCGTCTGCACCAGCAGTGTCATGCCCTCATGCGTAATCGAAAGCGAAGAAGTAAGCTGAATCAGAGCCGAAAGCTCCGCCCGCGCCTCATCGCCCTCCGCCTTGAGCAGAGAAGTTTCAAGTTTTACGTCCTGGGTAAATGACATCAGATCTCCTGCAGAAGGTCCCGCACCGCCGCCTCAATCCGCTGTGGATCATGGCGGATCAGATCATTGTCAAACGTCAGCAGATGCTTGGGATAAATAGCGTAATCATGCGACGCATCACGCACCATGACCGGCGTACTGTCCTGTGCCGCATAGCGTTCCACTGCCGATTGCGGCAGTGGATCATCCGCCACCACGACGCCATCGACACATGCGCCATGATCGATCAAAGCCCGGACATGATCTTCAACACTGTAGCCGTCGGTTTCCCCGGGCTGCGTCATGGCGTTGCAGAAATAAATGCGTCGTGCCCGTGTCTTTTGAATGGCATCACAGATATCGGGGATGATCACGTTTGGAAGAATGGATGTATAAACGGAACCGATGCCGTAGATGATCAGATCCGCATCCAGAATCGCTTCCACAGCCTCCGGTGTCGCCTTGACGTCGCAGTCATAGAACACCTTCTTGATATGGTTGTTCATGTTGGGAATGTTGGCTTCACCGCGTACGATAACGCCGTCATCCATGCGTGCATAAAGTTCAATGACCTGGGTCGTAGCCGGAATGATGCGGCCCTTGACGTTGAGGACGGCGCCGATCTTCTGAACGGCTTCAAAGAAGCTGCCGCACTGCTTCGTCATGGCGGTCAGAATCAGGTTGCCAAGGTTGTGTCCCTGCACATCCTGTTCCGTCCCGTCCGGATCTTCGAAGCGGAAGTTCATCAGGTCGCTCATCATCGACTCTTCCGCAGCCAGAGCAGTCATGACGTTGCGGATATCGCCCATGGCGGGGATATGAAACTGCCGCCGCAGACGGCCCGTCGATCCGCCGTCATCCGCGACGGTGACGATGGCTGTGATGTCGATGTTGTCAATATTCTTGATGCCGCGGCAGATGGTGCTCTGCCCATGGCCGCCGCCGATCACGACTACCTTCTTATTCATGCGTCAGCCACTCCTTCTCGTCACGGTGCGACTTGTATACGTGATATGTGGTCTTGTAGTGGTCATACAGGAAGTTGGTAATGGCCACGGAACGATGCTGACCGCCCGTACATCCGATGGCAACCGTAAAGTGATTCTTGCCTTCCTTTACATACTGGGCAAAGGAATAGTCAAGAAACGACAGAAGACGCTTCAGAAACTCCTGCGTCTCAGGTTTGTCCATGACGTAGTGATAGACGTTGTCATCGTTGCCGGAAAAGATGCGCAGCTTCGGCTCCCAGTACGGATTCGGCAGGAAACGGACATCGATCATCAGATCCGCATCCATCGGCACACCGTACTTGTATCCGAAGGAGACGAAGCTGATCGAAAACGAAGGCGCCGCATCCTTCGAAAAGTACTGCTCAATCATCTGCTTAATATCATGCGCAGATGTAAACGACGTATCAATGGTAACGAAGGAGGAGTTGTTGGTCTGCGACAGCATCTGCCGCTCCACTGCGATCGCCTCTTCCAGCGTATTTGCCGTATTGCTCAGAAGCAGCGGATGAATGCGCCGCGTCTGCTTGTAGCGGTGAATCAGGACGCTGTCTGCCGCATCCAGGAACATGACCCTGACTTCAATGCCCTGCCCCTTCAACGTCCGCAGGAAGACCGGAAAGTCCGCCGCACTCGTCGAAAGCGCAATATAGCTGTAGCGCGGATCGGTACTGGTCTCGATCATATCAACCAGCAGCGACAGCAGCTGAATCGGAAAATTCTCGATGACGTGGTATCCCATGTCTTCAAGAATACTCATCGCCGTCGACTTGCCGGCGCCGCTCATTCCACTGACAAGAACTACATGTTTCGTTTTTTCCATAGATCGGCCTCCGGATCATTTTAGCATGCACAGGCCGCAGAAAAACCAGGTCCCCGTTTAACAACGAAGACCCGGTTAATAATTCATGGGATTCCGTTACGATCCGCTCCCTCAGGCGTCTTCCTTCTCTTCGGCCTCATCCATCTTCAGATCAAAGTCAGAGAGACGCAGCTCATCGAGCTTCTGACCCGGATCCTTCATGACGCGTTCCGCCTGATGGAGAATCGCCTCCTCAATCGTATTTCTTGCGAAGCGCCCGTTGCCTGCTTCTTCGGCACGGGTACTCTGCACTTCCGTAAAGTAATCCAGCAGCGGCTTGCGCGCATCGTCAGCGATGACGTAGCCCTTGCCTTTGGCCTGCAGATCAGCAATCTGCAGCAATTCTTCGCCGGTATAGTCCGGGAAGTCGATCTGATTCGGGAAGCGTGACTTCAGACCGCTGTTAGCGTCAAGGAACTCCTTCATCTCCCGCTTATAGCCGGCAAGGATCACGATCAGATCGCCGCGATAGTCTTCCATTGCCTTCACGATTGTATCAATCGCTTCCAGGCCGAAGCTGTCGTTACTGCCGCGGTAGAGGGAATACGCCTCATCAATGAACAGGACGCCGCCCAGCGCCGACTTGATGACGCTCATCGTTAACGGTGCCGTCTGACCGACGTATTGCGCCACCAGGTCCGCCCGCGTCACTTCCACAAGCTGACCCTGACTCAGGGCTCCGATCGCCTTCATATACCGTGCCAGAAGACGTGCAATCGTCGTCTTTCCTGTACCCGGATTTCCGGTAAAGATCATGTGCCGCGACACTTCCGCAGCTTTCAGACCCTGGGCCCTGCGCAGCTGATTGAGAGCGATATGCGACTGCAGCGAGTGAATATAATCTTTGATCGGCTTCAGGCCGACGATTTCATCCAGTTCCGCATTCACCGCATCGATTTCCTCCTGCGACGTACGTGAACGAAGCAGCGAAACCTTCTGATCCCCAAACTGTGCACACGGCTTATCATCCACAAGCCTGACCGGCACCGGTTTGCTCAGGTCAACATCGTTATGGAGAACATATTCTGAAAGAACAACATAGAAGTCATTGAACAGCGAATTGATCGCATCCGCACCCGCCGACTTATCGTAGTTCTTCACGATCCAATCGCTAACCGCATCATCCAACCGGATATCGAGCTTCAGCTGCCCCTGCACACGTTCCATGAAGTTCTGCCGCTGCGCAGAAACATAGGCCGCCGCCGAAGAAGCATCAAACGCATCGAGCTTCACCGTATCAAGGACGTGATAGAGAAAATCGGCTCCGAAGGCATCCTGCACCGCCGACGTACCCTTCGACGTCAGAAACACAAGATAGAAGCCTTCCGCCGAAAAATGATCCACCGCATCCTTCACAAGACCCGTCTGATTTTCAACGAGTACGCCCTTGTTCAGAACATAGCGCTTTGACAGCGTCATCGTACCCTTGCATACGAGGTCATTGATCATCCGCAGAAACGGTGCAAAGCCGCTTTCGAAGTTTTCGAAGGTAATAATTCTGCCCTCTCCGGAAAGCGCCTGATACAGATCCTGAAGGAAGATGCCTTCCTGCGCCGCCGAAGAATACTGACTCAGATCCAGCGTATATACCTCGTCACTGCCGAGCAGCTGATGTGCGTTCATGCGCTGTGCCATCGTCTTGACGCTGACGTGGCGTCCGGATCCGTTGGGACCCGTGACGAGAATGACATTCTTTGCCTGACCCTTGCCCGTCCCCATGACATAGGGGCGCCGGAACGCAGCACACAGCGAATGGACCGCATCTTTCTGACCGATGATGCGTTCGTTCATTTCCTTTTCAATCTGCTGAAAAGCCTCAGCGTCATTGATCTCTTCTGTCTGCGGCTTTTCTTCCGTATCCTTTTCCGACAGTCCGTAATCTTCACGGATCTCTTCCTGCATACGTTCCATGTCCTGGCTGCTGAGACCGTTTTCTTTGGACATCTGTTCCAGATCTTTCTGCTGGCTGTTCAGGATCTTTTTGAGCTCATGAAAGGCATTGTCCGCCGACCTGAGCATACCGTTAGTTACGGAAGAAGACATTTCGCCGCCATCCTTCTTTGCGCTGCCGTCGTCGAGACTGGTCACGGTTGTGTCGCTGCCGCTCAATGTGCGGCGCTTGCCCATGACTTCGCGGTAGAGCCGCTGCTTTTCGTCATCGAGATCACTCATACAGACTCCTGTGACTTTTCTTCATTGTTCTGCTGCTTTTTTAGCATCGCAGCGATATCGTTTTCATCCGACATGCCGTCTCTTCTGAGCATGGCATCGAGGGTATTCATATCTGCCGCAAGATTGCTCGAGTCATATTCCGACATAGAAGGAATCAGACGTTCCCGCATCGCCGCATTGATGTGATTGATCGTCTTCTTGAGATTTTCCTCATTCTCTTTGTAGTTGGGATCCGTAGCCACATTCTGCATCTTCGTATACTGCCTGAGAATCTGAATCAGATACGGAAGATAGGTCTCATAAAGCTTTGTCAGCTTATCACTGCTCTTGGGAAACTTCTCTTCCAGTTCCCCAAGCTGCTTCAAAAGCGCCGACGTCTCATACAGAGAATTACTGATCGCCTCATCCGGAATATCATTGTTCAGTTCATTGATCGTTTCCCTGAATTTTTCTGCGCGTGAATGCGGCACATCCTTCGCCGCGTTCTGTGCGGCGCCCGTGTCTTTTGAGTGGACGCTGGTATCCGTGTCATCCGCAAACCGCTCGCCTGACTTTACAAACTCCGCATCCACGACCGGGCCGCTTGTATTAGTATTTGTTGAAGCGAAATCCATGCTGTAGGCAGCACTGCCCTCCGAAGCGTTTTTGGCAAGATCCAGCAGCGCATCGAACATGCAGTTGTAAAGATCGCCGTTGGCGGCACGGAAATTTTCCATGTTGGCATAGCGCTTTCTTCCCATGCTTACCTGCAGCTGTTCCATCGAGCGATAGTTGTCATTCGGATTTGTCAGAAGAATATGCGTACCGTTGACGACCAGTTCCACTGTCCGCGTCGTCCGATAGCGTTTCATAAGATAGACGTTGACACGTGCCTTCTTATCTGCAGAATGCAGGGTATCGCCGCTGGTGTAGCGTGTACGGGAGCGGCCGGAAAAGCGTGTACCGCGGTGCGTTTCGCTTTTGGCGGAGGAAGAATTCCGGATCAGTGCAATGACTGCCCAAAGGCCGAGAACGATGGCGAGCAGCGGCAGAAAACCCTCAATGATGCTGGGAAAAAATATTAATAGGAAGATAATCCAAAACCAGCTGCCGTTGTTTGATCTTCTGCCCATAATTACCTCTTCGTTGTGAATTATATCATAGGCTTTTTTCAGAAAAACAACAGGGTGAGGGGGGATCGATCAACGTTCTCTGAAATTACCCTAAACATTTTAGAAACGGCCGCCCGTGTTCTTCAGTCCCACCGGCGCAGTGGAAACAGAAAAGAAAAAACAAAACCCGGGAAAAGACTGTTGAAAGCAGTCGTTTCAGTTCTGCTCAACGTAGATCGTGTTGTTTTCCGTAGTCGACCGTTACAGTTGTGGCGGACTCGGAAGGATTCGGCCCTGTTACCTTGTCACGCTTCTGGGTCGCTTCGGCGACAGCCTGCGAATATGCGGAGCCGCTCGCTCCCAGCGCCGCATCCCGTTCCCTTGCGGCCAGCGCCTGACTCATCAGCTCGAGGCCGCCTTGCTGGAAGCGTAGAATCCGCTTGCCACGGAAGCTTCGCACCCTGCAATGAAAGAAACGTTGATGATCGCTCCGCTCTTCTTTGCACGCATGACGGCAAGCACCTTTTGAATCAGCGCAATGGGGCCGAAGAGACTGGTGCTGTACATCTACGATAACATCCACGGTATGAAAGCGGCCATGCATGCATCAAAGGTCTTCAGCATCGAAGCCGCATCTTTCAGATCCATCGGCAGAAATAAGCGAAGGAAGAGCGAAAGAAAAGAACAGACTCCTCTTTTGGAATCTGTTCCTTCATCACGCCTGTTGAACATGGATCTCTTATCTCTGCCGCGGCAGATGCCACATTTCAGAAAGGCTCAGAAATTCGATGCGGTCCGCATTGGCCTTGGCCTGACGGCGCTGCTCCTGCAGATTTCCATCGAAGCGTTCGCGGCGGATATCGCGGTTCATCATATAAAGAACATACGCCAGTTTCTTCATATAGAACCATAACACGATGTACTCCCGGATCAGCGGCTCCCGATCATCGGTGACGGCCAGCGACGCGGCAGCGGTTTCCTTCAGCTGTTTCGAGGAGGCAATCATTTCTTCCAGCAGCCGATCATAATTGCTGTAGCGCTGACCGTCCACCTGCCGCTGCAGACGTCCCGCCTTCTCAGTCGCAAACTGCTGCCAGACGGAGACGATCTGATCCGCATCCTTCGCCTCCATGACGACAATCTGGTTTCTGTAGGGATACAGCAGCGCACCCTGCTCCGTCAAACAGTAATAGAGACCGCGCGCCGTAATATAGCTGTAATCGTTGGCCGGAACCAGAATCAAAGCCCTGTCATCTTCGAACAGAAGATACGGCACACGGATCGGCCGCCCCTCGAGCTTGAAAATATCCTTATAGTGAATGATCCGGTTGGAGATGGCACCCTTCTGAACATCCGTCCCTTTGCCCGCAATCAGATATACATCCGGTGACACGGCAAGTATCTGTTGAAACGCGGAATCAATTTCCGCCTCCGGCGCACCGGAATAATCTTTTAAAGGACCCTTGTACTCACAAGTCTCTGCTCCTTCAATGATATCCTGTATTGTCATAGCGCTGCTTTCCTTCCCGTATTTTAACCGGGAATGCTTGGTTCATAAAATTATATCATTTATCTTATTATTGACTGGCATAAATTTACGACATTCTGCTGCTATATAATTTATCCATGAAAACGATCATCTGTTCCAGCTACATTCAGCCTGCTTTGTATCATCAGCTTGCCAACGGCTCCGGCGGCGTCAGCGACGTCCGTCTGATTCCGCTGGGCGCACTGTTTCCCCATGCCGAAGAAGGCGACGCAAATGCCCTGCTATTGAAGGCACGCCGTCTGCTTCTCGAGCATCAGTCGCAGTTTCCGATCTATCGCGACATGTTCTCCTATCCTGCCTTTGTCGAGGAACTGTTGACATTTGCCCGTTCGATCTGCCTCTATCAGATTGATCCCGCTGAACTGCCGGGGGATTCGGCAAGCGAAGCCGAACTTCGCACCATGCTCGCATTACTGGTGACGCTTGATCTCAGGGAGAAGGAAGTCGGCAAACAAAGAGAGGAAACCTATCAGGAAATCCGCTCCATCCCCGATCTTTCCATCCATACAACGTTTGAATCCTCGATCTTCGACTACCGCTTTGAGAAACAGCTGATCATTGACGGCATCCCTGCCACAACCGTACGGCAGAGTGAACCGGCCACTGTCAGCCTGCGCGAAGCGGATCTTCCCCGCGAAGAACTGGAGGCGATCGTTCAGGATATCTGCCTCCACAATAAGCCGGCCAACATCATTCTTGTCAGCTACAGTGCCCAGTATCCTGTCCTGCGCCAGATCCTCTCCCGCTATCAGGTACCCTATACCAGTTTCAAGGAACCGGAAACGATCCATGTCCCGCGGATCTACGGCTCTTTGGCTGAGCTTGCCCTGAAGAAGGATCTGACAAGCTTTCTTTATGCCCTGAAATCCGATGCCTTCCCGCAGCGCTGCCCTCTGGATCTGCAGACCTGGCTCGCCAGCTCCATGTCAGAGCTTTCCTGCCCCGAGCCTGTACTTTCCGATCGCTTCCATGATGCCAAAGCCGAAGAATTTTACGGCACACGGGCCAAAGACTATTTCGCCTCCATTCAGGATTCACTTGACCTGCTGTTGAACACAACTTCCCCAAAGGAGGCGTTGAGCGCCGCGTATCAGATCATCTGCCAGCATCCCATCATTCAAAACGCGGCAGATAGGGCGGCCGCCTTCGCTTTGTACAACACACTGCGCGAAGCCGGGCCGATGGCGGAAGACGAATCGTCTGCCCTCTTTCTCATCCACGCCATCGAACGCACCGGCGCACAATCATCCCACCGCCAGGGCAGCTTCGTAACCGTCACTGATCTTTCGCATCCTGTTGATGCGCAGGCACGCACCTACGTTGCCGGCTGCGCGGGATCTTCCTATCCGGGCTTTGAAGGCATGAAGGGTCTTTTCGATGAGGCGTATATTTCCAAGGTGTCCGGCTATCCGACGCTGAAGGAACGCCATGACGCCTACATCGACCAGCTCGACTGGATCAGACACAGCGCCAGCGAAGAACTGATCTGGTCCTATGCCTCGGAAGACTACGAAGGCCGCGAAGTGCAGCTCGCCTATGACGTTGAATCCATGTTTGAACGCGGCAGCGCAAAGAAGTGGAACGTTCTGCGTCTGGAACCGGTCAAAGAGCCGGAGCATCATCTGAGCAGCGAACTGATGCACAGTCTCATTCTGCGGGACGGTAAAATCTGCGGCTCCGTTTCCAGCATCGAGCGCTGGTTCAACTGCCCCTATTCCTGGTTCCTCGCCTACGGCATCCGCCTTGGCCAGAAGGAGCGCACTGCTCTTGACCCCCGCTCCATCGGCACAATCGCCCACGCCGTACTGGAGCAGAGCGTCCAAACGTACGGCAAACAGTATGCCGCCCTTGGCAAAGCCTCCATCCGCACCTGGATGGAACCGTTCTTCGATACCCTCAAGGCCATGTACCCGAATAGAAGCGGCATGATCTCTCTCACCATGGACCGGCTGACCCTGGCTCTGGAACAGGCGTTTCTGTTTCTGGAAGCCTATGAGCGCCACACATCGTTCCAGCCCGCATTTACGGAGCGTCACTTTGAAGAGGAGATCGTCGACGGTGTGAAGCTGAGGGGTATCTTTGATCGCATCGACACCAAGCCTCAAGGAGCCGAAGGCGAGGGATTAGTCCGCATCATCGACTACAAGAGCTCGATCAAGACACTGAGTGAAAACCAGTTCAAGGCCGGCCTGCAGCTGCAGCTGCCGACGTATCTTGTCGCCGTCGATGATGCGGGGTACGGCAGGCCTACCGCCACCTGGTACATGTCTCTCAAGAGCGCTCCCTTTACCATTCCGGCAGGTACCGTATCGCGCAATGTCTATACCGAAGTCATTCCGGACGAGGAATGGCTGAAGGCACAGTTCATCAAAAACCGCCGCCTCACGGGCTGGAACTGCGATGAAACCCACATCGTGGAACAGGACGATGACGGCTCGTTCATCAAGTCTCTCACCAAAGGACATGACTATTCCGCGCTGCGGGACGATACGCTTTCCCTTTATTCGCTGTTTAGGGATGAGGTGCTGAAGGGAACGATCGATCTGAAGCCGATCGCAACCTCTTCTACGTCCAGTGCCTGCACCTATTGTCTGTTCCGCAGCATCTGCCGCTTCCATGGCGCCATGGGTAAACCGGTGCCTCTTGTCGGCAATGATTCGAACAATGAAGAAACGGAGGAAGACGCATGAGCACACGCTTCGATAACGAACAGAAGGAAGCCATCAATGCGACCGGCACCAGCGTCCTGGTCAGCGCTTCCGCCGGTGCCGGCAAGACAGGTGTTCTTGTGGCACGTCTCATCAAGCGGTGTCTGGACGATAGGATTCCGATCAGCCGCATCCTTGCGATCACCTTTACCGAAGCCGCCGCTTCCGAGATGAAGAAGCGCCTCGCCGCCGGTCTCCATGATCGTGCCGCATCCGGCACTACGCAGGACGAGCTGAACTGGATCAATGACCAGCTCATCGCCCTCGATACAGCCAAGATCACAACGATCGACAGCTACTGCCTCTCGATCATTCAGAAATACTGCAACGTCATCGGCCTCGATCCGGCAACGGGTGAACACATTCTTTCCGGCGGCCAGGTGGAAGCCTACAAAAAGCAGGCCTTCGAAGATGCCGTCAACGCATATGAGAAGGACCATCACGATCTGTTGCTCGCGGTTCTTGAAACGATCTCCCCGCGTCCCGAAGACTACGACACCCTCTACGACGCCCTGGAGGAAATCGTCAGCCACGCTTCTGCCAGCGACGATGAAGCCGCCTGGTATGGCAAGGCCAAAGAAGCCGTAAAACCGGTCCGTACCTTCCGCCAACTTCCGGAAGGCATCAAAAAAGAGTATCTCGCCTCTTTTGATCTGCGCCTGCATACGATTGAAGATGCTCTGGTACAGATGAAGGAGCGCACCGCCGACAACAAAAAGCTTAAGACGGAACTGATTGATGCCAAGCTCGCCTGCACACGCAACTGCGAAGCACTGCTGGAAGAGAGCAGCTGGGAGCCGTTCCGTCAGGGACTGATTGCCCTGGCCGAACAGAAGACACCGCCCCTGACCAAGGACGAGGTCTACACCGCCATCCGCAAGAACATGGATGCGGCCCTCAAAGCCTGTGTCCAGGATGCCTACAGCGAAGATGTTCTGGTCCAGGATGCCAACGAAGTCGGCCCCCTCATCGCCGGTCTGATCGATCTGGCGCAGCTCTATGAAGAACGCTTCCAGCAGCTCAAGCGCCGGGATGCGTGCATGGATTTCAGGGACATGGAACACTATGCCCTCGCTATCCTGAGAGCCAATAACGGCGAAACGGCAGCCGCCATCCGCGACACTCTCGATGAAATCATGGTCGATGAGTTCCAGGACACCAGCGTCCTGCAGAACACGATCATCGAAGCCATCGCCAGACCGGACAATGTCTTCCGCGTCGGCGATGTGAAGCAGTCCATCTACCGCTTCCGCCAGGCAAAGCCCGATCTGATGCGCTCCCTGATGAAGGATCCGGCCAACCGGTGCATCACTCTGCGTCACAACTACCGTTCCATGGCTTCGATCATCGAATTTACCAACCGCCTCTTTGTACGGGCCATGAATGTGCCCGGCCTCAAGGACAGCTATGGTGCCCTTGACACCGTCACACCCAACAGCGACCGTCAGAAGGAAGATCCGGTTCCTGTCGAATTCATCAACGTCACTGATGATCCGGAAGATGAACTGACTTCCAAACAGCTCAAGAGCACCTGGATCGCCTCGCGCATCCTCGAAGAAAAGCAGAACGATCCTTCCCTGAAGTTCTCCGACTTCTGTATCCTGACGCGGGGACACGCCGACAAGACGTATCTTCGCTCCGCCTTCGATGCGGCATCGATTCCCTATGACATTGATGCCCGGGAAGGCTTCTTCCAGTCCCGCATGGTACTGACGGTGACGGCGTTCTGCCGCGCCCTGAGCAATCCCTCCGACGCCATCGCCCTGACTTCGGTTCTTACGTCTTCGTTCTATTCCTTTACGGATGAAGAGCTTGCAAGAATGGTCATTGACGGCGGCAGTCTTGTGGAAGGCCTCAAAATGGATCATCCCGAAGTCATCGAAGAGCTCAACGAATTGCGTACCATCGCCGCCCGGGAAGGCATCGACCGCTTTCTCAGCGAGCTGGCACGTAGACATGATTTCCTCGAACGTCAGAGCCGCCAGGAACAGGCAAACTTCGACGCCCTCTTTGACAAAGTCATTGCCGGCGGCTTTACAACTCTGGCCGATCTTGTGGAGTACATGAATTCCTCCGAAAACGAATCAAGCTCCCAGGCCATCTCCAAGGGCCGCGACGCCGACGTCGTAACGGTTACGACCATTCATCACTCCAAGGGACTGCAGTACAAGTTTGTATTCCTTTGGTCCACTTCACGCAACAGCTACCGCGACCGTTCGCAGCCGCTGATCGTGGATGATGAACTGTATGCCGGCATCAACCGGCTCGATACCAGATGGAGCGCACGCCGCCCCTCGGTCTACTTCACCGCCATCGCCAACAAGGGCAACCGCGAAGATCTCGAAGAATTTACGCGTCTTCTCTATGTCGCGATTACCCGTGCCGAAAAGCGTCTCATCATCGTCGATGCCGGTGTCAAAAAGCCGGATGCTTCGAGACCGGTTACGCTTTCGTTACTCAATCAGCGCGGCGGCATGTCCGCTCTTATCCTTTCATGCATGATTGACAACGACATGCTCCGGTATGAAGAGATCGCCCCCGCCGACATTACCAACCGCGATTTCAAGCCCGAAGTCTATGCAGAGACACTGCCCCGCTATCAGGGAGAGGCCATCGAAGAAACGATCGACGGCACACCAAGCGGCCTGGAATACACCGTTCTGCCGACGCTTGATCTTGCGAAGGAATACCATACAGGCACAAACTATGGAACCCTGCTTCATGAATCGGTGGAAAAGCTGCCCAACCGCATGTGGACTGAAGACGATCTCAAAGATCTTGAAATCCCTGAAGCCGGAAAGAAGGCGATTCTTGCCTTCGGCAACAGTGACCTCTACCGGCAGGCTCTGCAGATGGAGATCCACAAGGAGTTCCCGTTCTACTATGAAGAAGGAAACCGCACGATGCACGGTTCCATGGACTTTGTCGCCATCGGTGAAGACCATATTCTGCTGATTGACTTCAAGACGGATGCCAAGACTCCCGAAGCGATCCGCAAAGCCTACAGCGGCCAGCTCAACGCCTACCGCCACGCCCTGGAAGTTCTCTTCCACAGGCAGGTGGATGCCTATGCCTGGTCGTTTCATAACAACTGTTCCGTTATGATCGATCCCGAGCAGTGATGAAAACAGCCTCCTGAAACCGGGAGGCATTTTTTTAGAGAAGGCGGGCAATGATATTCAGAATCTGACCCGTCAGTTTTTCCAGATCGACACAGTCCACCAGGTTCGGATATATTTCCTTCAGATCCCCATACGTATCCCCATCATCCGAATCGTCGAGTGCGACGGCAATGATATCTGTGCCGCGCCGCGTAATCTTGCGGACCGCGTTGGCTGTATCCTTGGTTGAAACCGGATCATAATAGTCATCATAGCCATGCGAAGGAAGACCGTCCGACAGTACGATAATGAGCTTCCTCTCCGCCTGGGACTTCTGGATCAGATACCTCTCCGCCCAGAACAGGGCAAGCGCATCGCGGTTTTCCTCGTCGGCGGATATGTGCATCAAATTGTACTTTTCCTCAGGCCGCCCGTGGAAGTCGACGAGCACATTCGCCTCGATCGCCGCCTCATCATGCGGCGCACGATGCTCGACAATCGCATGTTCAATGCCGGTACGGCTCAGCACCTCATGAAGAATGACGCTGGACTTCATCGCTGACTCGATCCGCTCGCCATACATCGATCCCGATCCATCCACCAAGAGAAGCACCGCCATGTCCGGCACATCGATGCCTTCCACATTGCGATACCAGTAATGCCTGTGCGGATCGCCCAGACGGCTGGACGTAATTCCGTTTCCGAAGGCATAATTTTCTTCGCGCTCCGTTACCCGCGCCTTCAAAATCTGAACCAGACGCGACGCATAGGAACGGATATTGAGCTGATAGCGGTCAAAGATGTTCTGATACGCCCTGCGCATATCGAAATCGATCTTCGGATGTTTCTCTTTGATCTGAATGTTTTTATGGATGACGGCGCAGTCATATTCCGTACCCTTACGGACGAATACCTGATCCGGCCGCCCGACGATCTTCATTCCGTTTATATCGGCCGCAAACTGCTCTACCGCCTGATGCAGCTGGGCAAGGTTCTTCTCCCGATCATCCGGATCAAAGAGACGGCGGCTGACAGCCTGTTCCTTTCCCGTGCGTGAAGAGGAGAGCAGACTACCGGAAGAAGTGCTGTGCGTCTTTGTACCCCCGAGCATCCGTTCCGTTTCCCTGCCAATTGCAGTAACTGCCTTTTTCTCTTTCTCATCCGCAAGATCCGGAATCAGAGGCTCAATGACCGTAAACACCTGACCCGTATAGTCGTAGCGCAATGAAGGAGAAGGAGCCATCGATCCCTTCAGAAACAGCGGCTTTGTCGCTTCGACATAGGACGCAATCTCTGCCCCGGGATCCCCCTGATCCAGCATCGGATACAGCAGAAAGCCCACCATATAGTCCAGGTAAGATATCAATGTACTGATCTTTTTACCTGTTTCATCATCGCTGTCTTCCTTCATTTTGGAAAAGTTTCGCTGCATCGTACCTTCATCTTCATGGGAAAGAAACAGCCGCGAAACACGTCCGAACTCAAGGTAGAAGGCCGTATTGTCATAGACCGAACTGCCGACAGCTTCAATGTAGGCATCCTCGATAATATTACCGATGGATGCCATGACCTTCCGGCGGATTCTGGTATTGCACCGGGGGTCTCTTACAGCCGCAGACGGTATTTCGGTGTACAGAAGATGCAGACATTCATGAATGGTCTGTGCCCGCGTAATGATGCGCAGCGCATTCCACGTATCCGCAAGGATATATCCCGGCCAGCCAAGATATTCCGACGTCTTCTTCAGAGCCTGCGTATCGTAGTAAAGATTAGCCGCCGCCGGGTCCACCACGATGTTTCGTCCATCGGTAAAAGCCTGGTTCTCATTAATGAAAAAGAGACGAACCAGTTCATCTTCCGCAAATGTCTGAGCAAAGTTCTCCTCCAGACTCCGGTTGTAGTCGCACTGAAACTCCTTCAGTATTTTCGCCGCATCACAAGCGTTCATCCCGATCACTCTGTTCTTTCATTTTTTCTTCGATTTCCTTGATCATCGCTTCCGCCATCCCTGCGCGCATCTGACAAAAGCCAGGATGATCTCCCGTTTCCGATGCGGAAAGGTAATACTTCTCTGCCTGCGCAAAGTATTCCTTAGCGCGCTCGAGATCCTTTCCACAGCCGATTCCGTGCCTCAGCTCCACGCCAAGGCGGTAACAGGCATCAGCGTACATGAGCGGTTGAGTAACGGGATTCGTACAGCCTTCCACAATCTGAAGAAGATCAAAGGACGCCTCTGGATCATGATGAACAAAATTTGACCACCGGAACATATCGCTGCAGGAAATATAGCCGTCGATGTTTCCTAGAAGTGCCGCCTTAGAAAACCATAGATAGGCCTGTTCATGGTCCACCGGGATTTTCCTTTCTCCGGTCAGAAACCAGCTGCCAAGATAGTCTGCCGCTACCGGATCCCCTTCCTGCGCCGCCAGGCGTAGCAGCTGCACTGCTTTCGGATAATTTTTAGGGACACCGTTTCCATACCAGTACAGAAGGCCGCAATCCACCATTGCCCGATGATTTCCGGCCTGAATCGCCGTCTGATAATACCGCAGACCGCGTTCAACCAGCTCCGGTTCCACCTCTTCTGAACGGTCCGTAAAGAAGATGTAATCCGCAACCTGAACCATGGCCGGGATATCACCATCCTCTGCTTTATGAATCAGCGCTGGCGAGAAATTCTCATCCTCCGCCATCGCCGGCGCTGCCTGTATTCCCTTTTCCTCTAGGTCCCTGAGCCGCTGACGCACCGCCGTTTCAACAATATCGTCACGCACTTCTTTGACCATATCCAGCGCATACCTGTACAGGGCTAAGGCAGTCCTCGGATCTTCCGCAACATAAAGGCCGTCGCGGTAGAAATCACCGACACGGTACATCGCATGCGGATCCACCAGAATCGCAGCCTTGGAATAGTAGACATACGCGCCGCGCAGGTCCACGGCGCATCCCTCTCTTCCCTCCGCGAGCATGTCGGCATATTCAATCATCGCCTCTACATCATCATGATCCGCAGCCTGCTGAAGCAGTTCCATGGCTTTGTTGAAATCGCGGTGAATAAACCATCCATACCTGTAGAGACTGGAAAGAACCTCCATCGCCCAGGTGCTGCCTTTCATGACATCGAGCTGCAGATTCTTGACTGCTAAATAATGACTTTCCTGCCGTGCATGCCGATCACCGTTTCGAAGAAGGCAGATGATTTGAGCCAGATCCGGATCTTCTTCCGCACTGTCATCCTGCTCTGACAACAGATTCAGAAACTTCAGCCACGCCTGATCTTCGGCTGTGGTTTCAAGCATCGGCTTTCATCTCCCGAATTACTTCATCCAGTTCCGCTTCAGCACGGGAAAGGACGTTATCCGTGAAACGGTCTCCGTTTTCCCGACGCTGCTTGAACCCATCGACCGCCTTAGCGAGATACACGCGTGCATCTGCGAGGTTCTTTGGCGTCCCCGTCCCATAATGGAAACATGTCCCAAGGCGCCTGCACACATCGGGCCAGCCGTAGAGCGGCCGATCCTCTTCATCGAGAATCTGCATACAACTGCGGTAGAGGAGAAAGCCCGTGACCTGATCCTTCGGCACATAGAGGCCCTTCATAAAGAAGTCGCCGACTTTATACCAGGCCACATCATCCCCGAGCATAGCCGCCTTCGTAAAGTACATGTACGACTTTGCATAATCTACCGGCAGAGAGCCTCTGCCGTAGTAGTACATGTAGCCCATGTTGGAGATGGCCGGAACATTGCCCGCATCGGCAGCCTTCTTATAGCAGTAGACAGCTTTGTCAAAATCCTGATCCACATAAAGACCGTTGTAGTACACGGCACCAAGGTCCACCATCGCATCAGAATTCCCTGCCGCGGATGCCTTTTTCAGATAGTCGAGTCCACGCTGGAACCATTGAGGATCCATATCCGGATCGTAGGCTTCAAAAAACAGAAAATGTCCCAGTTCTGCCATGGCACCTATATCGCCGCTATCTGCTTTTCTCATTGTTTCCTTCAGACTGTTTGTATCGTCCGTCATGGTATTTCCCCTTCCTCAATCCCATTTATAAAGCATCAGGATGCCGCGAATTGTATCTTCCAGATTTCTGTCACACTTGGCAATCGGAATCAGCGTATCTTCCGCCGCCCTGATATAGCCGTCATACGTGGCGAGCCGTGCCCAGTTTTCCAGATTACGCGGCGAAATGACGACATCGAGTTCTTCCTTTTCAATCTTCTTCTTGAGCTTGTGGTAGACGCTGATCATCTTGTTTACAACAGGTTCACATTCCGGTACCCGCGTCACGAGCATCCGGTGGATCGCTTCATCACTCAGCTCTGCCACCTCGATGATGCCGTTGAAACGGTTGTAGAGCGCCTGGTTCAGTTCCTTCGTGCCGAAGTAGCCGGCGTTCATCGTCGCAAAAAAGCGGAAGTTGCGATGGCGTCGAACCGTTTCACCATTATCCAGGCGCACAAAACCATTGTCATCGAGCAGAGAATTGAGAAAGGCAAGATGCTGGGGCTTCGCGAAGTTGATCTCCTCAAAGACAACGGCTCCGCCTTCGCGGATCGCCTTCGTCACATAGCTTTCCCTGAAGATGATGCGATCATCCTGCGGAATATATTTGCCCAGAACGAATTCATCCAGATTCTCGGTACAGTTGATCGTATCCACGATCGGCAGACCGATCGTCTGACATATCAGCTTGCATGAGATCGTCTTGCCCGTACCGGCCGGCCCGTGCAGCAGCACTGCGAGCATGTCGCCGGAAGCGACGGCGCTGCAGACGCTGGCAAGATTGCCAGGAAGAACGAACTCACTGCCAAGATGCGGGATCAGACTCTTCTGTTCCTCAGAGAAGGCATCGGACGGGAAGGTGATGATCCTTGTCCGATCTTCCTCCTTCTTTGCCTCATTCCGATTCTGACGGATGACTGCCGTGCCGGCGACATAGGAATGGAGACCTTCGGTATCGAAGTCGGCCAGATCCATACAGGCAATTTCATACTGCTCATTCTTATGGTTCTGGTAGAAGTCTTCATGGATATTGACAAAGGTATCGGCCTCCGGATTTTCGGCAAAATTATCCATCAGTGAACGGAAGTCGGTGTTGGTCTCCATTTCCGCCGCCAGCAGTACCATGAACATCGGCAGCATTTTGTACTGCTCATCCAAATGGGTAATATCGCCTTCGATCCAGCGGCCGTTGATGTCATAGGCAGCGACCGTCACATTATGATCCTTGAACTGGGCCCGGTAGAAGGCAACGGAATGATCAATCACATCATTGTCGTGATAGTCCTGCGGAACAAGGAACTGCAGGCGGAAGAGACTTCTGTTTTCGTCATACCAGTAATCTCCAAAGGGATTTCCCACGGCCGCCGCCTGCATCATTGATGTAAAGAGAATGACAGATTCACCGATCGGCTGGCACAGCGATGTCGTACCCTTAAACGACTGGTTGTTGGGATGAACGTAATACTGCGTCGCATCCGAAAGATGATGAAATCCGAAGCCCCTGTATATTTCCTTCGAATTACTGCGGACACAATGATACGATGCCTTGAACAAAGAGACGGGTTCCGTCGCACTTCTGTTCATGATGATTTCTCCACTTCCTTTTCCACTATTCTAGCGCAGGCGGCGCATAAAAAAGGCACCTGTCCTGCGGCAGGCGCCTGAATAAATAACGAATGATACGGATGAATTACTTGACGGGCGACTCATCCGGTGTCGGATCATCATAGCGGTCATAGACACGGGATACGGATGTGTGATTCTGAATCGCATCGATCGTCTCCGCCAGAACATCGGCCATCGAGAGCACCGTCACCTTCGTCGTCAGCTTCTTCTTTTCTTCTGACAGCGGGATCGTATCGGTGATCGCAATCTCCTTGATCGGCGACGCCTCAATCTTCTGCAGCGCATCACGCGAGAAGACACCGTGCGTAATACCGACATAGATATCCTTCGCGCCGAAGTCCTTCAAAATACGTGAAGCTGCGCAAAGCGAACCGGCCGTATCACAGATATCATCCACGATGATACAGTTCTTGCCCTTCACATCACCGATGACGCTGTTGGCTTCCACTTCATTCGGACGCGGACGGCGCTTATCAATGATCGCAATCGGCGCATTGTGCATGATCGTAGCCATGCGGCGTGCACGGACAACTCCACCATGATCCGGCGAAACGACAACGAGATCGTCCAGCGGAATCTTCTTGTCCAGCATATAACGGCTCAGAATGGGAACTGCCGTCAGATCATCGATCGGAATATCGAAGTAGCCCTGAATCTGTGCCGCATGCAGATCGACCGTCACAACGCGGTCCGCACCCGCAATCTGCAGAAGATTCGCAACCAGCTTCGCCGTAATCGGCTGATGCGCATCCGCCTTACGATCCTGACGCGCATATCCGTAGTATGGCATGATGACGTTGATTTCACCGGCACTTGCACGCTTCAGCGCATCGATGCAGACAAGGACTTCCATCAGATGCTCGGTCACAGGCGGGCATGTACTCTGAATAATGAAGACCGAACGGCCACGCACCGTCTCCTGCGGCGTAACCATGATTTCGCCGTCTGCGAAGTGTTCTACCTTGATGCGGCCCAGCGTCAGACCCAGTTTCTTGGCAATGCTTGCCGCAAGATCCGTAGAGCTGGTGAGAGCGAAGAGGACTGTTTCCTTAACCATTTGACTTACCCCCGAGTTTTTGTGCAAAGGTCGTGTTATCTTCAATGTTGGTATCAACGATCGTTGAACCGCCTAGAATTGTAACATGATTTCCTATATAGGTGCTCCCGTAGATTTCAGTGCAGGGATGAATTACAACATCATGTCCAAATGTCACATACGGACCAATGTAGGTCGTATCCGGATCGATCATCGTTACGCCTGCCTTCATCCATTTTTCATTGATTCTGTGCTGCAGCCATTTGGAGGCACGGGCCAGTTCCACGTTGTCATTGACCCCTTCCACCTCTTCGCGGTTGCCTGCCGTTACGGCCTTCACCTTCCAGCCGTGTTCGCGGAAGATCGCGACAAGGTCCGTAATGTAATATTCCTTCTGGGCATTGTCATTGCGCAGCTCCTTTAATCCTGCGAAGAGCTTCTCGTTGTTAAAGGCATAGATGCCGGTATTGATCTCATTGATCTTCTTTTCTTCCGGCGTCGCATCCTTTGCTTCGACGATCCGTTCCACTTCTCCGTTGGCTCCGCGCACAATGCGCCCGTAGCTGCCCGCATCGTCCAGCTTCACTGTCAGCACGGACATATCCGCATCCGCAATCGACTCAAAGAGCCTTTGCAGCGTTTCCGGCTGAATCGTCGGCGCATCGCCGTTGATCACAAGAGTCACTCCGCGTTCCTCCGCCAGCTGGCGTGCCTGCATGACGGCATGCCCTGTTCCAAGCTGCGGCTCCTGCAGGGCAAATTCACACTGTCCCGCCAGCGCCTTTTCCACTTCCTCGTGCCGGTAGCCCGTGACCGTCACAATCCGGTCTGCTCCGGCTTCACGAAGCGAATGAACAATGAGCTCCGCCATCGGAACTCCGAGAATCTGATGCAGCACCTTCGGGGTATCGGACTTCATCCGCGTCCCCTTGCCGGCCGCCATAACAATCGCATTCTTCATATCCTGTTTTTCACCATCCGTAAGACAACAACCATTATAGAAGGTTCTCATTCCATCGCCACCCAAAGCATACTACTGTCAATTTTCCATTTCCTTTTTCTATAATCACATTGTAAGGAGACTATTATGCTCAATCCAGGTACCGAAGCACCCGATTTCACCCTCAACGACCAGAACGGAACACCGCGTTCCCTCCACGAATTCCGCGGAAAGAAAGTCGTTCTCTACTTCTATCCCAAGGATATGACATCCGGCTGCACCAAGCAGGCATGCGGCTTTGCCGAACTGTATCCCCACTTTCAGGAAAAGGATGCCGTCGTCATCGGCGTCAGTAAAGATTCTGTCGCCTCGCACCGCAAGTTTACGGACAAGTACGGACTTCCGTTCATTCTGCTGGCGGATCCCGACACCACTGTTCTGCAGCAGTACGGCGTCTGGCAGGAAAAACAAATGTACGGACGCAGCTATATGGGCGTCGTACGTACGACCTATCTTATTGATGAAAACGGCGTCATTGTAAAGGTGATGGCAAAGGTCAATGCCTCGAGCAATCCGGCCGACATGCTCGCATTGCTATGAAGGTGATCATTTCCCCCGCCAAGAAGATGAAGATCGAGGAAGACATCGAATGGAAAACCGTCCCTGTCTTCCTTTCTGATGCCCAAAAGCTCCAGAACACAATCAACGACCTCTCCAGCAGTGAAAAGAAAGCGATGTGGAACTGCAGCGACGCCATTGCCAAAGACAGTGAGCGGATCTTTGCGCACATGGATCTGAATGCAGGTCAAACACCAGCCTTATTTTCCTATAACGGCATCCAGTATCAGAACATGGCGCCGGAAGCCTTTACTACGGATGAACTGGACTGGCTCCAGGATCATCTGCGCATTCTCTCGGGATTCTATGGGGTACTGAAGCCGTTCGATGGCATCGTACCCTACCGCCTCGAGATGCAGGCAAAGCTGAACATTGACGGACACACCAGTCTCTACCACTTCTGGGGAAGAAAACTGTACCAGGAAGTGATGGACGACAGCCACGTCCTGATCAATCTTGCCTCGAAGGAGTACAGCGACGCCATCACACCATACATTGATCAGACAAATGGCGATCGCCTCATCAACATCATCTTCGGCGTCCAACATGATCAAAAAATTACGATGCCGAGTGTCTATGCCAAAATGGCAAGGGGAAGATTTGTCCGCTGGATGGCAGAGAATCAGATTGAAGATATCAGCGACTTTGCTAAGTTCAATGACGGTTATACCTTCAGCCCGGACCACTCAGATGAAATGACACTCGTATTTCTGCAGTAGCCGGAACCGGTACGCTGCAATTAATGGTTACAAGAAAGTGCACATTCCGCACTACCGCACGAAAGGCGGAAAGTATCTGCTGGTGTTGTCAACGAATGCGATCAACATCAGAAACGGCAATCTGATCGTTCCGATGAGTCGTACGTTTTCAAAGCAGCATCCGGATCTGGATTCCATACGCATTCCGGTACCTGAAAGAATTTCAGGCAGGCACATCGCTGAAGTACGCATCGTGCCCGTTCTGAACGGCAAGGCACTGAAGATTCAGTACTGCTACGAGCAGGAAGAGGAGCCGCAGAATCTGAATGCGGACAATGTATTAGCCATTGATGTCGGTCTCGATAATCTTGCGTCATGTGTAACAACCACGGGGACGTCCTTCATCGTTGACGGACGTAAGCTCAAATCAATGAACCAGTGGTACAACAAGCAGATTGCACACTACGCATCGATCAAAGACCATCAGAACATCAAAGGCTTTACAGCCCGTATGAGCCGCATCACAGACAAGCGTAACCGGCAGGTGACAGACTACATGCACAAGGCTGCACGCCATGTCGTTGATTATTGAATGCACACTTTTCGGCGCGCCTTTCCTTCAAAATTACACACTTTTTGTTACGAGTTTTAGACCATTAATTCCATTTTTCTGCACGAGTTTTTTGTGTATCATGAGGGTGCTGAAAAAGTGCGGTTATCGAATAGCCGATTATACATCACCCATTAACCTATGAGCTGCTTGGACACGGATATCCAATCCAAAATGATAAGCGCGTAATCTGAATCAATGCGATGATTATGCGCTTTTTCTTCACATTTTGGTTGAAAAACATGCATGCATGGTATACAATGTGTCTATACTCCGGAGGTGTCTTTATGTTAAGAATGATTGATTTGCCCCAGTTGGATCTTGGCTCTTATAACGGGCTCTACGATATTCTGATCCCTGGAGATAACTTCTGGCGTCAGATGAACGAAACGATTGACTTCTCTTTTGTTGCTAAAGAAGTTCAGAAGAACTACAGCGACTGTATGGGCAGAACTGCAGCTGATCCGGTACTGCTGTTCAAATATCTGCTTCTTAAGACCGCACGTAAGCTCAGTGATCGTGATCTGATTGAAAGAGTCCGATATGACATGGAAATGAAATACTTTCTGGGCTACAGGCCTGAGGAAACTGAATTCATTGATCCGAGCCTGCTTACCAAATTCCGCAGAACCAGACTCAAGGATACCGATCTGCTGGATGTGCTGATTGGCAAGACTGTTGAAATCGGGAAGAAGAAAGGAGTCATTCATGATCATGAAAAGATCATCGTCGATTCCACTCATACCAATGCACTATACCAGCATATTTCTCCGCGTGAGGAACTGATCAGGCGGGCAAAGGAACTGAGAAAGTCTGTATATGCAGCGGATGAAACCATGAAGGACAGAATGCCGAAGAAGCGGGAAAGCAGCGGTCTTCTGGAGGATGAAATCGAATACTGCAAGGAACTGCTGGATCTGATCGCTTCAGATGAGCGGCTTCAGAAGATACCGGATATCCAGGAACGTCTCAATTACCTGAAAGAAGGAGTTGAAGACACGAGAGAACAGCTGGAATTCTCCAGAGATCCGGATGCGAAAGTGGGACACAAGACTGCAGACACTTCCTTCTTCGGGTATAAGACGCATATTGCCATGACCACGGACAGAGTCATTGTGAGTGCAGCAGTGACAACCGGAGAGAAACATGACGGCAAGCAGGCGGCAGATCTGATTGAGAAAGCAGAAGACGCAGGAGTAACCGTAGACGCTCTGATTGGTGATGGCGCATATTCCGAGAAAGACAATATTGAATACACCTCAGAAAAAGGAATTAAGCTGGCATCAAAGCTGAGTGAGAATGTTCTGCATGGAAGCCGGGAGAAAAAGTTTGAGTTCAACAAGGATGCCGGGATGTATGTATGCCCGGCAGGACATATGGCAGTCAGAAAAAGCAAAGGCGGTCAGGAGAAAGCAGCGAATGGTTCTGATACAAAAGTAGTTACCTATTTCTTCGATGTAGAGAAATGCAGAAACTGTCCTTTGCGAAACGGCTGTTACAAGGAAGGTGCGAAGTCTAAAACCTACTCGGTAAAGATCAAATCAGATACGCATATTGCTCAGATGGATTACATGAAATCAGATGAATTCAGAGAACTATATGCTGAGCGATACAAGATCGAGGCTAAGAATGCGGAACTGAAGCAGACCCTCGATTATGGAAATGCCCATGCGTGTGGAATGAGCGGAATGACGATACAGGCAGCAGTATCGATTTTTTTTGTGAACCTGAAGAGGATAAAAACACTGGAAACCAGCGTTAAGGGAGCACCAGATAAGGAATAATCCTTTATGATCCTCACGATATTCCACTGAAAAAAAGAAAATCCTGGCCAGTATCAGAACCGGTCAGGATTCTCATCCAAAATTTTGTTTACAATCCCTACTTTGTCAGCAGACTCGTGTATCATCACACTTTTTGTAACGAGTTTTGCAAAAGAAAAGCCATACCCGCATAAATCATCAGGCACAGCTTCAGTAATCACGAACACGAAACATCTATATTTCTATACCGCTGATCGTGCCAAGATCCGCGTCATACGCGTAAAATAGCCGCGCTGGCGCATCGTATCACAGGCATCGTTCAACAGCCGGCGCGATTGCGTAATACCAAACACCGTTGAGCCGGAGCCTGACATCAGTACGCCATCAAAGCCAAAGTCCGTCAGTTCCTGCTTCACCTTTTTGATTTCCGGCACAAGGTCCATCGACACATCTTCCAGCGAATTGGCTAGACGCCTAACAACGCCAGCATAATCCCCCTCGATCAGCGCCTGCCGCATCCCGTCCACATCCGGATGCACCGGTGTCTCCAGCTCATCAAACTTCTGAAAGGCAAGAGCCGTCGAAACACCGCGCTTCGGCTTCACCAGCAGCACATGGAAGTCAGGGTGGCAGACAAACGGCTCAATCACCTCGCCCGTTCCTTCCACCAGTGCCGGCTGATTCAGTACGCAGAACGGTACGTCAGAGCCTACCGACCGTGCCGCTTTCACCATATCGTTACGTGTCATATGAAGATGTTCCATCCGGTTGAGCATGCGGATGGCGGCCGCTGCGTCGGCGCTTCCGCCTGCGAGGCCGGCCTGTGTCGGTATGTGCTTCTCTAATACACAGGCATATTCCGAATCAAAATGATACATGTCCCGCAATACGCTGATCGCCTTGATCACCGTATTTTTTTCATCCACCGGAAGATAGGAGCGGTTTAAGCGCAGGCTCGTCTCTTCGGCACGTGTCATCTCCAGTACATCATAGAAATCAATCGGTACCATGATCATCCTGAGATCGTGATAACCGTCCTTCCGCCCCTTGACAACATCCAGACAGAGATTGATTTTCGCATACGCACGCTCTTTCATAACGACTCCCGATAGATCTTCATCAGATCATCCACCGACAGCTCCTGCGCCCGGTGCGAAGGTTCGATGCCCGCCCGCCGCAACACATCCGACGCCCTCTGTGCATCATCAAAGTACGTACGCAGATTGTTGTAGATCGTCTTGCGCCGCTGCTGGAACGATGCCCGCACCAGCGCAAAGAAGTCAGCCGTGTTCACAGACGGATCCAGATTGTCACGCCGCGCAAACTGAAGAATAATCGAATCCACCGCTGGCGAAGGATTGAAGCTCCTTCCCGGTACCGTAAACAGCTTCCGGATCGAATAGAGATACTGTCCCTCGACGGAGAGTGCACTGTACTCTGCGCTGCCCGGTGCCGCCGCAAAACGGTCACCGACTTCTTTCTGTACCATCACCGTAATCCAGGGAATATCCCCTTCTTCAAAGATCTTGAACAGTACCGGTGTCGTTATATAGTACGGCAGGTTGGCACATACGCTGATGGAACCGTAGGCTTCCTTCAGCGCCTTAGTCTTTTCATGCAGATCAGCTTCCAGGAAGTCCTGCAGAATGACTTCGACATTGTCATAAGCGCTGAGTGTATCCTTCAGCACCTCGACCATATCTTCATCCACTTCATAACAGGTCACGTGCTTTGAGACGCGGGCAAGAGCCTCCGTCAATGCGCCCAGCCCAGGCCCGATCTCGATGACAGCACCTTCGCTGTGTGATTGTTCTGCGCAGCGTGTCACAATGACCGGATCCACAAGAAAATTCTGGCCGAAGCCTTTCTTCGCCCTGAGATCATACTTTTCCAGGATTTCCTTCGTCCTTGAGGGGACGGCGATCATTTTGCGTTCTTCCACTGTACTATCGTCTCTTTCAGCTGTTCTTTCGTGATGCCAAGACAGCGCAGGCGATGCGCCATGGTCCTGGCATTTCCGTTTCCTATATGATACACGGATCCGACATATTCCCGTAAAGCCGCGGCATCTTTTGCGCCGGTAAAGCCCATGAGATAGAGATCTGTCATCGTCAGATCGCCCGATGGATCTTCGTCGATGACAACGAGGTTGCCAAGTGCCTGATCCAGTGCCTCCTTCGAGGCATGTTCGACGCCGACCTTCTTGTCGGTACGGGCATCTTTCTTTTCTACAAAGGCATTGAGACAGCCGGGTACCGTCTGATTGATGCGGCTGCGGATCCGGTTGCCGGGTGAATCGGGGTCAGTGAACACAATGACGCCGCGCACCTTCTGAACTTTGGCAATGAACTTCAGCGTCGCGTCATCAAGAGAGCTGCCGCCCGTCTCAATCGTGTCGCAGTCATAGTATTTTTTGAGGGTATCGGTGTCGTGATGTCCTTCCACAACGATCACCTGCTTGATGCGCTGCTTCATTTTCCCTCCAGAAAGCGGGTCCAGTTGACATCGATCTGTGCCGCCATCTCTTCCACCGTAATACCGCGGCACTTTGCAAGCACATCCACAATATACGGAATGTTGGACGGATCATTGCGCGTTCCCCGTACCGGTTCCGGCGCCATATAGGGACAGTCCGTCTCCGAAAGCAGATAGTTCACATCAATATCTGCGGCCACTTCCTTTGCGTGACGGCTGTTTTTGAACGTTACCGCTCCGCCCAGGGCGATGTAATAGCCCTGCTTCACAAATTCCCGTGCCATCTCCTTCGTGCCCGAGTAGCAGTGAATAAGGCCATGGACCTTGTGTTCCCGGAGGATGTCAAAGGTATCCTGAATCGCATCGCGGCTGTGCACCAGAATGGGCTTGTTCAGCTTCTTTGCCGTCTCGATCTGACGGATAAAGAGCTGCCGCTGCTTTTCCTGAATGACGGGATCCTTTTCCCAGTGATAGTCGATACCGATCTCGCCGACCGCAGTGATCATCGGATCACCCGCCATCGCTTCAAACCGTTCATAGTCATCTTCGGTGTATGTGCCGGCTTCGTCGGGAAAAATGGCAGTCGCAATCCGGAAGTCGATTCCCTTTCCTTCCTGACTTTGTACAAACGCCTTCGCGCGGCGCGCTTCCTCTTCCTTGAGGGTAATGATCATGATGCGGTCGACGCGGTGCGCCTTAGTCTTTTCCAGTACCGTATCCAGATCATTTTGAAACTCTTCTCCCATGAGGTGGGCATGGGAATCTACATAATGAATGTTTTCCATCGTCATTTTCCAAGGCAGAAGCGGGAGAAGATCTCATCCATGAGCTGTTCCTTTCCGCCTTCGCCGGTAATCTCCTTCAGTGCTTCCCAGGCATTCTGCAGATCCACCGTTACAAGATCGGGGCTGGCGCCGTCCTTCAGTTCCTGTTCGGCGCTGCGCATCGCATCCGCCGCCTGACGGGCAAGGCCGATCTGACGCTCATTATTGAGTGTATCGGACTTTGCGGAAAGGATGCCGTTGTGATAAAGGCGCTCAATCTCGTCAATCAGGGGCTGAATGTCCTTGTTCAGTGCGCTGATCGACAAGGTGCCGGGCAGATCCTTCTCGTCTTTCTTGTTGTAGACAACGATATGGGTGCGGTCTTTGACGGCGTCAAGAATCTTCTGATCCTCTGCCGTAATGCCGGCCGTCGCATCGAGGACGACAATCGCAAGATCCGCCTTCTTTAAAGCGTCGAGAGACTTTTCGATGCCGATCTGTTCCACTTTGTCGCGGGCTTCACGGATACCGGCCGTATCAATCAGATTCAACGTCAGGGAACCGAGGCGTACCGAACCTTCCACAAGGTCACGGGTCGTTCCGGCAATATCGGTGACGATCGCCTTATCCTCTTCCAGCAGAGCATTGAGGAGTGATGACTTGCCGACGTTGGGACGGCCGAGGATAACGGTATTAATGCCGTTGCGCACGAAGACAGCCTGGTCCGCAGTCCTGATCAGATCGGCGCACTGCCGGATCCATGCCTGCACCTCCGGCAGCAGCGTCTCATTAACAAGCGTCGGGACATCGTCATATTCCGGATAGTCGATGTTTACTTCGATCTGGGCCACGATCTGGGTCAGCTGATCCAATAACGGCTCCAGAATATGTTTCACCGACCCCTTCACTGCATGCATGGCGCTGGCTGCGTTCACCTCATCTTTGGAACGGATCAGGTCATTGACGCCTTCCGCCTGCGAAAGGTCCATCTTCCCATTGAGGAAGGCACGTTCCGTAAATTCGCCGCGGCGTGCCATCCGGATCCCGGTTCCTAACACAAGTGAAAGGATGCGGCGCGTAATATAGACGCCGCCATGGCAGCTGATTTCGACACTGTCCTCGCCCGTATAACTATTCGGAGCACGATACACCGCAAACAGAACATCATCAACCGCCTCACCGGCATCGTTAACGGTCCCGTAGTGAAGCGTATATCCCTCTGCCTCCGTAAGGTCAACACTGGCGATTTTATTAATATCAGCGATCGCATCCGGACCGCTGACGCGGATCACGGAGATTGCCGCATCCATCGGCGCCGTCGCAATGGCCGCAATGGTATCTGTCATATCACTTTCCGCTCTCGATATGGTCAATCTTGCCGTCGCCTTCCGGAATGATTTCCGTAATCTGCAGCGACGGATTGCGTGTCAGAAGGAACTGCGCAAAGCGCCCAGCCTGTTCCTTGGAGCTGCAGACGTCGCTCACGGAGCCTTCCGGGATCTGGAAGGTGAGCTTGAATTTTCCCTTCTTCAGCTTTTCGCCGCGAACGCCGATCAGATCTGTATAGGAAAACTCCACCAGAGAACGGTCATACACCATCATCCTGTCCTTCAGAAGAAACGCCTGGCCGATGACGACCGCATTATCGTATGCGTTCCAGTCTTCAATCTTCTTCAGCTGATTGCCGACCGTATTGCGCTCATAAATATATTTGATCAGAAAGACAACCATGACCGCCGCAAAGCCAAGCGCCAGATAGCGGAACACTTCGATTCCCGAATTAATAAACACCATCATGCATATAAAGGACAGCACAATCAGAACCGGAAGAATCACGGTATATTTCAATGTCACAAACGATCTTAAATAAAGTTTTGTCATTCGAATATCAACTCCTGCAAGCATTGTACACGGGGAATGAAAGGATTTGCAGAGAACACAACCAGGCAGATAAAAGATAAAATCCGAGCAGCTTTTTTCTTTCCAGTCAGACTTTCCCCCGCATTCGCGAGAAGCACATAGAAAAAAAAAGAACTACTGCCAACCACAAGGGAACTTAATCCTGGCATGGGACAGTTGTTCTTTCATCCCTAATATAGCCAGGCAAAATGTGAATGCAAGAGACAAGTGCTCATAGACTCAGGCTCAGCATCGCATATTCGGGTACTAGCAGAAAATCCATTGTTGGAAACCACCCTCTTTTTTATCTGTGACTTTCGGAGAGATCCTGCTAGTATCTGATCATGAGGCACAGATTTCTTCTTCCTACACCATTGTTCTGGATGATTGTTGCGGGAATGATAATGATCATTTCACTGTTTGCCGGTACCCGTTCCATTGATCCGGCAATCTATGCCCGTTACAAGCGTCGTCTTCCTTATAAATCCATTCCGATCTGCGGCACCAGTGAACTGAAAACCTACATGGATTACCGCACCATTACCGATCCGACATCGACCCAGTACGGCTATATCCGCCAGCACATGCATATCGACCGGGGAACCGGATTACTTTACGACGGCGACGGCTTCATCGGCGTCGCTCTTGGCTACAGCTTTGGGAGCATTGGATCCCGTTACTACTTCGTCCTCGACAGCGGCATTACTCTCCCCGTTGTCAAGATCGAAGAAAAAGATCCGAAGGATGCGTCCAACGGATGTACCGTGGACATCAACGGATCTGTACTTGAATTTGTGATTGATGCTGATCGTGCCGACGACTATTTCGGCACCGCAACCAACGGCCTCGTTCTGCAGGGAAACTTTAATAATGACCCCAGGTTTGCAGGAGCGATCTCTGAGATTGACCGCGTACTTGATAACTAACAAAACAGGCCTCCTGCGGCAGTATGCTGTACCAATCGTACTGCTGCAGAGCCAATCTCTTACTACCAGGAGCGGTGGTACCCGTTGGCCAGCAGAAGCTGACAGATGAAACGGGCAGAGCCGCTGCAGCGGACAGGAACACGGACGCTGCGGTCCTTCTGGTTGACCAAAGCGATACCGGCGATGTCCGCCAGCACCTCAAGAGAAGAGCCGTCCGGCATCTCTGGCGCCCCGTAACACTGCTGAAACAGGTAGCGGATCACCGAAGGCGAAACATGGGACTGCGGAAAGCCGGCGTATGTACCGGCCACCATGCGCCCATCCGGAAGAACCAGCGCAACATCAGAAAGCGTTAGTGTGAAGGCGAGCCCGCAGCCGTGAGACCACTTCTCAAGAGCGGAAGAAGAAAACGTAAGCGACTTGTTTTTTGCCATAAGAAAAACCTCCCTGCCGTCTGTCGGGTACAATGACCCCGCGGCTTCAGGAGGTTTGATATTCGTATTGCAGAAAGATAGTAACATCACTTCTGCTCAGACACAAGATCCGGATCTCTACTTTTTGGAATAATCCTGAATGTTGGCAGTGCCAGCAACCTTGAGGCGTGTCAGTGCCTTTTCCAGCGCAGCCTGCGCACGCTTCATATCGATGTTGGGATCATTGGAAGACAGCCGCTTCTCCGCTCTTTCTTTTGCCCGGATCGCGCGCTCCACATCGATCTCATCTTTGCCTTCAATGGCATCCGTCAGAATCTCAGCCACATTATCCTTGAAGTAGAACAATGCGCCGGCGATCGCATAGCTTCTGCGCTGTCCGTCTTCGACAGTTGTCATTTCGCCGATCTTCAGCATCGTCACTAATGGCATGTGTTCCGGTAGAATGCCCTGTATCCCATCCGTCGTCGGAATGTTCAGAATACTCGCATCCATTTCCCGATACACACCATGCGGCGTAACAACCCGGCAATGGATCAGATTCATTTCAGCTGCTCAGCTTTCTTGACGACGTCTTCAATCGTGCCAACCGACAGGAAGGCCTGCTCCGGCAGATCATCGTACTTACCGGCAAGAATTTCACGGAACGAGCGAACCGTATCCTTCACCGGAACATAGACACCCTTCATGCCCGTAAACTGTTCCGCAACCGAGAAGGGCTGCGAAAGGAAGTTACGAATCCGGCGCGCACGCGCAACCGTCTTACGATCCTCTTCGCCAAGCTCATCCATACCAAGAATCGCAATGATATCCTGCAATTCCTTATAGCGCTGCAGAATTTCCTGTACCTGACGGGCCGTCTCATAGTGCTCCTCGCCAACGACCAGCGGATCCAGGGCGCGGGAACTCGATCCCAGCGGATCCACCGCCGGATAAATGCCAAGCGCCGCAATTGAACGATCCAGAACCAGACGCGCATCAAGATGCGAGAATGTCGTCGCCGGAGCCGGGTCCGTCAAGTCATCGGCCGGCACATAGATGCACTGAACCGAAGTAATGGAACCCTTATCCGTCGAAGTAATGCGTTCCTGCAGCTGGCCCATTTCCGTCGCCAGCGTCGGCTGATAACCGACGGCACTCGGCATACGGCCAAGCAGAGCCGAAACCTCAGAACCAGCCTGCGTAAAGCGGAAAATATTATCGATGAACAAAAGCACATCCTGATGTTCCTCATCACGGAAATACTCCGCCATCGTCAATGCCGAAAGCGCAACGCGCATACGTGCACCCGGCGACTCATTCATCTGACCATAGAGAAGAACTGTATTAGGAAGAACTCCCGAATTCTTCATCTCATAGTACATATCGTTGCCTTCACGGGTACGTTCACCGACACCGGCAACGACCGAGCGGCCATCATGCTCAATGGCGATGTTATGAATCAGCTCCTGCTCAAGCACCGTCTTACCGACGCCGGCGCCGCCGAACAGACCGATCTTGCCGCCCTTCGTATAAGGGCACAGAAGATCAATGACCTTGATACCCGTCTCCAAGATTTCGGAAGAACTGCGCTGCTCCGCAAAGCTCGGCGCCTCCCGGTGAATCGGCCGCTTCTGCGTCGCCTTCACATCGCCCAGACCATCAATCGGCTCACCCAGGACATTGAACATCCGTCCCAGGACTTCATTACCGACCGGAACCTCGATCGGCGCACCCGTATCGATACATTCCATACCGCGCACCAGACCATCGGTCGAACTCATCG
The DNA here is from genome assembly GCF_900240265.1 of Galactobacillus timonensis. Lineage (NCBI taxonomy): Bacteria > Bacillati > Bacillota > Erysipelotrichia > Erysipelotrichales > Erysipelotrichaceae > Galactobacillus > Galactobacillus timonensis. The sequence continues at coordinate 664,849 of NZ_LT964739.1, forward strand.
CAATGCACCGGACAATATCGTCGCCGATATGCTGCGCAACCTCGGCAACCATCTTCCCGTCCGGCTTCACAATGTCAATCTCATTGAGAATCGTAGGCAGATGATCCGGATGGAAGCGGATATCTACCACAGGTCCAATGACCTGAACAATCTTTCCTGTATTTGTCATATGCACTTCCCTCTTTCTTTATACGGCATTTGAACCGTTGACCACTTCCGTAATTTCCTGCGTAATCGCTGCCTGCCGCGCCTTGTTGTACTCCAGCAGCAGCTCTTCACTGAGATTGTCGGCATTGTCGCTTGCCGTCTTCATGGCAACTCTGCGCGAACCCTGTTCCGCCGTCGTCGCCTCCATCCATTCGGCATAGGCAACATTTTGAATCATCATCGGAATCAGCTGATCCAGAATCGTCACCGGATCCGGCTCAAACAAAGTCAGAATCTTTGGCCCGCTCTGTTCATCTTCTTCCACCTTCAGCTTCGTCGTATCCGTTGGCAGAAGCACATCGATCGCCGGCGCAAACGTCATCGTATTAATGAAGCGCGTATAAAGAACCTGAACCTTTCCGGCCTCATTCTGTTCATAGAGATGCGTACCTTGTTCCACCCATCCCTTCAGCTCCATCAGCGTCAGCTTATCCGATGAGATTGGTTTCTCATTCAGAATATGAAACCCGTTCTCCTGAAACTGATGATACATCGACGTACCAATCAGAACGATCGGATCCGCCGGATTCAGATTTGCCAGCGCAAACTTCAGAACGTTCGCATTGTAAGCTCCGCAAAGCCCCAGGTCACTGGTAAATACGATGGTCATCGCCATTGTGCTTGTCTTAGGCTTCAGATACATCTCATCCAGATCCGGACTGTCCGCCGCGATCGAAGCTACGGTTGACTGAAGCCGCTGCGCATATTCACGATTCTGTTCCATCCGGTTACGCTGCTTGAAGAGCTTCGCATTGGCGATCATTTCCATCGCCTTTGTGATCTTGCGCGTACTTTTTACGGAACGGATGCGTGAACGCAGAGCCTGCTTCGACTGCGCCATATTACTCCGCCGCTCCCTGCATCAGCGTATAGGAATCGACGGCCTCCTTCATGCCGGCGTCAATCTTCTCCTTCAATTCTTTGGAGAGGACGCCTTTCTCCTCAATCTCCGACTTCACTTCCGGATACTTCGTCGCAAACAGGGTATGGAGCTTCTTCTCAAAGGAAGCCACATCCTCCACCTTGACCGCATCCAGATAACCGTACTTCGCCGCATACAGCGAAAGCACCTGATCCGCCATCGAAAGCGGACGATACTGCGGCTGCTTCAACAGAGCCGTCAACCGCGCACCATGCTCAATAATCTTGCGTGTCGACGCATCAAGATCCGATCCAAACTGCGCAAAGCTCAGCATCTCGTTGTACTGCGCAAGATCCAGCTTCAGTGACGAAGATACCTCTTTCATCGCCTTCGTCTGAGCCGCAGAACCAACACGGGAAACCGAAAGACCCGAATCAACCGCCGGCCGCTGACCGGACGCAAACAGATCCGCCTGCAGGAAGATCTGACCATCCGTAATCGAAATCACGTTCGTTGGAATATAAGCAGAAATATCACCGGCCTGCGTCTCAATGATCGGCAGCGCCGTCAACGAACCGCCGCCAAGCTCATCACTCAGCTTCGCAGCCCGTTCCAGAAGACGGCTGTGCAGATAGAATACATCGCCCGGATATGCTTCACGTCCAGGCGGACGCTTCAGCAGCAGCGACATCGTACGGTACGCAACCGCATGTTTCGAAAGATCGTCGTAGATGATCAGAACATCCTTGCCCTGTTCCATCCACTCTTCGCCGATCGCACACCCCGCATAGGGCGCAATGTACTGCAACGGCGCCGACTCGGATGCACTGGCATCAACGATCGTCGTATATTTCATCGCGTCCGCTTCTTCCAGACGCGCCGCAAGACGTGCCACCGTCGACTCTTTCTGGCCAATGGCAACGTAAATGCAGTATACGTTCTTACCCTTCTGGTTGATGATCGTATCAACGGCGATTGCCGTCTTACCCGTCTCACGGTCACCGATGATCAGCTCACGCTGACCCTTGCCGATCGGGATCATCGAGTCAATGACCTTCAGACCCGTCATCAGCGGCTGATAAACGGAACGGCGCGCCATGACACCCGGCGCAACACGCTCAATCGGACGCGTCTTCTGGGTCTTAATATCACCCTTGTCATCAATCGGCTGACCAAGCGCATTCACGACGCGGCCAAGCAGCGCATCCCCGACCGGAACCTCAACGATTCTTCCCGTGCGGCGGACTTCATCGCCCTCTTTGATCTGCGTATCGCTGCCAAGCAGAACAGCGCCAATGTGATCTTCCTCAAGGTTCATGACCATTCCCATGACACCATGCGGGAACATCAGCAGCTCCGAAGACATCGCCTGATCAATCCCCTGAACCATCGCAATGCCATCTCCGACACTGATGACATAGCCAACATCATCCGAATGAATCTTCTGATCGTAATTTTTTATCTGCTCCTTGATGAGGGAGCTGATCTCTTCCGGACGGATCTGTTTCATGCCTGTCCTCCCTTCAGCAATGCGTCACGCATCGCATCGATGCGCGCCTTCATCGTTACATCGGTCACTTTGCCGTCTATGATCACCTTGATGCCGGCAATAACCGATGGATCAATCCTGTTGCTTAAAACCACGTTTCTGCCATACTGCTTTTCCAGTGCTGCCCGGATCCGTTCCATATCCTGATCCGACAGCTTCCGTGCACTGACAACCTGGCCCCGCATAATACCGAGATGCTCATCAGCAAGCGCAATATACGCCTCCAGAATCTCGCGCAGATACCAGATCCGGTTCTTGTCAATCAGCAGCTCCAGCAGATGCAGAACATCCACATCCACAGCTTCGCCAAGCGACTTCTTCAGAACCTCTTTCTTCTCGTCATCGGTAACCTGCACCGCCTCCAGAAACGTAAGCAGCTGCGGCGTCTCATCAATGACCTTAAGAAGCTCTTCGGCCTGTTCCTTTTTGGATTCCACCGTATCGTTGTCACGGGCCACTAAAAACAAGCCCTGCCCGTACCGGTTCGCCAGTTCACTCGGCATGGCTGTCTGCTTCCTTCACAAATGCGTCGACGGCCTGGCGGTCCATTTCTGCCCCGCTCTGCTGACCGATCAGTTTGCCGGCCGCAGCCAGTGCGACATCGACCATTTCTTTCTGCATGCCCTTATACATGGCGGCACGCTCTGCTTCAATCTGTTCATGGGCACGCTGCTTTTCGCCTGCCGCTTCCTTCTTAGCCTGGGCTAGGATCGCTGCCCGCTCATTGTTTGCCTCACTGACAGCCGCCGAAACAATTTCTTTGGCACGTCCACTGGCCTCATTGAGCTGACCCATAGCCTTTTCGCGGTCCGCAAAAGCATCCTGCTTCGCTTTCTCGCTGTCCGAAAGGTCAGCCTGCATCTTGGCGGTGCGGGCATCCATCCAGTTTTTCACGGACTTCCATAAAAATTTCTTCGCGAGAAGAAACAGAACAGCTGTGCTGCAGAGCTGAACCACCATCGTCAGCGGATTCGGAATCAGCTGACCAATGATGTCTACATCCAGCATCGCTTACTCCCCAATCAATAAACGAAGATCAAAAGAATCGCAACCAGCAGACCATAAATAGCGCAGGTCTCCGAAAGAGCGATACCAAGAATCATCGTCGAACGAATCTTGCTTTCAGCTTCCGGATTCTTTCCAATTGCGTCACAGGCATGCGCCGCAACCTCACCTTCACCGCGTCCAGTCATAAAACCTGTCATGACCGCGATGCCGGCACCGATGGCAACCAATCCCTTTCCAATGCTTACCTCATCCATACTTTTTCCTCCTGCAGGTCCTATGCCTGAACTGTCTTAACTTCCGTCGGAATATCATTTCCGATCAGAACAACGGTTAACGTAACAAATACGAGCGTCTGAACGAAGCCCGAGAACAAATCAAAATACGCATGCAGCAGCGGCGCAAGAACCGGCCCCATAAAGTTGAATACCTCAACCGACGAATGCGCAATTGCCGAAGCAATCTTATTGGAAAGCAGCTGCGTACCAATGTACACCAGCTGCATCATGATGCCGCCGCACATAATATTGCCAAACAAACGCAGCGACATCGAAACCATCGTCGAAAATTTACCGATAATGTTCATCGGCAGCATCGGCGCAATCGGCTCAATGAACGCATGGAAATAAGCCTTCACACCGCCATACTTAAATTCAACAATCTGAATCAGCAGCCACGTAATAAATGCCAGCAGCAGCGTCACCGAAAGATTCGCTGTCGGCGAAGCCAGTCCGAAGAGCGAAATAATATTTGCCGAAAAAATATAGGTCCACAAAACACAAATATACGGCGTAATCGCATCCCCGTTCCGCTTCCCCATATTGTCGATGCATGTACGGTTCACTGCCTTGACGCCCATAATGACCATCGCAGCTAAACCGCGCGGCTCCTGCAGCGGATCCAGCTTATCTATTTTCTTTGAAACAGCGACGATCCCGATTCCAAGCAGAATCGTCAAGAGAATAATGACATACACATCACTCTGAACGGTCATGATCCTCCTCTTTCTTTCCTACCGTTTCACTCAGCACTATAGCTAGTTTAACGGAAATCAGCCCGAGTGCACACCCAAAAATGTTGATATAGCGCGGAAATAATGCGCCTGGAATCATTGCCAGCGCCATCAGCAGATAGTTGACCATAAAATGGCCCCCGCCGCCTACCGGAACCCGCGTATCCAGTACATCCGACCAGAACGTCTCATTGCGCCAGAACAGAAGCCAGCTCACTGCCGCACCGATCACATAACCAACCGCAAACTGCCACCGAAACAGCAGCGACACCGCAACAATCACAACACCCAGAACTGCCCAGATCTTACGATAACGTTCACTCATGGCTCACGATACTAATTGTGCAGAAAACAAAGAGTTGTTGCAACCGACAGTTTACTATTTCTGTCATCAGCTGCGAGGCATCTTCACTTTCTCCTTTTCCCATCTTCTCTGCAATCAACCCCTTCCCGGTGAGATACATCTTCCGTGTTTCCTGATCCCTTTCAATATTTAACTTGAACTCTGTTCTCGCTAATGCCATAAATTTGCGTTTCCGGAAGTTATCCGCCCTTGTCATATTCCAATCTTGCCCGTGAGAGCTCGATTGGAAGGACGGAGAACACTTCCATTTTTATTGCCAAAATATTCATCTCATTAGCTATCATTAAGCACCTATTGAACTAACAGTCCTTCAAACGGAAAGCATGTTTCCCGTTTTTTCTGCATTGCAAATCATACAGTTTAAAGCGCATTAAAATTATGATTCAAATTGAAAATCATTGCACTGAACATACATACAAACCGCCTAATATGAATCTATAGATCAATAAGCCGAGGGCACAATGACAGTCAAATATCTCTTTGCGTCGCACGGTACATTTGCCGATGGTACCGTGAGTTTTCTTAGCATCATGATGGGCAAAAACGAAAATATATATTCGATCTGCTGCTACCTGGATGATCGAAGCGCCGAACTTCAAATTGAAACTGAAATGAAGGCGATCGGCGACTTTGATCAGCTCATTGTCTTTTGTGACATGCATGGAAGCAGTGTTGAACAAAGTGTATTCCGACTCCTCCACGACGATCCGCGCATCCTTATTATTTCGGGATATAACATCCCGCTTGCGCTTAATATCATCGCCCAGGAGAAAGTTTTATCAAAGGTGGAAATCCGGAACATGATTCAGGAAGCACAGTCCGGAATGATGCTTCTTGAAGCACCGAAGATTCCATCACCAGAAGAGGAGGGGATTTTTTAGAAAGGAGGACCCATGATTAAACTACTGCGTATTGATGAACGCCTCATTCACGGCCAGGTAGCCAATCAGTGGGCACGACAACTTGCAGTTGATGCAATTGTCGTTGCCAACGATGAAGCTGCCGCCAACGAACTGATCCGCATGTCACTGCACATGGCAGCTCCTGATGGAATGAAGGTTGCTGTCAAAAGCGTACACGGAGCCATCGAACAGCTGAATGATCCAAGGGCAGCAGGAATGCAGATCTTTGTCGTTGTCAATTGTCCTAAGGATGCGCTGGAAATTGCCAAAAATGTAAAAGGAATTCCTTACATCAATGTCGGCAATTTTGGACGTGTAAACAAAGAAACAATGCACAGGCAGCGGTATGCTGATTCCCTTTATGCCAATGAAGAGGAGGTCAGACAGCTCCGCGAACTGATCGCAACCGGAATTGATTGCGAATACCGCATGCTCACAACTGATAAAAAGACAGAACTCGCCGATATCATCGGCAAATAATTTGAAACCAGAAAGGAAATTTCATTATGTCAATTCTTCAGGCAGCAATCGCACTAACCATAATGAACTATCTCATCTCCGTACTGGACAACATGATGGCATGGGACGCCACATGGAGACCGCTGTTTGTCGGATGGCTGACCGGTCTCGTCCTTGGAGACATGAAAACAGGCTTAATCATGGGCGCCCAGCTCGAAGCCATTTATATGGGCATCTCGGCAATCGGAGGCGTTATCCCATCAGACCCGGAATCCGGCACACTTATTCCGGTTGCCGCCGTAATTCTTACGAAAACTGATATGAGCGCCGCGATCGCACTAGCTATTCCTGTTGGAACGCTGATTCAGTACTGCAACACGCTGATGTCTCCGATTCAGCTCGCTTTCCTCGGCTTATACGATAAGTACGCCGCCGAAAACGACCAGCGTCACTACACAATCCTCCACTATCTCTATTGCTTCGTTATCACACCACTTCCTCGTACGCTTGTCATCTTCCTTGCTCTTTGGCTTGGCGTAGGAAATCTGGGCGCCATTAACGACCTCATGCCCCTCTGGCTGATCAACGGCCTTGATGTCGCCAGCGGCATGCTTGTTGCCATCGGATTTGGCATCCTCACCTCCATGGTCTGGTCCAAGAAACTTGGAATCTTCTTCTTTGTCGGTTTCGTTCTCGCCGAGATGATGCATCTGCAAACGATTGGAATTGCAATCATCGCACTTGCCATTGCAATGTCCATCTTCCTCATCGAGCAAAGTCTCAATAAGGTAAACCAAAAAATTGATGAAGCACCAGCAGCCACGCCCGGGACGTCCGGTTCTTCTCAGGAGGATAGTTTATTCTAATGGCCAACACTAAGACGAAAAAAGAATTAACCCCAACCGAAAAGAAAAACCTTAAGCACATCTTCTGGTGCTCGGGCCAGATGTGGGGCGACTTCACCATGGTTCGCATGGAAGGTAATACCTATGCCTACTGCATGTTACCGGTCCTTAATGAAGTTTATGGCAACAATAAGGAACTTCTAACAGAAGCATTTGTCCGCAACACTGAATTCTTCAATACACATGCCGCCGCTTCCGGTCTTGTCTTTGGTCTCTCATATGCACTCGAGAGGGAACGTGCCCAGGATCCGGAAAAAGTAACTGGCGAAATGATCACTAACATCAAGACATCACTCATGGGACCTCTGGCTGCCATTGGCGACTCCATCTTCTTTAACTGCATCCGCGTTCTTGCAGCCGGAATCGGAATTTCACTCGCTTCCCAGGGCAATCCCTTAGGTGTCTTCCTCTTCGTTGCCATTTACGGCGGTATCTTCCTCGGCGTGAAGTGGTATCTTCTCCACCTTGGCTATTCTGTTGGTACAGACGTAATCACGCGTGCGTTTAAATCCGGTGTCATTGAATCGCTGTCCGACGCCGCATGCGCCATGGGCCTGATCATGGTTGGCTCTCTGGTATCGAGCATGGTTTCCATTTCCAGCCCCGCAGTCATCCCAATGGGAGCTGGCACAGAAATGGTTCTTCAGGATATCTTTGATGGAATTATCCCTGGATTCTTAAAACTCGTCCTTCTCTTCTTTATCGTTTTCCTGATCCGCAAAAAGTGGAAGCCGATCTGGATTATCTTCCTGATCCTTGGCATCGGCATTCTTGGATCTGTTACGGGAATCCTGTAATCATGAAAGCACTTCATTCTTCCCGCATCTATTTTGAAGATGGGGTACGCGCCGGATTTCTTCTCATTGAGAATGATAAGATCGCAGGTTATTGCGGCGAAGGATCAAATCCTGACAATATCGAAGATTATGGTGATCTGCGCATTATTCCCGGCATTTTTGATACCCATAATCATGGCACCTATGGATATGGAAACTCTGACCTAGCCAAAACAGGCGACACTGACCTGATTAAAGATGATCTGCGGCATTATCTGCATGCGCTCACCTATGAGGGTGTAACCAATATTTTCCCAACCGAAACGGATACGCTGAAGCAGGTCGCAGAGGTGGCAGAAGAAGGATATCCAGATGGAGCATTCATTCAAGGCATCCATTCCGAAGGACCCTACCTGAACCGCGTCGGCGAAGGAGGCCGGCCAGAACCTCATCCGGATATCAGGATGGAAGATGTTTACCGCTACTGGGACGATTCCAAAGGAAGGCTGAAGCTCTTTGCCATGTCGCCCGAAATACCAGGTTCTTACGAAGCAGCACAGTTTCTTATTTCAAAAGGTGTAACAATCGCCTTTGCTCACTCCAATGCAAAGTCCGCCGAAGCACGTGAAGCGGTAGACCATGGCTGGCGCGTTTCAACGCATACAGCCAATGTGATGCAGGGGATTCATCACCGGGATATTGGCGGCCTTGGGGTTATGTTAATGGATGACAGAATTCAAAATGAAGTTATCTGTGACGGCCTTCATGTATGCATGGACTTTATTGATATGATGTTCCGCATCAAGGACCCTTCCCGCTTCATGATGATCTCAGATTCTGTAGCATTAGCAGGTATTGCACCTGGGCGCTATGAAATCGGCTGGGTAACGCCTTTGAATGTTTCAAAAGAAGGATTCGTTCGTGACGATGACGGCCGCCTGCTTGGCAGTTCTAAATCTGTTCTCTTTGGAATTGGAAATCTAGTCAACCAGCTCCATCTACCTCTGGAGCAGGTGCTGCGTCTTTCTTCTCTAAACGCTGCCCAGTATTATGGCTGCGCAGACACAACAGGTTCCATAGCAATTGGTAAATATGCTGACTTGGCTGTCATTTCCGATGACTACCAGGCGCAGGCAACCTATGTGCATGGGCGTAAAGTTTTTGATCGAAAAACTGAAACCCCTGTCTTCAATATGCACATGTTTGATGAGCTGCCGAAATGATCGAGTCAGGGGCCTTTATGGCCCCTTTCTTCAAGAGCATTCTTTTGAAAATGAATATAGTAATTATAGAAATCAATGCCTTTTCCACTCAGAATGATCTCATCTGTATCTATAATTGACGTAAGATTACGAGTCACTTTCTCCGCCGTCTTCAAACGAATCATGCTGCCATCGATGCAAATGCAGTGGATGAAAATGCGTTCGATACGCATCCCATCCACTTCCGCAGGATGACGTAATACAAGAAGGCGTGAAAATGTATTTTCCTGGCCTTTTACAAAGACCAGCAGATTCAGAGTCTCATTTGAAATGAAGCTTGGTTCTAACTGAATCTTTGAAATCTGTTCTTTTACACTGTCGCTGCCTGTCTGACTCTGAAGCCATGCAACCAACTGTTCCTGTGACTGATAAAGAAATCCATGAATGTAATCCTCCTGGTATAGAGGGCCAAATGCACGCTCATATTTCCGGGAAGGAACCGCAATGGTTTCATAGAAATTCGCAACATCTTCATTGGTAAAGAAGTAGCTGACCTTAAGCACCTTCTGCCCATGTGAAACAGATACAGGAAGCTCATCTTCAAAATAAAGAATGGCATGATACGCAGATAAGTCCCCTTTCACAGCCTGTGCATAGGTAAGAACATCGATCGATTCAATGATATTGCTGTAGCGGTCCAAAACACGGTGTTTTAAAGATTCACCGGTAATACGGGAATAAGGTGTCAGAATCGCAATGTGAATTTTCTTCTGCAGATTTCTCGTGCTTCTTATCCAGGCATAGGTCATAAAGGCAAAGTCCATCTCCACTTTTTCACCCATCGGACAGGAAGTCATTGCATTGATAGCCTGACTGCATAAAGCTCCAATCGTTGCACTGAGCGGTGTCTGATACACATCCTGGATCAGGCCGCTGTCAGTTCCATACTCAGTGATAGAAAACAAAGAACGGAAAGCACATTGCAAAAAAAGCGATCGAAAGTACGCCTTAAATCCTCCCGTATTTTTAAAGGACAGGATACCTGCGTTCGCCAAGCCATTGATCACTCCCTGCTCCAGTCGTAGCGCTTCGGATTTAATTGTGGCAGGAAGATGAGGATCTTCCGCAAATCCGCGATAGTCTACTGCCGAAGCAAGATATATTCTTGCCAGCAGGTAATCCTCTTGTCTCAGGACGTCAGCCACAATGCTTTGACCAAGGCATTTCCGCAGCTCATCATCAGCCAGGGGCATATCTGACATTGTATGAAGCAGTTGAAACTCGGCTGACGTAAACGAAAGAACGTGGCTTTGTTTCTGGCGAATGCAACTGATCCAAAGAAGGATGCCAAGTTTACTAAGGGCAGCTTTCGAAAGTGGAAGCTGCGTATCTTTTAAAAAGCTGATAAGTCTCTGTTCAAGATTATGATATTCATGGTCATCCAACAGTGTTTTAGCTTCTCTGGACGAAGAGATTGCGTCCATAAAACAATAGCGTATCTGCCGTTCATCGCCATGCATGCACATGCCGTAATGAGGTTTTCGAACGAGCGTAATTCGATATCGCTGCAGGATTATCTTTGCTTCATGGATACGTTGAGAGGCTGTTCTGCGACTGCAATGCAAATACTCAGCAATATCCTCTACCCGGTATGGTTCACTATTGGTCAGAAGATAGCACAAAACCTCCGAAGAATTTGCCTGCAAGGAGCGTGGATGATGAATGGTAGTATCGGTACATAAGTATTGATGCTGTAAATGTAATAAAACCGTTTCAGAGCATATGAGATGATAGCCATGGCTGCGGACCATAACAATAGCCGCATCAAACGCACGCAAGCGGTCATTCAAAGTCTGGATGTCATTAGAGACCGTACGAAAACTTACATGAAATAAAGAGCTCATGTACCGGTTAGTAAAATACCGGTCCGGGCTGTTCAAAAATTCATTCAGAAGTGCTAATTGTCTGCTTTCAAGCTCCATAATGACAAAATTATAGAATTCCACCAAAAAGTAAACAAGGAGACGTATGATGCAAACTTTTCTTTCCAAAGAGGTATATGAACAACTGATATCTGTCTATGGATCACCGCTCTACGTATACGACGAAACAATCCTACGGCAGCGCTGTCGTGAGATAAGACAACTGTGCAAAGACCCCGGCTTTCATCCCCAGTACTCGGTTAAGGCAAATGCCAATATCGAGCTCTTGAAGATTATTCGCAGCGAAGGCATTCATGCTGATGCCATGTCAATGGGTGAAGTCGTTCAGGAAGAGGCCGCCGGTTATACAAAAGATGAAATTGTTGTATGCTCCAACAACATGACGCCGCCCGAAATGAAATTTGCCGCTGAACATGCAAGAATTACAATCCTTGATTCTCTGGACCAGCTGGAGCAGTACCTGAAGACAACGGGCGTAAAACAAGCCGGTATCCGCGTGAATCCCGGCATCGGCGATGGACACTGCACAAAAGTAATCACCGGAGGCAATACAAAATTCGGGATTCCCCTCGCAGATATACCAAAGGCGCAGAAAATTGCGCATGATTTTAACGCATCCATTACGATCGCCCACATGCATGTCGGCTCACAGTATCTGGACCCTTCCAACTTCCTGCAGGCTGCGGAAGTACTGCTGCGGGTGGTTGAGCAGTGGCTGCCAGAGGTCACGGAAGTCGATTTTGGTGGAGGATTCGGAGTTCCGTATCACGACGAGAAACGGTTAGACATCAATGACATTGGAAAAGACCTCGACGATCTCATCATGGACTTTCAGAGGAGAACCGGACGAAAGCTGTCTTTCATCGTAGAGCCCGGACGGTATCTTGTAGCAGAGTGTGGAGAGCTGATCGGCACTGTCACCAGTATCAAGCAGAATAGCGGCACATTATACGCAGGTACAGATCTTGGCTTCAATATCATGATGCGTCATGTCCTTTATGGCTCAACACACCACATTGTTACTACCAGCAGCTCTGACCAAACCGCGGAGTATACCGTTGTTGGAAACATCTGTGAGACCGGCGACATCCTAGCTGAGCACATCAAGCTGCCAACTTTAAAACCCGGTGATCAAGTAATAGTCCTTACAACCGGAGCATATGGCTTCAGTATGGCTTCCCAGTACAATGGCCGTCTCAGACCGGCTGAAGTACTGCATCAGGAAGATGGAAGCTTTCGCCTAATTCGTCAGCGTGACACATTTGATTCATTAATTCATCAACTGCCAAGCCTACTATAAAATTATCAGGTATAGGAGAAGGCTCATGGACAAACAGACACAGAAAAGATACAGCCTCCTGGCAGGGTTGGTCGCAGGTGCAGCTGCCGACGGATATCTGCGCGCAGTCAGCGGAAACGAAGGTAACCTCCTGGTACATTCCGTCGTCTTTCTTGTGGCGGCGGCTGTAGTTTACGCCATCGCCAACCTGATCATCCGCACACATAACAAGATCAACTAAAAAAGATGCGTCCAGATAACGGAGCGCATCTTTTCTTTCCTGTTCAGTCAATCACACGATAAACCTTCTCAATCAGCGCAATGTTCAAAACCGCAAACACCAGCAGATAGAAGGGCATAATCCAGATTCCCGTCTTTTCCTGCAGAAGCCCGAATACCAGCGGCATAAACGTACTGCCGACATAGGCACTCGCCATCTGCAGACTGATGGCGGCCGCACTGTATCTCTTCCCAAAGTTTGCCGGCGCCATATGCTGAATCGCCGGATAAACCGGCCCCATCCCTGTACCAATGATCACAAAGCCAACGGCTGCCGGAACATAACTTTTGAACGGCAGAAGCACAATTCCGATACCAATCAACTCCACTGTAATTCCGATCCGGATCAGCCGCCGGTCACCCATCCGGTTCGAAACCAGACCCGACAACAGCCTCCCCAGCATCAGGCCACCGAAGATCAGGGAGCCGAACGACGCAATCGTCCCCTGCGACAATCCCTCTTTTACACCGGCAAAGTAGCTCGGCGTCCACAGAAAGCAGGTCGCCTCCCCTGCACAATACGCAAAAAACGAAGCCATCGTCAAAGCGACGCCCGGCCGCCGGATTGTTTCCCGGATCCCGCTTCCCTTCACCGCTTCCTCTTCCTCTTTCGCGTCATGATTCTTCCATAGCGGCAGCGAACAAACGCACACAAACAGAATGATCATCTGCAGATACGCCGTCCACCGGTAGCCCTCATTCCATCCCGCCTGCCGCAGCGCCAGAGCCATAATATTCGGACTGATCATCGCCCCAACACCATAGAAACAATGCAGAAAATTCATCACCGACGAAGGATAGTGCATCGCCACATACGAATTCACCGACGCATCAATCGCACCCGCACCAAGACCATACGGAACAACAAACAGAAATAACATCCCGTACGAACCGGAAAAGGAAAAGCCAAGCAGACCCACAATCGTCAACCCGATCGAACCAATCACGATCCACTGCGTACGAAAGCGCCGCATCAGCTTCGGACACGCCAGCGCCGAAAGAATCGTCATAAACGAAATAGACATCGACACATAGCCCGCATACGAAGACGGCACCCCGAATGCCGCCTGCATCGACGGCCAGCCCGACCCAAGCAGCGAATCCGGCAGGCCAAGACTCACAAATATCAGGAAAATTACAGCCAACAATAATGAATACATCCCATTCCCCAATTCCTATCGCTAATGTATCACTTCAGAAGCCCGTATTTACGATACTTCTCCATCATCATTTTATAAAACAGACGGTTGCCGAAATACTGCCGGTAAGTCGCTGTCTTCTCTTTGCCGCCCGCTTTCAGCTGCTCCATCACTGTCTGTTCCGCTTCTGCCTGTTTCTCAAGATCCGCCAACATCGTTTCAAACGCTTGCAGTCTCTCCTTTGGATCGGTAATCATTCTTCCAGCTCCATTTTCTTTTCGCTCAGAAAGTTTTCTACGCAGTCTTCAAAGCTGTATCCGCTCCGCTGTGCCAGTACCGCGAGCCACCAGACGCATTCACCGATCTTTGCTGGCAGCTGATCATGGCGAACCAGGGACGCTGGCCCAGCGATGCGCAGGATCAGCTGCCGGCAAAGATGATGAGACTATGCTGCGAAAACGGATTTCCTGTTCATTACTGCGGATACCGGAACGTTATTATCAATTGCCGCATAAGTATTCACCGGCACCTCACTTTCTGGATTCCGCGATTTCTGCATTGATCTTATCAAGAGTCATAGCAGATAAGCCATTTCTTCAGCTATCCGGCTGGCACGCCTCAAGAAATGAAACACTTAAACATCTACTGGACAGAAATGCGGAAATCCGCATTTTTGTAACATTGACGATTAATCATCACCGAAAAATATCCATCAAAAAAAAACGTCCGCCCCGGCAGTTGCCGAATAACGAACGTCTCTTTTCCTGATCGGATCAGGCCTGGGCTTCCGGCTTGGAAGCCTTGATCACTTTCATGCGCGAAAATTCTTCGCGCTCCTTTTCTTCCAGCTGATCCGAGATTTCACGGATCTCAGCCTCGTATCTTGGAATGACAATGTTCTTTAATGCATTGGCGCGCTTCTGCGTCTTCGAGATCGCATCCGCTAGCCGGTAAACACTGCTGTCCACCTCCGCCAGCACCATCGTCAGCTCCTTTACCTTCTGAAACTGAATGTATGCTTCATCGATGCGGGAATTGGTCGACTCAAGACCGTACGGAATTGTCACCTCATCCGGCTTCTGCCAGATCACATGCGGAACCTCAACACCCATCACTGAGCGATAGGTCACCTGAATGCCCGTCTCGATCGAAATCTCATCGAGAACGCTGCCCAGCTGACCCGTATACAGATTCGCCTGCTCCAGCAGATAATAGCCAAGCCGGTAGGCATCAGCGATCTGATCACGGACCAGCTTCACCTGATCCGCCTGCTTCATCATTTCACTGATCAGAATGTTCCGCTTGCGGTCCATCAGCTCATAGCCGCTCTGCGAAAGCTTCAGCGCCCTCTTCAAACGGATCAGATTTCCTTTGGTAGCCGCAATCTGCGTACTCATTTACGCTCTCCCTGCAGAACAAGCTGAATCGTTTCCTCCGCATGTTCCGGATGATAGTACTCCTTGATCAGCTGCGGATCCAGACGATCCAGAGCCGCCTCCGGCAGCGTCGAAAGTAACGCCCACCCAAGGTTCAGCGTCTCCTGCATCGAACGGTTCGTATGGAAGCCCTGACCGACAAAGATCTGCTCAAAGCGCCGACCGAACTTCATGTACTGCTGATCCATCTCAGACAGCTCATCCTCACCGATAACCGATGCCAGCGAACGCGCATCCTGCACCTTTGCATAGCAGGCGAACAGCTGGTTGGCAACATCCTGATGATCCTTGCGCGTATAGCCTTCACCGATACCGTCCTTCATCAGACGCGAAAGAGAGGACAGCACACCGATCGGAGGCTCAATCCCGTTCATGAAAAGATCACGATCCAGAACAATCTGGCCTTCCGTAATATAGCCCGTCAGGTCCGGAACCGGATGCGTAATATCATCATTCGGCATCGTCAGAATCGGCAGCTGCGTAACCGAACCCTTGCCGCCCTTCACAATACCGGCCCGCTCATACAGCGAAGCCAGATCCGAATACAGATAGCCCGGAAACCCTTTACGGGAAGGAATCTCACCATTGGACGAAGAGAACTCACGCACCGCTTCGCAGTACGCCGTCATATCCGTCAGAATCACAAGCACGTTCATGCCGCATTCATAGGCAAGATATTCAGCAGCCGTCAATGCGCAGCGCGGCGTCAGAATACGCTCAACGATCGGATCATCCGAAAGGTTGACATACATTGCAACCTTCTCCATGACGCCGGTTTCCTCAAAAGAGCGCCGGAACATGTCCGCAACATCGTTCTTCACGCCCATCGTACCGAAGACGATGCAGAAATTTCCCGCATCTTCACCGGTCAGCTTTGCCTGACGCACAATCTGCACCGCCAGCTGATCATGTGGCAGACCGGATCCCGAAAAGATCGGCAGCTTCTGTCCACGGATCAGCGTATTCAGACCATCGATCGCAGAGATGCCCGTCTGAATGTAGTTGCGCGGATATTCTCTCGATACCGGGTTGAGCGGACGCCCGTTGACATCCGCAAACTTGCTTGCATAGACAGGGCCCATACCGTCGATCGGCTCCCCGATGCCGTTGAATGTACGGCCCAGGATTTCCTTCGACAGCCCCAGTTCCATCGGATGACCAAGCAGCCGCGTCTTGGTATTGGTCAAAGAGAGTCCGTCCGTACCCTGGAACACCTGGATCACGGCCTTCTCACCTTCAATCATCGTGACTCTTCCGGTCCTGACGGACCCGTCTTCCAGAGTCAGCTCAACCATTTCCTCATTGGAAACACCTGTCACATGATCCAGGGCGACGAGTGAGCCCTCGATCCGATCGAGTCCAAGATATTTCAAGCTCATTTCAGGTCCTCCCTTTCTTACAGAATCGAACTCAGTGCCTCATCGATCTTCGCATCATACGAATCGAGAAGCGCAATATTGTTATTCGGAACATCGTATTTCATTTTGATGACTGTCTCAAAGATGCCGGTCTTGACAATCAGAGACACCGGAATCTTCTTCGCAACCTTGTCCTGGCACGCTCTTCTGAGATACGAAATCACCTTGAGCATCTTGTACTGTTTCGCCAGAGGAACCGACGCATCATCCGGATGGAACGCATTCTGCTGCAGGTAGCCGACACGTACAACCCGCGCGATCTCAAGCGTCAGCTTCTGATCCTCCGGAAGCACGTCGGAGCCGATCAGCTTCACGACTTCCATCAGCGTATCTTCCTCATGCAGAATTTCGCGCATCTCCGCCCTTAGACTCATAAAGTCACGCGCCACGTTCTGTCCATAGTAGTGGGCAAGATCATCCGCATAGTCCGAGGAGCTTTCATTCCAGTTGACGGCCGGATAATGACGCGCATAGGCAAGCGACTTGTCCAGCGCCCAGAAGCACCGCACAAAACGCCGCGTATTCTGCGTCACCGGCTCCGAGAAGTCACCGCCCTGCGGCGATACGGCACCGATCAGAGTGACACTGCCCTTCGTCCCGGACAGTGTGTCTACATAGCCCGCACGCTCATAGAACTGTGCGATACGGGAAGGCAGATAGGCCGGGAAGCCTTCTTCTGCCGGCATCTCTTCCAGACGTCCCGAGATTTCACGCAGGGCTTCAGCCCAGCGGGAAGTAGAGTCCGCCATCAGCGCAACATGGTAGCCCATGTCACGATAGTATTCAGCAATCGTTACGCCGGTATAGATGGATGCTTCACGGGCAGCCACCGGCATGTTGGATGTATTGGCAATCAGCACCGTACGATCCAGGAGGGAGTTGCCCGTCTTAGGATCCTTCAGGTCACTGAACTCTTCGAGAACCTGCGTCATCTCGTTGCCGCGCTCACCGCAGCCGACGTAGATGATGATGTCCGCATCACAGAACTTTGCGATCGAATGCTGCAGCATTGTCTTGCCGGCTCCGAATCCGCCAGGAATCGCAGCCGAACCGCCCTTGGCAATCGGGAACATCGTATCCAGAACACGCTGCCCCGTAATTAACGGAATCGAAAGCGGCTCCCGCGCCCTGATCGGACGGGGCACACGGACCGGCCACTTCTGAGCAAGCGTCACCGGAATCTCTTCCCCGGTCTCCTCGTTTCTGACCTTCAGAAGAACATCCGTAACCGTATAAGCGCCATCAGGCACCGCAGAAACAACCGTCCCGCTGACACGGACCGGAATCATGGAACGATGCTCAATGACCGGTGTCTCTCTGCAGGTGGCAAAGATTTCGCCGCCGCTGACCTTGTCTCCGGCCTTCAGCAGAATGTGAACATCCCGCTTCTTCTCTTCATCCAGCGAAGGTACCGACTTTCCTTCGGAAATGAAGGCACCCTGCTGCTCATGAATCTTTTCCAGCGGCCGCTCAATACCGTCATAGATATTCCTGAGCATGCCCGGTCCAAGCGTCGCATTGAGCAGGGAACCAGTGCCTGTAACGGCTTCGCCCGGCATCAGTCCTGTCGTCGACTCATAGACCTGAATCGTCGTAACCTGATCATTGATCCGGATCACTTCGCCAAGCAGCTGCTTCGTACCGACATATACCATTTCCCGCATCGAGAAGGAAGTGGTGTTACGGACCGTTACAACCGGTCCGTTGATGGAGTAGATGACATCGCTCATGCCTGTTCCTCGCTTTCTTCCAGGTTGAATCCGGAATGTTCGCGGAACCACTGCTGCGCATCCGCAAGACGGTCCTTGAGCATGCATGTGTATTCCATGCGGGCATGCTTGTCAACATACTGGAAGCCGCCGATCGGCATATATTCCGTCTTCATCGAATTGGTAAGACCCTCTTCCTTCAGAATCTTCTTCATCAGCATCTCATCCTGTACACGGACAATAAAATATCCGGACGGTGTCGTCTTCAGCTTCCTCACGTTGGTGCGAAGATATTCTTCGTAGGCGGGCGTCGTCGTGAACTTCTTCAGATCGCTGCGCACCTCATCAAACAATTCGGAAACCAGCTGCTGACGCAGCTCGAGAAGCTGCTTTTTCGTATTCAACCTGTCTGTCGAGCTTTTGGTCGCCGCATACTGCCTCAGATCCTGCAGCTCCCCTTCCAGATATGTCTCATTCTCTTTTTCAAGACCCTTCCGGAAGAACTCGATCTGGTCTTCCTGCATAGCTCTGGTCTCTTCATTGACACGTTCCTCGACCAGATCGGCGTTGGCACGTACATCTGCCTTGATGGCCTCCAGGATTTTCTTCTCTTCTTCTTCCATGAATAACTCTCCTACAACTTGATACCAATCGCGGCACTGATACTGCGGTTGATCGCTTCACCGATGCCGCCGTTGCCGTCGCGGTCCGGAATCTCTACAATCAGCGGCTTTGCGAGATTCATCTTGTAATCCGATACCACATCGCTGCATAAGGAGATCACTCCGGTCGTCATCAGAATCATCGCAATGTCCTGGTCCTGAATCAGCTCATTGAGCCGCTTCAAAACCGCATCCCGACTCGAAATGACTTCTCCCTCGAAACCGGCAAGCCGCATGCCGGTCACGGTATCTGCACTGTCACTGATGACGTAAGCCTTCATAAATCAGAGGTTGTTCAGAATCAGAATGGAAATCAGCAGACCGTAAATGGCAATACCTTCACCAAGAGCGACGAAGATGATCGCCTTACCAAAGTTGTCCGGATTCTCGGAAATGGCACCCAGCGCAGCCGGAGCAGCCTTCGCTACTGCCCATGCCGCACCAAGCGAAGAAGCTGCGACCGCAAGAGCAGCGGCCAGGAAGCCCATGGACTTGGAAGTATCAACTACAGCACCGTCTTCAGCGAAGACCGTGAACTGATGAAGCTGGAAAATCATCATGACAGCGAAGACGCCGGCAAAGATGGAAATCTGAGCAATCATCTTGGTCCTGGCATTCTTGGCGGAAACCTTGCCACTGAAGATCAGGGCAATCGGTCCAACAATCAGTACAACAGCAATAAGCGGCAGAATCATTTCTTTTAATGTAAGCATACGTTTTCTCCTTTTATCTTCCGGTCATTCCGGTATGTTTTTTTTTCTACTGTTCAGTCAGCCTGCAGAGCCTTGAAGCGGACACCGCCGCCGGTATAGTAGCGGCTGAACATTTCATAGTATTCCAGACGAAGCGTCTGAATTCCAACGATCAGTCCCTCGAGAATCATGACGAACGCGTTGCCGATGATCAGCACTACCGGTCCCGCGCC
Source organism: Galactobacillus timonensis (assembly GCF_900240265.1). Classification (NCBI taxonomy): domain Bacteria; kingdom Bacillati; phylum Bacillota; class Erysipelotrichia; order Erysipelotrichales; family Erysipelotrichaceae; genus Galactobacillus; species Galactobacillus timonensis. The sequence continues at coordinate 684,882 of NZ_LT964739.1, forward strand.
GCCGGTCATCTTCACCAGGGTCATTACCACGAGCATCATGCCGGCATGCGACAGAACAAAGCCGCCGACACGCAGGTACGACATCGAGTTGGTCACAAACGACAGCAGAATCTCGATCATCTCGAAGATTGACTGCGTCACATAACCGCCCCATCCTTCCTTCGGTTTCACAGTTCTGTGCTCCACCGCATTGGAGAACGGTTCCTTCATAATGAAGCACAGCACCGGCAGCACGAAGCAGATGGCGATGTAGAGCGGATTCTTCGCAATGTTCACGCCAACGAGCTTATCGTAAACGACCGCAAACATGATCGAACCGTAGAACACCAGTCCCGCGACACCGTTCTGCGAAAACAGAACTTCGCCGTATTTCTTTTTCTTCATGTTGTTGGTGATGTTGATGAGCTGCGTGATCATGATCAGCACAGCGCCGATCGCAATCGCACCGATCAGCAGGAACATCGTATTCGAGTTCGCCATGACATCAAACAGCTTTTCCCGCACATGGAACAGCTTCTGATGGATCGGATTCAGCGCATCCTCATAGCCGAACAGAGAACCGAACAGGAATCCGAAGACCGTCGAAGTAATGCCGACGCGGCCGATGATGCCGAACAGCTTGCCCTTCTTTTCGAAGGCGAAGCCGATGGCCATCAATACCAGACCCTGACCCATATCGCCGAACATGATGCCAAACAGCAGACAGTACGTCAGCGCCATGAAGAAGGTCGGATCAAAGTCACCATACTGCGGCAGCGAATACATCTCAACAAACAGCTCAAACGGTCTTGCGAACCAGTTGTTCTTCAATACCGTAGGACACTTGCACTGCGGCATTTCCGACGGCTCCTTGAAACGGAAGTCGACCGGAAGATCCACAAACACGTTCTTGAAGGCATCCGCCTCATCCGCCTGAATGAATCCGGAGAGGATCATCTTTTCATCCAGTACCGCCACATCCGGGTACATGGAGCAGATCTCATCCTCACGGTTGCAATAGGCATAGACATCGTTGATCCTGTCCCGGTAGTCTTCCATCAGACGATGCACATCCACCGACGGAATATCAATCGGCTCAAAGTACAGCTCCTGGAAGATCTTCTTTACCTTCTGCGCATAGGAATCGGAAGTTACGTACACCATCCAGATATACTGGTCCGTCGCATGGCAGCGGTGATGAACGAAGTACTCCTGGCCGTACATGGACAGCTTCTGGAAGCTGTCGACCGGCAGACGGCCGAAGCCGAAGTTCAGATAGCGGCAGGCGTGAATCCGCTCGAAGCCGCATTTGCTCAGTTCCTTG